>NZ_JBYTBS010000079.1:0-22028 GCF_058789495.1 Paenibacillus sp. FW126-R14 | reverse complement strand
CTCCCCCGGAAATCACCCCCTCTGCCATTCAATCCTCACCCGTACCCGCAGACCGTCCAAGCCCAAAATGAGCGTCATATTAGAAAGCCTTTCGCATATATTGTTGTAGGCTAGTAATTTTATGCAACTAACGGTGAAAGCGATTTCCACACGTCATTTAAGTGACAAAATTCACAATGATGACAAGTATTGCCGCCGTTTTGTCAAACGATGCAACAAAAAGTTCCCCGAAGAAACAGGAGGGTGCAGAGATGCTGCATATCGTAGTGTGTATCAAGCAGGTACCTGACTCGAGAGAAATTCGCATTGACCCGAAAAATAACACGTTAATTCGTCAAGGCGTCCCCAGCATTGTGAATTTTTACGATATGCACGGGCTGGAAGAGGCGCTGCGGATTAAGGATGAAACCGGGGCAAGGGTGACAGTCGTCACCATGGGACCGCCCCCCGCAGAAAAGGGGCTGAAGGAATGCATTTCGCTCGGCGCGGACGATGCGGTGCTCGTGACGGACCGCGGTTTTGCCGGAGCGGACACGCTGGCTACCTCGTACGTGGTGGCACGGACGATCCGTAAAATCGCGGAGACGTGGGGGCCGGTCGATATTGTTTTTTGCGGCAAACAAACGCTGGACGGCGACACGGGACAAGTAGGTCCCGGGGTTGCTTGCCGATTGGATTTGGAACAGCTCACTTATGTAAACAAAGTGGTTCAAGTCGATGAAGAGAAGCGCAAAGTGCGCGTGCACCGGCTTTTGGAGGATGGCATCGAAGTAGTAGAGACAAGCATGCCGGTGCTGATCACGGCGCTGAAGGAACTGAACAAGGTCAGACGGGCGTCACTGCCTGGTATGATTCGAGCGGCTCGCTACAAGCCGACGGTGTGGACAACGGCGGACTTCCCTGACTTGGAGCGGGCGAAAATCGGGCTCAAAGGCTCACCGACCATCGTCGCCAAAACATGGGTGCCTGAAGTGAAAGCGGTCAAAACCCAAATGATTGCGTACGATTCGCCGGAAGCCGCCGCGGCTCAACTGGCTGACAAGCTGATGACGAAAGACATGCAAACGCTGCTTGACTGGTCCTAGCAAGAGTCCTAGCAAGAGTCCTAGCAAGGACTTTGGAGGCACTTGCGAAGGTGCGCAAGCGGCAAGCGGAGCAGACAGAGAAGAATCACGTAACGAATGGAGGAAGTTACTATGGCTAGTGAACAAACTGCGGAGCAGGAAGCGGCAATGCCCGATTGGTCCGCATATCGGGGCGTATTAATCGTCGTTGAGCAGCGGGACGGCACCGCGAAGAAGGTATCCTGGCAGCTGCTGGGCGAAGGCAGGAAGCTGGCGGCGAAGCTGGACGCGCCGCTCATGGCGCTCGTGATCGGCGAGGATGTAGCGCACCTCGCCGAAGAAGCCGTACACTACGGCGCGGACCGGGTGTATCTCTGCGAAGCGCCGGAGCTTCGCACCTATCGAACCCGGCCCTACAGCCGGGTGTGCTTGAAGCTGATCGAGGAAGCGAAGCCCGAGATCGTGCTGTTCGGCGCGACAGCCACGGGCCGCGACCTGGCAGGCGCCATCGCTACGCACCTGCCGACGGGGCTGACGGCCGACACGACGCAGCTCGACGTGGAGCCGCCTCCGTCGCGGCTGCTGCTGGCCAGCCGGCCGGCTTTTTCCGAGAAGATGATGGCCACCATCCTCTGCAAGCAGTACCGGCCGCAAATGGCGACAGCGCGCGCCGGTGTGTTTCAGGCGCTGCCGAAGGACACGGCGCGCCAAGGCGAAATCGTGCCCATCGAAGCAGCGATGCGGGAAGAAGAGATCGCCGCGCAGGTGCTCGACTTCCTGCACGAAACCGGTAAGCTCAATCTCGAGGATGCCGAGATTATCGTGGCCGGGGGCCGCGGACTCGGCGGCCCTGAGCCTTTCGCACTGCTCGCCGAGCTGGCGGAGGCGCTTGGCGGCGTCGTCGGCGCATCCCGCGCGGCGGTCGACGCGGGCTGGATCGGGCATGAGCACCAAGTCGGCCAGACGGGTGCGACCGTGCGACCGAAGCTGTACTTCGCTATCGGCATCTCCGGGGCTGTGCAGCATACCGTCGGGATGAGCAATGCGGACGTTGTCGTCGCGATTAACAAAGACGAGAAAGCGCCTATTTTTCAATTTGCCCATTACGGCATGATAGGAGATTTGTTTAAGCTGGTTCCCGCGATTACCCAAGAGGTAAAAAAACGCCGAACCTTGTTAGGCAAGCAAGCAGCGGAAGTCTCCGCTTCGGTACCAACGCTGGAAAGGAGTGAGGCCAAATGAATGAAAAATTCGATGCGATCGTCGTTGGCGGAGGTCCGGCCGGTGCGGCAGCGGCATTAACGATGGCGCAAGCCGGATTATCCGTTGTGCTCCTGGAACGGGGGGAATTCCCCGGCGCCAAAAACATTTTCGGAGGAGTCCTCTACCGGAAACAAATTGAAGAGCTCGTACCCGAGTTCTGGAAAGAGAAAAACTTTCCGATGGAAAGGTACATTGTGGAGCAGCGCATTTGGATGATGGGTAAGGAGTCTATGGTGACGTTCGGGCACCGCAACGAGGCGTACAAGGAGCCTTACAACTGTTTTACCGGCTTACGGGTCAAATTTGATCAATGGTTTGCCGATAAAGCGGTTGCTGCCGGAGCGATCCCGGTGTACGAAACCGTCGCACTGGACGTCATCCGCGAAGGCGATAAAGTGGTTGGCGTGAAGACGGACCGGGATGACGGCGATTTGTATGCGGACGTTGTTGTCATAGCCGACGGCGTAAACTCTTTGCTCGGAAAAGCCATGGGTATTCATAAAGAATGGACGCCGGACCAAGTGTCGCTGGCCGTGAAAGAAGTGATCGCGCTGCCGAAGGAGAAAATCGAGGACCGTTTCGGGCTTGAAGGCGACGAAGGGGTAACGATCGAGTTCATGGGCGAAACGTCGCTCGGCATGGCGGGCATGGGCTTTTTGTATACGAATAAAGAGACCATTTCTTTAGGCGTCGGCGTGATGGTGAACCATTTGCGCGATAAAAAGGTGAAGCCCTATGCGGTGTTGGACGCGGTGAAGCAGCATCCCATGATCCGCAAATTGATTCAGGGCGGAGAAACGAAGGAGTACTCCGGGCATTTGATTCCCGAAGGCGGCTTTCACTCTATTCCTCCTCTATCGGGAAATGGCTGGTGCGTCTGCGGGGATGCCGCGCAGCTCATCAACTTTGTCCATCGGGAAGGCACCAATTTGGCGATGACCTCCGGCCGCTTGGCTGGAGAAGCGATTGTGGAGGCCAAGGGACGTGGCGATTACTCGGCGGCTTCGCTGCAAGCCTATGACCAAAAAATACGCCAATCCTTTGTACACAAAGATTTGCAGAAGTATAAAGGCATGCACCAATTCCTCAAGGAGCAGGACCCTGAACTGCTATTTGATAAGCTGCCCAGAGCGCTTAACGAAGCTGCTTATAATATGTTCCTCGTGGACGGCATCGCCAAAGGGGATAAGCAAAAGATGGCGATGAAGCTGATCAAAAACGCCGCAGGCGGCACCGTAAACCTGATGAAGCTGGGCTATAAGGGATGGAGGGCGATGAACGGATGAGCCAAAGTGACATTTCCGATAAGCTGTTTACCATTCGTTACAAATGCGATGACAAGTCGCACCTCGTGATCAAAGACAAACAGACTTGTTTGAATTGCGTGACCAAGGATTGCAACTTCTTTTGTCCTTCCGATGTGTATGAGTGGGAAAAGAAGCTTAAGATTACGACGGTTGCCTATGAAAACTGCATCGAATGCGGCACTTGCCGGATTGCCTGCCCGTCCCACAACATCGATTGGGTCTATCCCAAAGGCGGCTATGGCATGACGTATAAATTCGGTTAAATCCCGATGAAAGCCGTGGAAAGCATCTTCTCATTTCGCTAAGTTTCCGCTATGATAAGTCTATTACATAGATAGACTGATGATGGAAGGGAGATTGCTGCGATATGCTGAAGCGACCAGAAAAAGAGGAATACGCGATTTATTATGAAGCTTATGTGAGCAAAGTGCCTGACGGGGATTACGCGGCATTTCTGCAAAATCAACTAGAGGAAATTACGGCGTTATTTGCCAAACTCGATGATGAAAAAAGCTTATACCGCTATGCGCCGGGAAAATGGAGCCTAAAGGAAGTATTGGGCCATATCACCGATACGGAGCGAGTGATGAGCTACCGAATGCTGCGGATCGCTCGCGGTGATACCACGCAGTTGCCTGGGTTTGATCAGGATGTATTTATTGCGAATACGACGTTTGACGACATGCCGATTGCGGATTTGCTGCAAGATTTCCAAGCAGTTCGGCAGTCCACGTTCACACTGCTGAAAACAATTGCGGACTCCGCTTGGACGCGTCTGGGCAATGCAAGCACGTATGACATCACCGCACGAGCGCTTGCGTATGTGATCGCGGGCCATGCTCAGCATCATCTGGCTGTTGTGCAAGAACGGTATATATAAAAAAAGTACGGCGGGGACCAAAGCCCCAGCCGTACTTTTTTTAATAAAGCGACAACGCCAGCGAATCGCGTTCGTTGAAGGAGTGCAAAATTGCTTCGCATCCAACGATTTCAATACTGATGATAGAGTCCAAGCATTTCTTGATCGTAGCTCTTCCTTTAATAACCTTCGCTTCAAGAGCGGATTTCAATAAGTTGAATTTCTTTTTATTTTTCTCATCGGAGTAGACAGGCACGGGTTTGTTATGAATCGTAATAAACATTTTCATAGTTTTTCACCATCCTAGGAATTGGATATATTTTAAGCATAAAGGAGGATTATTAATTTAACCTTAAAATAGTTTTACAATTTTGAAACAAACAGGCATTTCATAAATTTGTTTTCAACTATGTAAACTAAATCCTCGTTTTCGGTCCTATTAAACTGCTGGGTTTTTTGTTGTCTATAAATATACGAATCAGCAGGCAAAAAAGTTCCATACTCCGAGGAAATCGCATGAAAAATTTGTGAATTTCCGTTAGTTGTGCGAATCTTTTTGGCGATACAGCTTAGGCGAGATCCCGAATCGATGCTTGAAGGCACGGTGGAAATAAGGATAGCTGCCGAATCCGCAGCTTAAGGCAATTTGTTCCAAGGACATGGAGCTGTCATGCATGCGTTCTACTGCGCTCGATAACCGGACTTCCAGGGCGTATTGAATCATCGTTTTGCCAAAGCATTCTTTGAACAAATGAACGGCGCGGGATACGCTGAGTCCTACATGGTCGGCCACATCATCGACTTTGAAAGTAGCCGTCGCGTGGGCTTCGATGAATCGTTTCATGCGGGTCCCTGTAAAAGGCCGGCCTTGCAAAGAGACCGTTTCGGTTGCTGCCCGCTCCACGTAGAGGCAAAGCGCTTGCAGCAAGTAGCCGCTAAGCTCGCGGTTTTCCTCTTCCATTCTGCGTTTCTCTAGAATAAGCTGGCGCCAAAGCGAAATGAGCCGCGCATCGAGATCAATCCGTGTGCACGTTTGTTTCAGGCTGCGTTTCCACCAAGCATCGATCCATGCGCCTTTGCAAAATAAATAATAATCTCCGCTGGCAATTTTACCGCCGGGTTCATGCTCGATCCGAAGCTCGTAGGGATCTCCCGGTTTATAAAGCAGCAAATGGCCGGCTTCGATTCGAATCATTTGGCCATCCGCGAGAATTTCGCAAGTACCCTCAGTCTGCAAACGGAAAAGATAAGAATTCAGCCCGGATTTCGTACTCACATTAAACGGTTCCATATGAAAAGAATAGCCGCAGGTTAACAGCTCAGTGTCCATCACATTCACCTTTCGTAGCCAAATAAGAGATGTTTTGATTATATCGTGAATGGTCATCATAAGCCAAGTTCCGTTATACTGTTTACATAGGCTATAATCATGCATAATTTGGAATCCAAGAAAAGAGGGAATGAAATGGGACGTTTAGGAATTGCAGTTCAACTGTATACACTTCGTGATGATATGGCAAAAGACGTGGAAGGCACACTTCGTCATGTTGCCAAGCTGGGATATGAAGGCGTCGAGTTCGCGGGTTATTTTGACAAGCCTGCCGCAGAAATGAAACAGCTGCTCGATGAACTTGGCTTGAAAGCAGTCGGAAGCCATATCAGCCTGGATAGATTCCGCAATAACCTGCAAGGAGAAATTGACTACCTGCACACAATCGGTGCGAAATATGCCATCTGTCCGTATGTGGGTGCCGAAGAGCGTGAAAACGCTGAACAATGGAAAACGCTGATTGATGAATGCAATCAAATTGCGATTGAAGTCGGCAAACAAGGTTTGCAATTTTTATACCATAATCACGATTTCGAATTTCATCATCATGTGGACGGCGAGTTCGTCTTTGATGCCATGTATGCGGGGAATGACGCGATCCAAGTGGAGATGGACGTATGCTGGGTGAAATATGCCGGACAAGATCCGCTCGCTTACATTGCCAAATATGCAGGCCGTCTGCCGCTTCTTCACTTCAAGGATTTCTCGAAAGATGAGGAAGGCAAACTGGTTACGTTGGAGCTTGGATTAGGCGAAGTTCCGCTTGAGCAAGTCATCCAAGCTGCGGAGCAAGCAGGCGTAGAATGGCTTGTCGTCGAACAGGATCACTGTCAAAAACCTCCGCTTACAAGCATCGAAAACAGCTTAAACTGGGTTAAAGAGCATTATTTGAACATTCATAACTAATAACTAATAACTACCCAATCAGAGGAGTGAACTGCTAGCATGAGTAAAATTAAAGTGGCCGTCGTTGGTTGCGGCTCCATTTCCAAACATCGACATATCCCGGAATACGCACTCAATCCAAATGTTGAGCTTGTTGCTTTCGTAGATCCGATTATCGAGAGAGCAGAGCACTATGCCCAGCTTCATGGCGGCAAAGCGTACAGCAGCTACGAGGAAATGTTGAAAGAAGAAAAAGTAGACGCCGTAAGCGTTTGTACGCCTAACTATCTTCACGCGGAAGTATCCATTGCTGCAGCAAACGCTGGCGCGCATGTCCTTGTGGAGAAGCCGATGGCTGCTTCAGCGGAAGAAGCCGATGCGATGATCGAGGCTGCTCAGAAAAACGGCGTATTCCTGATGGTTGGTCACAACCAACGCCTCATGCCGCCGCACGTGAAAGCCAAAGAAATTTTGGAGTCCGGCAAATTGGGGAAAGTTCTGACATTCCGCACTTCCTTCGGTCATCCAGGACCGGAAGGCTGGAGCGTGGACGGCCGCGAGAGCTGGTTCTTCCGCAAGGAAGAAGCGATTATGGGCGCGATGGGCGACCTTGGCGTACACAAATCGGATTTGATCCGCTACCTGCTGGATGATGAGGTTGCCCAAGTGGCGGCATTCGTAGGCACCCTGCATAAAGAAGGCACGGATGTGGATGATAACTCGACTTGCTTGCTGCGCATGAAAAGCGGGGCTACAGGCTCGCTCGTTGCAAGCTGGACGTATTACAAAGGCCAAGACAACTCCACGGTTCTCTGGTGTGAGAACGGCGTAATCAAAATCGATACAGACCCGAACGATCAAGTCATTGTAGAGCTTCGCAACGGCACGGTCGAGCGTTATAAAGTCGGCCAAGTCGCGACAAACGAGAAGCAAACGGTTAGCGGCGTTATCGACGAGTTCGTGTCTTGCATTGCGAGCGGCACGAAGCCGCGTATTTCCGGCGAAGAAGGCAAGCGCTCCCTGGAAGTGATCCTGGCTGCGTTCGAGTCCGAAGCAACCGGTAAAATCATTACGCTCTAATCGTTTATAAGATAAAAAAAAGGGCAGTTCCCCAAGTAGATTTATCTACGAAAGGAGCTGCCCTTTTTATCTAATCTATTATCTTCCGCCGATCTCAATCGGCAGTGTGTTCGATTTGCCTACGATCGTTTCCTTAGAATCCCTCACATTCACTTGAATGTCCCAAATGCCGGCTTTCAGCAAATTGCCTTCGACTTTAGCCGTTACCGTATGCTCATCCTGCCATGTCGTAGGAACGGCTTTCCCGTTCAGCGTCACACAGCCCAAAGGCGGCAGATTGTTGCCATGTACGGTTAGCGTTACGCTAGTGCGTCCGGAAATATCTTGCGAATCCGTCTCGATTTGCGTAAGAAGAATGGGGCCGAAACCGAGCATATACTTCGAATTGATAATAGGTGTCGTGTAATCTTTATAAGCATGCCGGTCGCCGAATAGGATATCGTATTGCAATGTTTCATAGTCTTTCAGATCCTGCTCGTTGATGTTCATGGATGAAAAATAGTCTTTCGGCGGAATGACAGGAACCTTTTTTGCAAGCTGAGTCAAATAATCCGTATAATAGCTGCCTTGCTGTTTCGATAATTCAATCAGATAAGGGCCTAAGAAAGATGGACTGATATTTAATTTATCCTTGCGTTCCGTATCGAAATTATTCCAGATGACAAGCGGGACGCTGTACATTTTTTTCAAGAAATCAGGGTCGTCTTTGCCGCTGATATATTTGGTGTCGATATAGGTGGCGTAGTCATCGCCAAGCGCCGGCAAGTGATCGCCCCAGAAAGCGATAATGGTGGGCTCGCCTTTTTTCTCATAGTGTTCCACGAGCGTTTTCAACAAATTATCGGAAGCATGGATGCCTTGGGCAAGCGTTTCTAGCATACCTTGAGAAGAGGGAGATATATCCCCTTTGACATCGAAATCATTTTTCGGGAACTTGCCCGGGTAGAAATGGAAATGATTTTCCATCGTATTCGCGAAAACAAAGTCGGGTCCGTCGCTGAGATCCGTCGCATGAATAATATTGGCAGCAACTTCGCTGTCCGCGATGTACGGGCCAGAATAGTTAGGCTTAAAATATTCAATCGGAATATACTTAGAGAAACCGAAGTCTTTATATACTTTATTACTGTTAAAATACCAATTATAAAAAGGGCTGATGGCGGTTGATGTATAGCCTTGTCTGGCATAAATGCTGGCTAGCGAATCCACTTCATGTGAAATAAATTGATTGTACGCAATCGATCCTTGCGGCAGAAAGCGCATCGAATTTCCTGTCAGAACCTCAAACTCCACGTTAGCCGTTCCTCCGCCGTACTGCGGCGAAAGCATCGTCCCGCTGGTCCCGGTCTGCTGTAATTTATGAAAGAACGGAATCGGATCTTTGCTGAATTCTACGCCTTTAATGACGGTTGGGTCCCAGAAAGCTTCACTCAATACGACAATCACATTCGGTTTTATTTTATCGCCGGCTTTAACCGGCTTAGGCGTTTGACTGACGATCGCTTCGACAGCTTTGTCATCATAACCTTCACGCTTGTCGCTGAACATGGATTTCGTATTCAGAAACGTTGCAAGCGCGTAACCGTTCTTTTGCGTATTTTCAACCTGATTCCAGACCGAAGCTTGAATGCCGAACCACTTTTGCACCGGCAAGGGCAGATCGGTATAAACCGCCGTCAGCATCACAAGCGCAATAATGGCAAGAACTCCGCGCTCTTTTAAGGCCGCTTTTTTCGCAAATAAGGAGGTGCGGTAGAGCAAGTAATAGCTGGAAGCCAGGAAAAGTACGAGCGCAAACAAAATTTTGAAGGAAAAAATGTTCTTGATATATTGCACCATATCGGACGCTTCGCCGGCGATCACGATGTCCCATGGCGTTAAAGGGACGCCTAATATTTTGAGCTTGATCCCGCTGATAAGCCCCATGATCAGAAGCATCGCGGAAAGAATCCAATAAGCCGCTCGGGTACGGCCAATGATGGCGATGAACAGCAGAAGCAGGCTCAGCACGATCCATTCGTTAAAAAGAAGTTCGACCACATGCTTGAAACTCCACGTAATCATTTCAACATAGTGCCCACGGCTTAGTATCTCCATAATCACCACAGGAATTAAAGCAAGTAAAACGAATGGCAGCCAGTGCCGGGACAGCCGCAATAAACGGTCGGTGTTTAGTTTCATATTTTCTCCTATGGAATTGTAGATGAATTGTAAATGACATCTGACATTATACCATGGGAAACGACAATATTCGATGGGGGTTTATCTAATTATTTTATGGCATTTTGACGAGCAGATGATGCGTGTCGCAGGCAGGAAAAAGCTTTCTTTATCGAGAAAATGATGAATAGAAAAACGACGGAGGGGATGAGCAATGACAAGAGAACAGATTCAATTACAGAAGAGAGCGTCATTCAGAGCGCAGCATCGGAGAATGACCAAGAGCAGCTTGCTGCGGCGCGGCGTATTTTTATTTATCGGAGCCGCCTTAATGGCAGTCGGACTTGATATTTTCCTAGTTCCCAACAAGATTATTGACGGGGGAATCACCGGTATTTCCATTATCTTTTCGTATTTGACCCACATTCCCGTGGGGATATTTTTGACCTTATTAAATCTGCCATTCCTCTTTATCGGTTATAAAATGATCGGTAAAACGTTTGCGCTATCGACTTTATTTGCGATTCTTGTGATGTCGGCAGGCACGGCGCTGCTTCACCCGGTTCATGAGCTGACAAACGATCCTTTGCTAGCCGCTGTGTTCGGGGGCATTATCCTCGGCATTGGCGTAGGGATGGTCATCCGATTCGGGGGATCGCTGGACGGAACCGAGATTATTGCCATTCTGGTTTCCAAAAAAATACCGTTCTCCGTTGGGGAAGTCGTCATGTTTTTCAACGTCTTCATTCTCGGCAGCGCCGGCTTTGTATACAGCTGGGATCGTGCGATGTACTCGTTAATTGCTTATTTTATTGCTTATAAAATGATTGATGTGACGATCGAGGGCTTTGACGAGTCCAAATCCGTCTGGATCATAAGCGACCAGTTCAGAGAGATCGGAGAGGCGATTCTGGACCGGCTGGGGCGCGGTGCAACGTATTTGGAAGGGGAAGGCGGTTTCTCCGGAGATAACAAGAAGGTCATCTTCTGTGTGATCACGCGGCTGGAGGAAGCCAAACTGAAATCTATCGTTGACGAATTGGATCCAGCGGCATTCCTCGCAGTCGGCAATATTCATGACGTTAAAGGCGGAAGGTTTAAAAAGAAAAACATTCACTGATCTTTTTCACGTTCAAACAGCCCCAAGTTTCTGATTTTTTGGGCAGCATCCTTGCTGCTTGGGCTCCCGAGTTTTTTCAAAATATGGCCTACATGGATTTTGACCGTCCGCAGTGAAATGAAAAAGCGGTTGGCAATTTCCGTTTGCGTGTGGCCCTGATCGATCATTTCCAACACCTGAAGCTCTGTCGGCGTAATCAAATCACGGACTTCCTTGACCTTGAATTGGTGCTCCAGCCGCTTAAGCCTGCGAAATTCTTCTCTCATCTGTTCGGCTACAGCCGCATTGATGGATGCTTTCCGGGCATGAACGGCGCGAATAATGGCCGGCAGCTCTTCGAAGCGGGATTTGATTTGATAGTCGATGGCCCCGGCTTGAAACGAACGGAAAATAAAGTCCTTCTCTTCCATGGAAGTCAGCATAATGACTTTCACTCCCCAAGCGATAAGCGCTTGTTCGGCAAGTCCAATCCCTGCCGGTTCATCTTGCAGCATGATATCCATCAGTACAACGTCAACACCCGGTTCAGGCGCCATAAACAGTTCTCTAGCCTCTTCCGCGGTAGATACCGTATGAATGACCGACAGATCAGGCTGGCGGTTCAAATAGGCTTGCAGGCCGCGCAGCCAGTCAAGGTCATCTTCAACAATTAATATACGAATAGGTTCCAACACGGACCCTCCTTAAGTTAGTATTCGGCTGCCGGGAAAAGTAAGGAATACGGAGGTGCCTTTCCCCGGTGAGCTGCTAAGCTCCAACGTTCCCCCATGCTTCTTCATGACGCTGTAGCAATAGGCGAGACCGAGGCCGAAATTGTTGTGACTGCCGCTTTTTGTCGTGAAAAACGGTTCCAGCACTTGCTTCAGAACGTCCTTCTCCATGCCTGAACCGCTATCTTTTATTTCCAGGACAATCTGTTTCTTCGTCTGCATAGTTCGGATGCTAAGCTCACCGCCTTGCGGCATCGCTTCGGTCGCGTTCATCACTATATTCGTCAATGTTTCCGCCAGTTGTAGGCGGTCTATCTGGAGCGTCAGATTCTCTGCTATGTTCGACCGGACAACGACTTTGGCTAAATAAGGATCAAGCGTAAGTAGCACTTCCTCCAGCAGATCTCCCAGATGCACAGATGAAACCCGCAAGGGTAGTTCCTGTGTTTGTTCATGAACGCGAGTTATCATATCCCGGATGTGCGAGGACGCCCCCATAACAACTTCAATGTCCTTCATGAGCTCCATCTGATTCGTTTCCTCGGCATGCTGCTTCATTTTTTCGAGAAACAATCGCATTTTGCCGACATCGTTTTTGATCGCATGGTTCAATATCGCTGTTCCTGAGGTGATGGCTCTGAGCGTGGAGTCAAGTTTGCGGCGCTCGATCAGAAGCCTCATGCCAAGGAAGCCGTATTTGAAAAAGGTAAACACGAAAAAAGGCACGACAAAAGCAAGAATCCACACATGATACACCCACATCCGGTAAAAGCCGAAGCTAGGCATGACGTAATTCAGCACGCCGACGCAGAGAATAGGCGGAAGCAGCGCGAGACAGGTAAACAAGTGCGTTCGTCTCATGGCGGGCAGCCGATCCGTTTTCATGACGATTAATACGGCGCCAATGAAAATGTAAGGAACGGCCCACAAGGCGACAATCGGAAAGGTGATCGGCATTTCCTCGGTATACTCGGGTGTAAACAGGAGGCAGGCAACCGGCGGAATCAGCAATCCGATGGGCAGCCAAGTTCGAATGGCCGGTTTTGGCCAAGCTCCGTTATATTTCAAAGAAAGCATAGCGAAAGAATAAGGCAAGCCATAATAAGAAATAAGAGAACATAACCCCATGAAGCGATAAAGCATGAGGGAGATAGCAGGGTTAGGAACCGTTTGCTGGATATACGGGATGAACGTCTCCGATAATACGGCAGCAAGGGCGCCGAAGCCTCCCGTGAAAGCAATTGCGCTCATCCAGCGCATCGTGCTTGACCGGGGGTCAATCATGACAAGCCCGATCGCAATAATCCAAAGGGCAAACAACACGAAAAGCATAAGTCCTCCGTCGAATGAATCCGATATTTCCTCTATTGTGGCATGGAGCCAACATTTGCACAAGAGTTCCTTTGCAGGCGAAGCGGCAGGAGATAGGGCCTTCTTCTCGAATAAATGGGAGAAGGGAGTGAAGCCTCATTGACGTAAAGAAGCGAATAACCTCAGCCATTCTATCCATGCTAACCATTTTGGGCAAAGTCGTATTGTCCCTTGTTTTCATTGTCGTCATCACGGTCATACTATCGATTGCAGCGGCGGTTATTGCGATTTTGAAGCGCCCGGAGCTGGAACTCAGCATGGCTGCGGTAGCTGCCGATCCTTTCTTTACCAAGGCAGCATTGTGGGCGCAAATTATCGGTTTTATAAGCGGCGTGATGCTGGCTTACGGCATCTTCGAACGCCGCAAAGGATGGGCCTTGGGACTGGATATTCGCCGGTTTGGACAGCGGTTTGGCGAAGGTTTCGCCGCGGGGGCGCTTCTCATATCAGCCTCTTGTTTAGTCATTTGGCTGTTAGGGGGCATTGCCATTCAGTCAAATCCTTGGACCGCTGCCCTGGGGATCGATTTGCTTAGCGGGTTCCTGCTCTTCATCGGCGTAGCCGTGAATGAAGAATTATTCGCACGCGGCTATTTGCAGGGACTGGTGAAAGCAAGGTTTGGCAGCCCAGCTGCCGTAACCATCTCGACCCTCGTTTTCGCCTTTCTACATACGTTCAATCCGGGGATGTGGAGCTCGCCTATGCCGCTTGTGAACCTGCTTCTGGCCGGCCTGCTGTTCGGCTTGTCCCGCGAGCTTTCAAAAGGCTTGTGGATGCCGATCGGCATGCATTTGTCATGGAATTTCATGCAGGGCTGCATCTTCGGCTTTCAAGTTTCCGGCACGCCGATGCCTTCGATTTTCAAAGCCTACACGCAAGGTCAACCGCTCCTTTCCGGCGGCTCGTTTGGGGCTGAGGGCAGCTTCGTTACCACAATCGTTCTTGTGGCAGGAATACTTCTAATTATGGCCTATTATGGTCGGCTATTGAGAAAACATGCTCGCCAAGCAAGATTTGCTTGAGCGGCACGCACACGCACACAAGGAGGATACACCATTGTCACGCTATGAACTTATCCAAAGCGAATGGGACGGGGAGTCGACGCTTCGCCTCGTCGACCATGACGCCCAAGCGACGGCCGAAGTCATTCCGGCCGTCGGTCTGCACTTGTTCCGCTTCGACGTGCGGAACCATGCCTACATCGCGAAGCCGGCCAGCGCAGCTGAGCTGCGCGCCAAGTCTTCGCGCTACGGCGTGCCCATTCTGTTCCCGCCGGGGCGCGTCAAGCAAGCGGCCTTCACCTTCGAAGGCCGCGAATACCGGCTCCCTGTGAACCGGGAGCCGGATCACGCCCACGGCGAGCTTCGCGAGCGGCCGTGGAAGGTCGTTGCCAGCGGCGCGGATGCCGCTGGCGGGGCGTTTGTCTCCGCGGAGTTTCATCTCGCGGAGCATCCGGACATGCTGGCGTACTTTCCGCACGCCGCATGCTTTCGCTTCACGTACCGCCTGAAGGACGGTACGCTGTCGCTTCGCGGTGAAATCGCCAACCATAGCGGCCAAACGATGCCGCTATCCCTTGGCTTTCACCCGTACTTCGCTTACGCGGACGGCGAAGCCAGCCGCGTTAAGGTGTTGATTCCAGCGGCAGGGGAGTGGCCGCTGTCCGCAGACGGCTACGCCGCAGGCGAGCCTGCGCCATCGGCGCTGACCGCTGCGCTTCAGCAGGGCGCTGCGGTCTCGGCGCTGCCGCACTACCCTGGCGGCTCGCAGCTGCTCAGCGTCGAGCCCGGCCCGCAAACTTGCGAGCTGCACTATGAGGCTCGCGGAACGAAGCTCGTGTACGACATGGGAGACAAGTTTCCCATTCATGTTCTGTTCACGGCGCCGTGGACGCATGCCGTGTCACTTGAGCCGTACACGAGCATCATGAACGTGTTCAACGAGCCCTTTGCGCCTGAACTATCCGGCGCCCGCGGCTTAGCAGCAGGGGAGACATTCGCGTTTGAATGGTCGATTCATATAGAGCCATTAGAATAATAAAGGAAAAAGAGTCAAGTGCAGGCTGAGAAAGCCGCTTGACTCTTTTTTTTATTTTACCAAGTTATTGTTTCACCAAGGCTCATAACCAAAACCAACCGTAGAATACCCGGAATACGTATGCTGATGCAGTTCTTCAATCAGCCCTTCCTTTTCTGCAGAGATCACAAGCGCCTTGGCTCTTGACGTGTTAAAGGCGTTTTGTTCGACGGTGCCTTCCAGAAAATGAACATGACGTCCATTCTCAAGCGCGATGGCCGGGCCTGTCGTCCCATAATAATTATGATAGTGCCCGTATTTTATGCCAGTGATGCCTGAGTACTGATGAACGTGGCAATCGTAGGCAGTCCCGTTCGCGCTAAACGTATACAGACGCAGTAGGTGATTATGGTCTAGATCTTTGGACGACATCGTTTTGAAAAAATGAACGTGAGCAGGAGGAACCCGGTAAAGCATAGCTCAAAAACCCCCTTGGCTGCAGGATATGGTTCATCCTATTCCAAGAGGGCCGGGGTCATGACTGTGGAAGCGGGTAGAGAGCGGATTGACCGATTTTCATCTTTTTATCGTCATACACGCGGACTTCAACCTCATGAGACTTGCCGTTTTCAAGCACGGGATTCTCCTTATCCGACAAATCGACAAACAGCGTGTCTTCGCCGTTAAAGTTAGATTTAAACAGCTTGTCATCTATGTAGACATTACAGGACGAATAAAAAGGCTTGCCTACGACTTGAAGCTTATTATCATTTCGAATCACCTTGCTAATGACCGGATCTCCATAACCTAATACATATCCGGGCTGCACAATCGTATCCTTAAAGCCTTTGGCTTCGTACCCGTACCTTCCTCCGAATAAATTATCGTACTGAAGCTTCATATAGTCCGAAAGATCGCTTTCGTGGATGTTATACTTCTCCCACATGTCATTAGGCGGAATAACCGGAATTTTTTGCGACAGTTCATAGAGATAATCCGTGTAGTAACTGCCTTTAACGCCTGCCATGTGCAGGAGCTTAGGCCCTAAGAACGAAGGACTCATCTTGAGATTCAACTGCTCTTGATCGGCCGGCAAAAAATTGTTCCATATTAGGAAAGGCGTATAATGGGTTTTTGTATATAAATCCGGATCGTTAGGAAGTACATACTTGGCGTCGCGATATACTTTGTAATCCTCCTCAAAAAACGGAAAATGATCGCCAAAAAACAATAGAATCGTTGGTTCAGATTTTTTGGAGTAATAGTCCACCAATGATTGAAGAGCTTTATCGGTTCCCGAAATGCCCTGAGCGTACGTCTCCAGAATGCCCTTGGACTCAGAAGTAATATCCCCTGTCACTTCAATCGTGTTTTTACTGAACTTCCCGGGTTTAAAAGGATGATGGTTTTCCATCGTATTTGCGAAAATAAAATCAGGTCCAGGGCTCTTTTCCGTTTCCTCGATAATCTTCTTGACAACGGCACGATCCGCATAATTCGGCCCTTCAAAATCATTCGGGAAATACTCGCTGGAAATAAAACGCGAGAACCCAAAATGTTTATATACTTTCCGGCTGTCGAAAAAATAGCTGAAAAAAGGGTTAATCGAAGTTGCCGTGTAGCCTTGCCTTGTCATAATGCTGGCCAACGAGTCGACGCCATGGTTCATATATTCGATATATGGCAGTATTTTATCGGGTGATTTACCGAAGAAACGCATCGAATTTCCCGACAAAACTTCAAACTCTACATTTGCAGTACTGCCGCCGAATTGCGGAGACAGCATCCAACCGCTCGTGTAAGTCTTTTGAAGCCGGTGCAGATTGGGGATCGGATCTTCGCTGAACGTAATATTTTTCATAAGCGTAGGATCCCAGAAAGACTCTCCGAGCATGACGATGATATTTGGTTTTTTATCGCTTGCCGCCGGTTTATCCGGAATTTTAGCTAAAATGGAAGCTACCGCTTTTTTGCTGTAACCGTCAGGTTTGGACACATTCAGGAATCCGAGCATCTGCACGGAGGAATAGAGATACCCATTTTCGTCGTAGGTAATCGTTTGATCCCAAGGCACTGTGTAAATGCCGTAAAGATTCATAAATGGAATAGGCTTATCCATATATAGGCTTGTGGCCATTACGATGGCGATGACAGCATAAATACTCCGTTCCATCCAGGTAAAATGAATACGCTTGCGACGAAGCGCCAGATGGAACAAGAGGGCGATCAATACGAGAAATAGCACGACAATTCCAAGTATCCGGAGGTTTAAATACCCTTTCAAGAATGCCCTGTACTCCACAATTTGATTGTTAAAATAAAGATCCCAGGGATAGTAGGGGGCTCCGATCGCTTTTAATTTGCTGCCGCTAATCGCTCCGAGCGGTAAAAGTGCTACGCATAGCAGCCAAAAGGACAATCGGCTTTTTCCGGTTAATGCGATTAGAAAGACATACAAGGTTCCTACGACAAAGTAGGCAAGAACCATGGAGAGCGGGTGGTTCGTCACCCATTTATGAAGCTCATCATAAGACCCTCGTTCCAAATATTCGACCATGGCCATCAGGAAAAAAGGCAAAACAAGAATCATGATACGGGAAGGCAGATGTTTAAGCCATTGAAGAAGTGTCGTCATTTGTGTAACTCCTGTTCGTTTTGTACAAGTCCATTCGTCCATTATCTTATATCCGGGAAAAAGAAGGAAGATATCCCTTGAAATTAATTCATCTGTCTGAACCGGTCAGGCGTAAGTCCGACATGTTTGCGAAAGCTGGCAACAAAATGACTGACATCACGGAAGCCAACTCGTTCGGCCACTTCCTTAACGGTTTTAGCTGGGGGATGAAGCAGCAACTCTTTCGATTTACGCAGCCGCATGCGAATCAGATAAGAATAGGGCGACAAGCCGAACGCATGCTGAAACAACGTATTCATATGCCTGGGTGTTATGGCTAGGACGCCTGCCATTTCTCCAAGACTTATATCGGGGTTATGAAAGTTAAACTCCAGCCACTCCAATAAAGGCTGCAAATGCGCAATCTGATTGCGAATCGACGTGCGATTATTGAGCTGGCCGTACTTTTTGAGCTGGATGAAAAAGTGATACAGATCGGCGGAGGCATCATAACCGGAGTAATCAGTCCCAACATCCATATTTTCAATAATGTGTCCTAATTCGGTTTGCATCGGACCAAGAACATCCCATTTGTAAACGGCGGATTCCAATAAATCCAGCGTACTAAGGATAACTTCTACACATCCCCCGCCAAAAGTGACATATTGCGTACACCACTTTTCCGTTACCGCATAGTAAGTGTGGGGCACCCCTGGAAGCAGTAAAACACCCGCTCCTACTGGCAATCCATATTTTTTCCCATCCAGAATGAACTCACCTTCACCGGCAAACGTTTGAAGCCAATGATAACAAGGGAAGCCTTCGGGCCGTCCAAGCTTTTCCTGATCTTCATGATGTCCAATACTCTCGATAAACATTGGAAGCGGTTGCGCTGTTGACGGAGTTAATTCATACCTTTTATGCATCAACGATATTCACCTGTTCTGTTTTATTATATAGTCCCGTAAAAATATTATATTTTAAGATAAAAAATAATCCAATACAATGGAATTATTCTTATAATCACAATAACCTTTGATGAGGTGACAGCATGATCAATGAGAAACTACCCAAAATTTGGTACGGTGGGGACTACAATCCGGAACAATGGGATAAAGAAGTCATGAACGAAGATCTGCGGATGTTTAAGCTTGCGGGAATTGATGTGGCTACCGTAAACGTTTTTTCGTGGGCTCGCCTGCAACAGAGTGAAGATACATATGACTTTGCATGGCTGGATGAAATCATCGACAAGCTTTATGCGAACGGCACTTACGTTTGCCTGGCGACGAGCACAGGTGCACATCCCGCGTGGATGGCGCGTAAATATCCGGATGTGCTGCGGGTGGATTTCCAAGGGCGGAAACGTAAATTTGGCGGAAGACACAATTCCTGTCCAAACAGCCCAACCTATCGTAAATATGCTGCTCTTCTCGCAGATAAGCTTGCTGAGCGTTACAAAGATCATCCCGCCATTCTAATCTGGCATGTTTCAAATGAATATGGAGGCTATTGTTATTGCGATCAATGTGAGGATAGTTTCCGCAAATGGCTTCAAGAACGGTATACAACACTTGAAAAATTGAATAAAGCATGGAACACAAGCTTCTGGGGACATACTTTCTATGAATGGGAAGAAATCGTATCTCCGAGCGCCCTGTCGGAAGAATGGGATGGGGATAATACCAATTTTCAAGGCATTTCGCTGGATTATCGCAGATTTATGTCAGACAGCATGCTTGAATGCTATCAATTAGAATATAACGCGCTCAAAAAACATACGCCTGATCTCCCTGTCACCACAAATTTAATGGGATTATACAAAGAATTAGACTATTTCAAGTGGGCAAAATATTTGGATGTCATCTCATGGGACAACTATCCGTCCTTGGATACACCGGTCAGCCTGACGGCGATGACTCATGACCTTATGCGCGGCTTAAAACAAGGCCAACCTTTTATGCTGATGGAACAAACGCCAAGCCAGCAAAATTGGCAGCCCTATAATTCACTCAAGCGCCCTGGCGTTATGAAGCTGTGGAGCTATCAAGCCGTTGCTCGCGGCGCCGATACCGTCATGTTCTTTCAACTTCGAAGATCCGTCGGAGCTTGCGAAAAATACCACGGCGCTGTCATCGAGCACGTCGGCCATGAACATACGCGAGTATTTCGCGAGTGCGCGGAATTAGGAGCTGAACTGCATAAACTGTCAGATAAGCTGCTAGACTCTAGAGTCGTAGCGAAAGTCGCCATCGTATTTGACTGGGAAAACCGGTGGGCTGTCGAACTTTCGAGCGGGCCAACCGTCGCCCTCAAATATGTAGATGAGGTCCACAAATACTATGACGCTCTCTTTCAACAAAACATACAAGCTGATATGATTGGCGTCGATGCCGATCTATCCTCCTATGACATCGTCATTGCCCCTGTCCTTTACATGATTAAAGAGGGCTATGCAAAGCGTGTTGAAGACTTCGTTCATGCTGGAGGCACATTCCTTACCACATTTTTCAGTGGCATCGTCAATGAGAACGACATCGTCACCCTAGGCGGTTATCCAGGCGAATTACGAAAAGTGCTTGGAATCTGGGCTGAAGAAATCGATGCTTTATTCCCTGATCAGAGCAATCAAATCGTAATGAAGGAATCTTGGGGAGAGCTGGAGGGGGAATATCGTTGCGGAGTCCTGTGTGATTTAATCCACCAGGAGGGGGCTGAGATCAAAGCGGTCTACGGCAGTGATTTTTACTCAGGGATGCCTGCACTTACCGTAAACACATATGGCTCAGGCCAAGCTTGGTATGTTGCAACTAGTCCGGAGCCGTCATTCTTGCAACATTTGCTGCACAATTTGTGCCAAAACAAAGGAATCCATGCTCCGATAGCCGCTGTTCCAGGTGTAGAAATATCCATCAGAAGCAAAAATAAGGAAAATTATTTATTTCTACTAAATCACAATGAGGTTGAGGTCAACGTCGAATTAGGCGATTTCAAAGCAACAAACTTGATAACTGAGCAAACTTTAGAAAATACCGTTACACTCCAAGCAAAAGGCGTCGCTATTCTTCATATAAATTAATACACAAGCAAAAACCTCTACCGCATGAAGGATAGAGGTTTCTTTGCATATTTGGTATAATTTAACGAATAGCAGGTTCATAGGGAGGTGCAGTGTGACCGAACAACAGCAATTGTTTCTTTGCTCTGATTCAATTGGCGAAACCGCGGATGCCGTTGCCAGAGCCACCATTCGTCAATTTAACTCCGAAAAGTTGAAAATTAGGCGTTACGGTCATATCAGCCAACAAAATGAAATCGTCCAAATGCTGCAGGAAGCAGCCGCAGCCGGAGGTTTTGTCGCCTATACGCTAGTACAGCCCGAGCTGCGTGAAACAATGAAAAATGAAGCCCACCGCCTTGGCGTGCGAACTGTTGATATCATGGGTCCGATGCTGGAAGCTTTCTCGGAAACATATGGACACATACCGAAGCGCAAACCGGGCTTGCTGCACGAAATGGACGCCGATTACTTCAGAAGAGTAGAAGCAGTTGAATTTGCCGTCAAATATGACGATGGCAAAGACAACCGCGGCATGCTTCAAGCAGAAGTAGTGCTCATCGGAGTATCTCGCACTTCCAAGACACCACTAAGCATTTACCTTGCACACAAAGGTATCAAGTCCGCCAATCTTCCCATCATCCCAGAAATCCAACTGCCACCGGAACTTTTCAAAATCCCAAGCAAACGCATCATCGGCCTCACCATGGATGCCAACCAAATCCTGCAAATTCGACTTGAACGTCTCAAAGCCGTCGGCCTTCCGAATGGCTCCCAATACGCCACCTTCCGCCGCATCCAGGAAGAACTCGACTACGCCATTTCCATCATGAAACAGCTCGACTGTCCCATCATCAATGTCACCAACAAAGCAATTGAAGAAACAGCTGGACTAATCCTTGATCTCATCGCCAACAGATAAAATAGAATAACTACCCTAAAAAAACGCTGCCCTTAACACAAAAGTTCATGGCAACGTTTTTTTTAGGCCTATCCATCTAACAAACATCAATGAACACATTTCCCGTTCGCCCCTAATCTTCACAAACCTTCATCGCATTTTAGATGCCATTTTTTCAATCCGTATCAAGCTCCCGAAACTTCGCCGCGCAGCCTAACTCCCAAAGTCCCATTTCCCAACCTTGACTCCCTACGCCCCAACGGCGAACCCCGAACCTCGAACCTCGAACC
>NZ_JBYTBS010000078.1:0-22112 GCF_058789495.1 Paenibacillus sp. FW126-R14 | reverse complement strand
TCCTTATTGCTCGCCCCCACCACCCCGCTTGCCAATGTTGCACTTTCTACAACAAAAAAGCCATCTACCCCCTGCAATCCCGGGCTATATTGTACAAAGTACAATCATTTCAGCCCAGTTGGCCCGAAATCTGCCGATTTCAGCCCTTAATGCTGCACAATGTGCAACATAGAAAGGGCTGAAAACGAAAAAACAGCCATAATGTTGCACAAAGTACAACATACAACATACAAAGAGACCGTCTGGCAAAAGGCAGCCAAGACGGTCTTTCCATTTCACGCCAGCGCAGGCTTTTCCAGCTTGGCAATAAAAGCAGCGGCGGCGGTCGACAAAGGCATATTCCGCAAAGTAATAATGCCGATCTTCGTCGAGGGGATCGCAACATCCAAGTTCACTTCAAACAAGCTGCCCTCGGCGAGTTCCTTCGCGACGAACTCCTTCGTTACGAAGGAGACGCCGAAGCCGATCTTCGCGAACTCAATCAGCAAATCCACGCTGCCCAGCTCGATTTCCGGCTCCAGCTGCAAGCCGTGATCGCTGAACAGACGCGTGACGAACTTGCGCGAGGAGCTGTTGCTGGAAAACAAAATGACCGGGTATTCCAGCAGATCGGCAAGGGTTGCCTTTTTCAGCGTAAGCTCCCGGTATTTTGGCCCCGTAACAAAGCAGTCTTGGATCGTGATCCCTTCGCGCACCTGCAGCTGCTCGTCATGTATGGGGGTTCTCACGATACCGATATCGATTTTGCCTTCCTTCAAATGCTTCACGATTTCCGGCGTCGTACCGTGTACCAAATTAATCTGGACATGCGGATACTGTTCGTGAAACGCTTCCAAAAAAGGGAGGAGGTAGTGCTTGCACAAGGAGTCGCTGCCGCCGATTTTAATTTCCCCGCTTGAGAAATTACGAAGCTCGCTCAGTTTTTCCTCGGCAAGCGAAATAAAGTTGTACGCCTGCTCAATATAAGAGTACAGCACAGAACCTTCCTTCGTAAGCTCCACACCCTTGGACGTACGGGCAAAGAGCTGAAGCCCCAGGCATTCCTCCAACAGCTTGATGGAATGGGAGACGCTCGGCTGAGTAATATACAGCTCTTTGGCTGCTTTGGATAAGGAGCCTGATCGCGCGGTCAAATAAAACACTTTATACAGCTCAAAATTCACCATATAGACACCCTCTATAGCAAGTATTGAAACTATCAATTATTTGAATGCTCTAACTATCCTTATAATAAAGAGTATCAGCAACAAAAATCAACCAATTGATGGAGGGGTCCTCTTTTGAATCAGACAACTGTTGGTATTGAAGAGTTAAGCATCAACACCATTCGCACACTGACGATTGACGCTGTCGAGAAAGCCGCGATGGGTCATCCCGGCATGCCGATGGGTGCCGCTCCTATGGCCTATGCCCTATGGACACAGCATCTCAAACATAATCCTGCCGATGCCAAATGGGTGGACCGCGATCGTTTCGTGCTTTCAGCCGGACATGGCTCGATGCTGCTATACAGCCTGCTGCACTTGAGCGGTTATGGTTTAACACTGGAAGACATCAAAGAATTCCGCCAGTGGGGCAGCCTTACGCCCGGACATCCGGAATTCGGCCATACTGTTGGCGTAGAAGCTACTACAGGGCCGCTTGGCCAAGGCGTAGCGATGGCTGTCGGCATTGCGATAGCTGAAGCGCATCAAGCTGCGATCTATAATAAACCGAACTTCCCGATTGTCGATCATTATACGTATGCGATTTGCGGGGATGGCGATTTGATGGAAGGTGTTTCTTCGGAGGCTGCTTCCTTGGCTGGACACTTGAAATTGGGTAAGCTAATCGTGCTTTATGATTCCAACGACATTTCGCTTGACGGAGATTTGAACATGTCTTTCTCCGAGAACGTGAAGACACGAATGGAATCTTACGGCTGGCAGTACCTGCGCGTAGAGGAGCAAAACAATGTCGAGGCGATTTCCGCCGCAATCGCAGAAGGCAAGGCGGACACAAGCCGTCCGACGCTGATTGAGATCAAAACAACGATCGGCTACGGTTCCCCGAACAAAGCCGGCAAAGGCGGCCACGGCGGCACGCACGGCTCGCCGCTCGGCAAAGAAGAGCTGCTCCTGACGAAGCAGGCGCTGGGCTGGCCGCTGGAGCCGGATTTCCACGTTCCGGCTGAGGTTTACGAGCACTTCGCTCACTTCAAGCAGCTGGGCGCAGAAGCCCAAACAGGCTGGGAGCTCCTGTGGAGCAGCTATCAGGCTGCTTATCCCGAGCTCGCTCAGCAGTTCGAGCTTGCAAGCAGCGGCGACCTTCCGGCGGACTGGAATGCCGATGTGCCGCGTTTTACACCGGAGAGCGGCGCTATCTCGACGCGCACCGCGTCCGGCAAAGTGCTTAACGGCTTGGCGAAGCGGGTTCCTCAGCTGGTGGGCGGCTCGGCCGACCTGGCGAGTTCCAACTTCACCATGCTGAACGACGCTGCGGCATTCAGCGCCGCGGACTACAGCGGCCGCAACTTCTGGTTCGGCGTCCGGGAATTCGCCATGGGCGCAGCGCTGAACGGCATGCTGCTGCACGGCGGACTGCGCGTCTTCGGCGGTACGTTCCTCGTGTTCAGCGATTACTTGCGCGGTGCGATCCGTTTGTCCGCGCTCATGAAGCTGCCTGTTGCGTACGTGTTCACGCACGACAGCATCGCTGTCGGCGAGGACGGCCCGACGCATCAACCGATCGAGCAGATCCCGTCCCTGCGGATGATTCCGGATCTGACGCTGTTCCGTCCTGCGGACGCGAACGAAACGGCAGCGGCTTGGGAGTACGTCATGCAAGCCAAAGAAGGCCCGTTCGTCTTTGCCTTGTCCCGTCAAAACTTGCCGGTACTGCCTGGCACGGATCAGCTTGCTTATGCCCATATTCATCAAGGCGCTTACGTATTGGCTGAGGCCGCTTCTGGAGCAGCGCCGGATGTTCAGCTCATCGCAACAGGTTCCGAAGTCGCCTTGGCACTTGACGTGAAGAAACAGTTGGAGCAATATGGAATTGGTGCAAATGTCATTTCCATGCCGAGCCGTGAGCTGTTTGAGCAGCAATCTTTGGACGTGCAGCAGGCGGTTCTTCATCCGAATGCAAAAGCAAATGTCGTTATCGAGATGGCATATCCTGCCGGATGGGAAGACATTACGGGAGGCAAAGGCTTCGTCGTGGGCATCCGCAAGTTCGGAGCATCCGCGAAGGCAGATCGCGTCATTCGTGAATATGGCTTTACGGCCGAAGCAATCGTACAACAAATCAAACAGAAGTATTTCCAAGATTAACCCGCAGAGGGAGAAAAGGTAGGGATACAGAATGAAATTGTTTATCGACACAGCCAATGTAGAAGAAATTCGCAAAGCACACGCTTTAGGTGTAGTTGCAGGCGTAACGACCAATCCTTCGCTTATTGCCAAAGAAGGCAGAGATTTCTTCGAAACCGTGAAAGAAATCATCTCCATCGTCGGTGATGTTCCGATTAGCGCTGAAGTTGTTTCCTTGAAAGCAGATGAAATGGTGGAGCAAGGGAAAAAGCTGGCTGAGCTTAGCCCGAATGTCGTCATCAAGCTGCCAATGACGCTCGATGGCCTTCAAGCGACCAGCGCATTCAGAGCATTGGGAATTCCAACGAACGTCACGTTGATCTTCTCCTCGACGCAAGCGCTGCTTGCTGCGCGCGCAGGCGCAACATTTGTTTCGCCATTTATCGGACGTTTGGACGATATTAACCAAATCGGGATGAACCTGATCAAGGAAATCAGCCAAATTTTCCAAGTACACAACATCAAATCCGAAATTATCGCTGCCAGCGTCCGTCACTCCGCACACGTGATTGAAGCCGCGCTTGCAGGGTCCCATATTGCAACGGTGCCTTACAAAGTTATCGAATCCATGAGCAAACATCCGCTTACTGACGCGGGTATTGAGAAGTTCTTGGCCGACTGGGAAGGCGCAAATCAAAAAACGTTCTAATACCCTTTGAGTTAAAAGATTCGCTTTGTATAAAGCGGGTCTTTTTTCTCGATATAGACTATAGTACTTGTAGGATTATTATTCTATTTCATGCATCGAAGGAGACCGTTTCAAATGATTATTAGCGATTTAAAACATTTCGAACAAGAGCGCCATCTGTGGCCTCCGGCGATAGGGCGGGGGATCGATTACATTGTGAGCCGCAATTTGGCTGAGGCTGAGGCCGGGAGATACGATTTGGAAGGCGATAACGGCCATCTGATGTTTGCCAACGTACAGGAAGTTGTTACCTGTCCTGCGGAGGAACAATTGCCGGAATCCCACAAGGTATATACGGATATTCAGTTTCTGGTCAGCGGCGAAGAGAAAATTTGTTTCTACAAGCTGCATCCGGACGCGAAAGTGATCGATAACAAATTCGATTCCCATGATATCGCATTCTACGAAACGGATCCTGCCCAGCACGAGACAGGCATTCTTTTGAAACCAGGCATGTTCGCGGTATGCTTTCCGTCGGATATTCACCGGCCGAACTGCTCCATTACCGAGGCGAGCGCTAACAAGAAGATCGTAGTTAAAGTACACAAAGACCTGCTGCAGCTTTAAAAAAGGGTGGCGGAACTACATAAATCAAAAAGGACCGCCCAAGTTATCAACAACTTTAGGACAGTCCTTCTATTTTTATCAAGCTTTGCCCGGCATCATTCTGGCTTCCCGCCATTTGCCAAACCGGTAATAGAGCAGATTCAGCGTTACCGCTACACTGAAGCTGACAGGGAAGCTCCACCAGATCACGTCAAATCCGTATTTGTGGGAGAGCAGCGTAGCGAGAGGGATGCGGACCAGCAGCAGCGCAATAAAGGCTACGACAAGCGGGAACACCACGGAGCCGGCAGAACGGACGACACCCGCCACGACGTTAAAGACGCCAAAAATGATAAACGACCACAACGTTAAATTATTGATGTGTACGCCAAGCGCAATCGCTTTCCCTTCCGGCGGAAGGAACAGCGAGACGACCTCGCGGTTGAACAGTGTCAACAAGGCGACGATCAAGCCTGTCATCGCAATATTGACGCCAACGCCGGTCCAAGTAATGCGGTTTACCCGGTCCCACTTGCCGGCGCCGATGTTCTGGGCGGCCATCGAGGTAACGGCTCCGCCAATGGCCATCGCCGGCATCTGCACATAGCTGGAGATTTGCATCGCAATGCCGAAGGCCGCCGTTGATTCGGAGCCGTACGAATTTACGAGATGCACGAGCAATAAATTGCTGACGGATACGACGACCATGTTTAAGCCCATGGGTACCCCTTTTTGAATCAAGGTGCGAATGATCATCCAATCGATGCGCAGCAGCGGAATATCATCTTTGGTAATCCGCAGAAAATATTTTTTACGATACAAATACATAATGAGCAGCACGAAGCTGATCAATTGAGCGATGAAGGTGGCAACGGCCGAGCCGGCAATGCCCATTTTCGGAAAAGGACCGATCCCGTCAATTAAAATAGGATTCAGGATGACATCCAGTATGGCGGATAGCAGCAAGAAGTAAAAAGGCGTCTTCGCATCGCCGGAACCGCGCAGTATCGCCATAATCAGATTAAAACCGAACATGAACGGAACACCGGCAAAAATAATCCGCGTATAGGTAACCGCAAGGTCCTTCACATCCGGGGGCGTATTCATCCATGTCAAGATGGTAGTGGAAAATAGCAATCCAAATGCGGCCACTATAATAGATAGAATGAAAAAGAAGACCGTACTGGTGCCGACGACTTTTTTGGCCTCATGGGTCTTTTTCGCGCCTAGATTTTGTCCAATCAAGATAACGGCTGCCATGGCGAATCCGAAGATGGAGCTCATTAAAAAGAACATGATGATGTTGGCATTCGAGGTTGCCGCGAGAGCGCCTTCGCCGAGATATTTGCCGATCCACACGGCATTGATAGAGCCATTAAGCGTTTGAAGCACGTTACCTAGCAGAATTGGCAATGAAAATAAGATTAACGTTTTAGTAATCGGACCTTCCGTTAGTGAAGGTCTTGCTTTCGCAGCAGATGTGTTCCCGCTTTCACGCATTGTTACCCTCCTGTGTGTCTGACTTGCCTCCATCTCTTTTTCTTTTATTACTATACCAGTTCCTTCCTCTATCCTAAAATTTTGCGCAAAAGGGCTATCCCACGAGTCTGCTTGAACAGCTTGTAGGATAACCCTATTGGAATGATTGCATGCATTTGCAAGAGTGGGCTATTTCAATATGCGGCGCTCCAGAATAAAAGGACCAAAAGGAATAAAGGCGGCCAGGAAAGCTCCCAGCACGCGCCCGATAGACCAACGATGCAGAAGCGTAACCCAAGCAATGGATAAAAGGTAGAGAACGAATAGAAACCCGTGTGTAATCCCGACAACCATGACGGCTTGAGGCAAATCAAAGGCATATTTGAGCGGCATGGCAATGCCTAACAAAATCAGAAATGAGATTCCTTCAGCCCAACCAACGTAACGCAAGGTGTTCAGAGATCTTTTTAGCAATAGGTGCATCTCCCTTAGACTTATAATTTATTAATTTAGACTATTTTAGAAAAGAAATATGTATGGAGTATGAACAATGTGTTTCAATTGGACACAACCTAGTTTTTTTAGTAGGATAATAGGAATAGTGTAACAATAGCTTCATAGAGGTAGGGGGAAATCAGATGCTTCGTCTTGGTGAGAGAGTCATCTTTATTGCAGATTGTTTAGAACAGAACCTGCCAATCGGCGGATATGGATATATCATTGCTTACGACCGGAATAGCGATAATATTTTCGATTACGTTATTCGCGTGCCGAAAGACAATAAGCACTATTACGTACCTGCTTCGGATATAGAGCTTGAAGAAGTGCTTCTTGAGCAGGAAGCGGCACAAATCGAGAAAGAAGCGTTGATCGATTTCGCGCTGGCTACGAAGAACGAAGAGCTGTTCCGAAGAGTGATGAACGGCGGCGCAAGTCCGGAGCCGGAGAAAGAACGGGACAAAGAAGTGCAGTCCAGAGAAGATTTCATTAAACAAATCGGCCTGAAGGCTTGGATTTAATCCATTATACATGTCACAGAAACCCGCTGAAACAGCGGGTTTTTTCTTTTTTCACAGCGAACGGTTGATAAATTCGGCAAATGGTGGTACATTAATAACCGAACACAAAACTATTTTAGTATTTTAGTTCTGAGGTGCGCGAATGGATGCCAAGAAAAAGTTAATTATGGAATCAGCGAAAAAGTCATTTTCTCTATTCGGTTACAAAGGTACGACGATGGATCAAATCGCCAAGATCGCCGGTGTCGGCAAAGCGACGATCTATACGTTTTTTGCCAATAAAGAAGAGCTTCTGCATGAAATTATCCAGTCGTTAATCGCTGAAATGAAGGCAGTCGCCGAGAAAGCGATCGCGGAGGGAGCGACGTCGTTTGAGAAAATTCACAGCGCGCTCTATGGCGTTCTCGTTTTTCGCAAGGAGCATGAAATGCTTATTCAACTGGCTCACGAGGTGCAGCAATTCGGCAGCACGGTGACGATCGAGGCCATGGCCAGCATTGAGACGGAAGTTGTTCAGTTCATAGCTGAACATATCGAGCGTGCGGTACATAACGGCACGATGAAAAATTGCGAGCCGAAGATGACGGCTTTTATTTTATTCAAGCTGTACGTGGCTTTAGTGTTCGATTGGGAGAAGCAGAATGAGCCTTTGACCGACGAGAAAATTTTGAAGCTGCTGCAAGTGTACTTTGGCAATTTCTTAAATCAGTAAAGGATTAATTTTATTATTTTGTGGAGGGATCTTTTTATGCGTTTTATTCGACCAATGGTTTATTCGGCTATGGCCATCGTCATTGGCACCAGTGCCTTTCTGCTTACGACCAAGTCAGCTACAAGTCAAACCGATGCCGTGAATCAAGTGCATCCTACGGCTTATATAGAAACGAACGAGGTGAGCGCCAGCTTTAAGGTAGGCGGCAGAGTTACCGAAATCCTTGTGAAAGAAGGGGATACGGTGAAAAAAGGGCAGGTGCTTGCCCGTCTGCAGAGCGCCGAGATTGAAGCGAAGGTTGCGCAGGCCAAAGCCGCTGTCGCGCTAGCTCAAGGCAAAATCGCGGAAGCGCAAGGCGCGACGGCTACAGCGGAAGCGAAGAAGCAGCAGGGCATTGCGGGCGTGAACGTGACGGCGGATACCGCCGAGCAGCAGGTCGCACAGGCCCAAGCTGCGGTGAACGCCGCGCAAGCGAAGGTGGATGCGCTGAAGAACGGCGCGCGCCCGGAAGAGAAGAAGCAGGCCGAGATTCAATTTCAGGCGGCTTCCGAAGTGTATGCGATCGCCGAGCAGAATTTGAACCGGATGAATGCGATGCTGGCGCAAGGCCTTGTCTCGCAAGCGGACGTAGACAAAGTGAAGGTCAGCTACGAAGAAGCGAAGACCAAGCGCGATCTGGCGCAGCAGCAGTTGAACATGGCGAATCAGGGGCCGCGCGAGGAGGAGATTCGCGGAGCGGAAGCGCTGCTTGAGCAAGCGCAAGCATCTTTGAAGCTGGCTGAAGCTAACCGCGGGACGGTGAAGGTAAGACAAGGCGATGTTGCCGCAGCGGACGCAGCTGCACAGCAAGCCCAAGGTGCGGTCAAATCCGCGCAGTCCGGCGAACAGCAAGCGCAAGCCGCTCAGCTGGAAGCAGAGACTTATTTGAGCTATACCGAGCTGCTGGCACCGGCGGACGGGGTCGTATTGTCCCAATCCGCGCAAGTCGGCGAGCTTGTGGGCTCAGGGTTCCCCGTTTTTTCTATGGAATCGTCAGAGAAGCGTTGGGCAAAGTTTTACTTGCCGGAAACGTCGATTGCCGGACTTAAAGCAGGGAACAAAATCAGCATGACGATGGTATCAACGGGCGAGAAAGTCGTAGGTACCGTAACGAACGTGGCGGCAGCGCCGGATTTTGCCATTAAGAAAGCAACCCAAACCTCAGGTGAAACGGATATCCGTTCCTTTGGAATCAAAATCGAACTAGGCACATTGCCAGACACGGCCACGACCGGCATGACCCTGCAATGGAACGGTAAAACGGAAGGATGATGAAAGAGATGGATCTTCGGATTGGCAAGCTGATAACGGAAGAATGGATGCACATTCTGAAGGACCGGCGTCTTTTTCTGATCTTGTTCTTCGTTCCGGTCATGTATACCGTGCTTTTCGGTTCTATTTACGTCCACCACAAAGTGACGGAGATGGCGACAGTAGTGATCGATGAAGACCAGAGCCCGCTCAGCCGTCAGATCATTCAAGCTTTCGAGCAGAGCGAGACGTTCGAGATTAAGAAGGAGTATCACTCGGAAGAAGAAGTGAAGCGGGCTCTGGAGACAGGGGAAGCAAAGGTGGGTCTCATTATTCCTTCGAATTTTGAAGCAAAGCTGAAGCATGGCGAGACGCTGCCGCTCCTTACGCTGATTGACGGCAGCAATATGATGATCTCGAACTCGGCAACCAAAGGCGCGAACGAAGTGATTACGACGTTCAGCATGGGATTCTCGCAGAAAAAGCTGCAAATGCAGCAAGGACTCCAGAACGAGCAGGTCATGAACACTCTTTCGCCGATTCCGTACCGGTATCGCATTATGTATAACTCTACGTTTAACTACAGTGACTTTATGCTGTACGGTCTTGTTGGCGCTATTTTGCAGCAAGTGTTATTTCTCGGTATTGCTTTAACGATTACAAGGGAGAAAGATGCGGGTACGTGGCAGCGTTTTGAGGCTTGGAAAAGAAACCCGTGGCGCATCGCGTACGCGAAGACGGCCCCTTATTTCTTAATCAATCTTTTCAACACGTCCGTCACCTTTGTTATTGCTTTATATGCCTTCGGCGCGCCGATGTACGGCAGCTTGCTTGTCGGTTTGGCGATTATTCTTAGCTTTACCTTTGCGGTCAGCGGGATCGGTTATCTCATCAGCTTGTTCTCGGGCAATCAGCTCGGGGCTACGCAAACCGCCATGCTTATCGCTGTGCCGTCTTTCATGCTTTCGGGCTTCACTTGGCCGTTCGAGGCAATGCCTAAAGCGCTGCAGGTGTTCGGCCACATGCTGCCCCTCACGTATTTCCTGGACGGGGTGCGCAATGTGTTCGTGAAGGGGAATGATTTCTCGGTCATTTGGCATGATTGCGTCGCACTTATTTTCACTGGAGCTCTGACGTATTTCATTGCGATGCTGTTAACGCGTTTTGTTGTCTTTTCGAAAAAGAAAGCATCCGCTGCTCAGCCTGCACTGTCGTCCGGCACCAATCTCACCGTATAACCTTTAAGGAAGGAAGCGATTTTTTTGAAAAAAACGCTCATAAGTTTCTCTACAGCTATGTTACTCCTTTCCAGCTCAGTCTTGGCTTACGCGGATTCGGTTCAGGATCCCGATCAAAATGTTTACGTGAACGTGGATATCCTGGAAACCGTTTCCTCCGTTGATTTGGATTATGTGCTGAATAAAGCGCTGAAAGATTCCCATAACCTGGCGATGCTCACGCTCAAATATGCCGCCCAAGGCAGCAAAAAAGGGGACCTTGAGGAGCAAATGGATGCCATGGGTTCGGCATCTTTGACGCCGGGTCACCTGCCAAGCACACCTGCGGAGGTCACCAATACGGGAAATCCGCTCCTGCCTAATCTTACAGATCCAACCGATATTGCCTGGACTGTGATGCAAAATAATGCCATGAACCAGATGATGCAGGGAATGGGCGCTCTTGCCGGGGGCATGAACGCGATCATTTCCTCCCAACGGGCGCAAATGAGAACGGCGGCGCATCAGCTCGGGACCGATCAGCGCAATTCGCTGCTGCAAACCGATGAAGCGAAAGCCGGCATTCGCCTGCAAACGATCGCGCAATACGTGCAGCTGTTGGGCCAGCAAAAGCAGCTTGCTTTCATGAACAAGTACGAAGGCGTGATGGAGAAGGAGCTGCTGCGCGCAACGCTGCTCTCGCAGCAGGGCTTGGCCTCCTCGGAGGATGTGCTGACGGCGCAGAAGGCCATTAACAAGCAGAAGGACGATACCGCTGTTTTGCTGAACAATTATCGCTTAGGGCTTGTGCAGCTTTCGACCGATATCGGAATTTCTTATGATCCTAACTTAGTGCTTAAAGATATTGACGCTATTTCGGTCCAGCCCGTCGCAGAAACGGACACGATGACTTTATTGAAATCCTCGTACCAAATGAAAGCTTCCGGCAATAACATGGACGAAGCGGTATGGGAAACGGGGCATACAGTAACCCAGAACACTTACGGGGAGACGTATTTGGGCGTTAATTTGGCGATCACCGGCCAGAAGAACGAGCAAACGAAGCTCGAACTGACGAAAAAAATCCAATCTACGTATAACGATGCCAAAAATGCATATACCGCAGTCCTTACGGAGCAGCGGAATCTGACTGACGTGCAGGCGGATTTGCAGAAAATGAAATTTCGGTACGACGTAGGCGTCATCTCCAAACATGATCTGAACAAGTTTCAGCTAAAAGTGGATCAGAACGAAACGTCGCTGGCCGCAGCCAAGCTCAAATACTATGTGCTGAATGAAAAAGCGAAGGCCATGGATACAGGATTCATCCAATAAATAATTTTCCTCAATAACCACAGTTCCTTATTCGCAGGGGTTCCCCGGAACCTTTGCCGCAAGGGAGCTGTGGTTATTTCTGGATTGAGTTCACAAATTATCTGGGATATAATGAAAAGAATGACTAAATGCCGATCAAAGGGGTGTAGAAAACTTGAGCATTACCAGAAAAGATGTCGATCATGTCGCAAAGTTGGCTAGACTCGATCTAAGCGAGAATGAGAAAGAACTGTTTACCGGACAGCTTAATGCCATTTTAAAATATGCAGAGCAGTTGAACGGTTTGAATACGGAAGGAGTTGCTCCAACGAGCCACGCCATGCCGTTAGTCAACGTGATGCGGGAAGACGTCGTTACGCCGTCGCTGCCGATTGAGAAAGTCATGGCGAACGCACCCGATCAAGAAGACGGGCAATTCAAAGTTCCGGCTGTTTTAGAATAGAGAACCATATGAAAGGGAGTGCCTGTCGTTGTCTTTGTTTGATCTAAACCTACAACAAATTCACGCGAAGCTTCAAGGCAAAGAGATTACCGTTGCCGATCTCGTGGATCAATCCTATACAAGAATTGGGCAAGTGGAAAGCAAGGTTCGCGCTTTCCTTACCTTAGATGAAGAGAATGCGAGACAAGCTGCGGCCAAATTGGACGAGCAGCTCGCGAGCGGCCATGCGCGTGGCGACTTATTCGGTCTTCCTATCGGGATCAAGGACAACATGGTCACCGAAGGACTAAGAACGACTTGCGCCAGCAAGTTTTTATCGAATTACAACCCGATCTATGACGCTACCGTTGTCAGCAAGCTGAAGAACGCTCAAACCGTGACCATCGGCAAGCTGAACATGGATGAGTTTGCGATGGGCGGCTCGAACGAGAACTCCGCCTTTCATCCGACCCATAATCCGTGGAACACGGATTATGTGCCAGGCGGCTCCAGCGGGGGTTCCGCTGCAGCCGTTGCGGCAGGCGAGGTGTACTTCTCGCTGGGCTCCGACACTGGCGGCTCGATTCGCCAGCCGGCGGCTTACTGCGGCATCGTCGGGCTGAAGCCGACGTACGGCCTTGTGTCCCGCTACGGTCTCGTCGCGTTCGCGTCCTCGCTCGATCAAATCGGGCCGCTGACGAAGAACGTCGAAGACTCCGCCTACCTGCTGCAAGCTATCGCGGGCTACGATGCGAAAGACTCCACTTCTGCGAAAGTGGACATCCCTGATTACCTCAGCGCATTGACAGGAGATGTCAAAGGGCTGCGCATCGGCGTACCGAAAGAATACATGGGCAAAGGCATCGACCCTGCGGTTAAAGAGAAAGTGCTGGAGGCGCTCAAAGTGCTTGAAGGCTTAGGCGCTGTGTGGGAAGAAGTGTCCCTACCGCATTCCGAGTATGCCGTTGCGACGTATTATTTGCTTGCGTCCTCGGAAGCGTCCTCGAACCTCGCCCGTTTTGACGGTATTCGCTACGGCGTTCGTTCGGATAACGCCAACAACCTGCTGGACTTGTATCACTTGTCCCGCAGCGAAGGTTTTGGCCCTGAGGTCAAGCGCCGCATTATGCTTGGCACGTATGCGCTAAGCTCAGGCTACTATGACGCATACTACTTGAAAGCTCAACAAGTCCGCACATTGATCAAGCAGGATTTCGATCAAGTGTTTGAGAAATACGATATCATCATCGGGCCGACGGCGCCTACGCCGGCTTTCAAAATCGGCGAGCAAAGCAGCGATCCGCTCACGATGTATTTGAACGACATCATGACCATTCCGGTCAGCTTGGCGGGGATTCCTGCGATTAGCGTACCTTGCGGATTCGTGAACGAATTTCCGGTTGGCCTGCAGGTCATCGGCAAAGCGCTGGATGAAGCTACCCTTCTGCGTGTAGCCCACGCTTTCGAGCAGCATACTGATCACCATAAGCAGCGCCCGCAATTGTAGGTTCATAGTTCATGAGTAACGAAGGAGGCAGTTATTTTGTCGGCAACAGATACCCAATATGAAACGGTCGTCGGTCTTGAGGTTCACGTTGAGCTTCATACCGCATCCAAAATATTTTGCGGTTGTGCAACTTCATTCGGTGCACCTCCGAATACGAATACATGTCCCGTTTGTTTAGGACACCCGGGCGTTCTGCCCGTGCTGAACCGCCAAGCGGTAGAATATGCCATGAAAGCGGCTATGGCGTTGAATTGCACCATTTCTACGCATAGCAAATTTGACCGCAAAAACTATTTTTATCCGGATTCTCCGGACGCGTATCAAACTTCCCAATACGATCAGCCGATCGGTTTGAACGGATGGGTTGACATCGAAGTGAACGGCGAAACCAAGCGCATTGGCGTGACTCGCGTTCACTTGGAGGAAGATGCGGGCAAACTGACTCACGTGGATGGCGGATATGCCTCGCTCGTTGACTTGAACCGCGCGGGTACGCCGCTCATCGAGATCGTGTCCGAGCCCGATCTGCGTTCGCCTGAGGAAGCCAGAGCCTATTTGGAAAAGCTAAGAGCGATTATGATCTATTGCGACGTGTCCGATGTGAAAATGGAGGAAGGCTCGATGCGCTGCGACGCGAACATCTCCTTGCGTCCATTCGGACAGGAGAAGTTCGGAACGAGAGCCGAGCTGAAGAACATGAACTCGTTCCGCGGCGTACTGAAAGGACTGGAGTACGAGGAATACCGTCAAGCGGACATTCTCCGCAGCGGCGGCGAAGTCGAGCAGGAAACGCGCCGCTGGGATGACGGGCAGGGCAAGACGCTCTCGATGCGCGGCAAAGAGGATGCGCACGATTACCGCTACTTCCCGGATCCGGATCTCGTCAGCCTCTATATCGACGATGCTTGGATAGCAAGCGTCAAAGCCACGATCCCTGAGCTGCCTGATGCGCGCAAAGCGAGATACAGCAGCCAGTACGGCTTGCCGAGCTATGATGCCGACGTCATCACTTCTTCTATGAAACTGGCTGACTTCTTCGAAGAGAGCCTTAACTTTACGCAGGATGCCAAAGCCGTCTCGAACTGGATCATGGGCGATCTGCTCGGTTATTTGAATGCGAACAATCTTGAACTTGCAGATGTCAAAGTGACAGGCAAGGGCTTAGGCGAAATGATCGGCCTGATCGAAAAAGGGACGATTTCCAACAAAATCGCCAAAACCGTATTCAAAGAAATGATCGAATCCGGTAAAGAGCCGCAGAAGATCGTGGAAGAGCAAGGGCTCGTTCAGATCAGCGACGAGGGCGCTATTAAAGCTGTTGTCCAACAAGTTGTTGACAACAGTCCGCAATCGGTTGCCGATTTCAAAGCCGGTAAAGAGAAAGCCGTTGGCTTCTTGGTCGGACAAGTAATGAAAGAAACCAAAGGCAAAGCAAATCCAGGACTGGTCAACAAATTAATTCTGGAGTGCCTGAACAGCAAATGATAAAGTAAAGTGGTGAACCCTTGGCGGTCGCCACTTTTTTTTACATAATAACTACGATCGAGGAGGCTTCCTGCATGACCATACAGCCGCTTTCCTTACATACCAATGAAGATATTTTGCATCTGTTGGCGCTACAAATCGCTTCTTACCGCGTGGAAGCGGATCTGATCGGCTTCGATGACATCCCTCCGCTAAAGGATGGCATCCAGTCCATTCGCGAGGCAGAGGAAACGTTCTACGGCTATTACGTTCATGAGGCAGATGAGAGCAAATTGGTTGGCGCCATTTCCTACTCCCGTGAAGGCTGCGTTATTACGATCTGCCGGATGATGGTCCATCCGGATTATTTTCGGCGCGGAATTGCTAGAGCTTTGCTGCAGCATATACTACAAGATCAAGAAAATAATGGCGCGAAGCTTTTTGTCGTCTCAACCGGTACGGACAATTTACCGGCTATCCAGCTGTATCAAAGCTTTGACTTTACAGCGAAGCGGGTATTCACCGTTCCTCCCGGCGTGTCTTTAACCACCTTTGAGCGGCCGGCGGCAAGCCGTTAACGCTTTATATCATACAATTAACTCTCCACGTCTAGAAGGAGGCTGTTCCTTATGAGTAATCCATGGGTCATCGATCAAGTTCATGTGACCATACGGCTGGTTTTGGCGCTTTTTCTTGGCGGTTTAATCGGGTTTGAACGGGAAGTGAGCTCTCACGCCGCAGGGCTTCGCACGCATATTTTGGTCTGTGTGGGGTCGGCTTTGGTCATGCTGCTTTCCATGTATGGATTTAGCGCTTTTGTCAATGAAGTCAATGTTCGTCTCGATCCGTCGCGTCTAGCGGCGCAAGTTATCAGCGGGATCGGTTTCCTGGGCGCCGGGACGATTATTTTTAACGGGCGGTCCATTACGGGACTGACGACTGCGGCATCCCTTTGGGTCGTGGCGGGAATTGGGCTTGCGGTCGGGGCAGGATTTTATTATCCGGCCGTTTTGGCCTGCTTCATGGTGCTAATTTCCTTGTGGATTCTGAACAAAGTGGAACATAAGTTTTTTAACGGGAAGAAAATACGCATTCTCAAAATTCAGGCAGTCGACCAACCGGGAACACTCGGCCTGATCACTACCCTTTTAGGCAAAGAGAAAGTGGATATTCGCAAAATTACATTAGAGGAGCAAGATAATCCGAATAAGCCGAATCACGTTCAAATTACATTTCATGTGACCATTCCTAAGCCGTCCATCATCGTCTCCGTGCTGGAAGGCATCAACCAAATCGAAGGCGTTAGCGGCGTTACCGTGGAAAAAAGTAAGAATTGAAGGGGTCCTTCCGCGAAAAGCGTCTAAGTGTTAAGACGAAATGAAAGGGGGAAGGCAGGGCATGGACAATTTGACGGATGAGCAGCTGATCGACCGGGTCCGTCAAGGTCATTCCGATGCTTATCGCGTATTGGTAGAGCGGCACAAAAGCTATATTTATACGCTTATCTACCGAATGGTAGGGCATAAGGAAACTGCTGAAGACTTAACCCAGGATGTGTTCGTCAAGCTGTTCCGCTCCTTATCCCATTTCCGAGGGGATGCGAAGTTCACGACTTGGTTATACCGCATGACGACGAATCTGGTGACTGACTTTCGGCGTTCACAGAAGCGCAAGCCCTATGAAGCGCTGCTCGATAAGATGAAGGGCTGGTTTACGGACAGCAGGGAGCAGCCCGAAGAAATCGCGCTGTTGAAAGATGAGCAAGAACGGATGCAGGGGCTGTTATCCGAGCTTCCGGACAAGTACAGATTAATTATGTTTCTGTATCATTATAAGCAGCTTTCTTATCAAGAGATGTCCGAAGCTACAGGGCTGCCCCTGAAAACGCTCGAAACCAGACTATACCGTGGAAAAGCGATGCTCAAAGAAAAATGGTTGGAGGTGAACTCGCATGAATCCCAAACAGCAGGAAGACATCCGGCTCACGCAGCGCCTAAATAAGCTGTTAGACGAGCTGCCGCTGCATGAACCAAGCCCCTTGCTGACGGAACGTATCATGCGCGCTGTCCAAACGGATGAGATTCCCCAGCCGCAAGCGGGCGTTCAGATGTACCGACGGAAAGCTTGGCTCAACGGCTTCGTTGCAACGGCAGCAACCGCGCTCCTTTTCCAATCGGGCATCATCCACAAAATCATGACTATTGATTTGGGGATCATTAAGATCACAACGTATTTGCAGCATTTATCTGAGCGATTATGACAAGAGGATCGGAGGCCTTTCACATGCATATACCAAAAGACAGTTCGCATATCCCCCCGTATACAACGGATTCTTCTTATCCGAACTATGCGCCTTATTTTCCTATGCCTAGGAAGCGCAAGTGGGTTGCAGGGGTATTAGCGTTCATTGTCCCGGGAATCGGACATTTTTACTTAGGGCTCATGCAGCGCGGCGTATTTCTGATGATGATGTTGATCCTGGATATCTTTATCATTACATCGCTAGCCTCTCAGGAGCATACAAGCGTACCGGCGGTTACCCTGTTTGCTTTGTTTATTCCAGTAATTTATTTCTATAACCTCTTTGATGCTCTTCAAATTACGGATTATGTGAACCGGCGCAATGATCTGGGGGATGTTGCAGGGTCTTACGACCATGAGTTCCAAGATCCTTTGCAGAAGCTGATCAAAGGCACCAACATGGGCGTGCTTCTCGTCGTGGCCGGTGTGCTGTTCTTTCTTTTGAGCAATAAGCCGCGGTGGGTTACCGGACTCTTTGATTTTATGGGCTCGTATATGGGGTCTATTGCCCTCGTTCTTGGAGGTTTGGCCCTTTATGTCCTTGATTCACGTAAAAATAAGCACTGACCTGCTCTGAATCCATCAACCATCATTGACAAAAGGGAATGACCACACGTACAATGTAATGTAAGGTTTTATTGACTAACAGCGGGTGGTGTGTTACATGGCAGCACAATTAGAACAGGCTTTAGCTAAATTGAAAACAACAGGTGTTCGAATGACGCCTCAACGTCATGCGATTTTGTCCTATTTGCTGGACTCCATGACGCATCCGACAGCAGATGATATTTACAAGTCCCTTGAATCCAAATTTCCTAACATGAGCGTAGCGACTGTTTACAATAATCTTAAAGTTTTTATTGAATCGGGACTCGTTCGGGAACTGACTTATGGAGACAGCTCGAGTCGCTTTGATGCGGATATGACCGATCATTACCACGCGGTTTGCGAAGTATGCGGCAAGATTGCGGACTTTGAATACCCGCCTCTTCATGATATTGAGAATACCGCTGCCGGACAAACCGGTTTCCAAGTTGGCGGTTATCGGTTAGAGGTCTATGGTGTCTGCCCGGATTGCGCAGGGGTTACAAAGCATTAACTTTCGCAGAATTCCTCATAACCTGTATCTATGTTGTATAATAAAACGTGATCGAACTTTCTCGTACTAACGGGAGGTGAGAGCGCGTTTTTTTCTTTTTATATCGCATAAAGGAAGTGAAAACTTGCAGCAGCGCAAAAGATCGTCAAAGAAAATTCTCCTTATTTGTTCGCTGTTTATCGGTATGTTCGCCGCGGGGGCGGCATCTTACGTATGGGAGCAGCTTGCACCGAATCGTACGAAAGTAGATACCGAATATCATGAATTAAGCAAGCCGGTCTTTTATCAAGGGAATTATTATAAGTTAAGCGCGATTGGTGAAAAAGAGGGACTGAAGCTTCCTCTCGAGCTCATTCAAGAGTGGATCGACCCTTCTATCATATATGAAAAAAGCAGTGATTCCGTCATCATCACAACCAAAGATAAAGTGCTGCGGTTAAAAACGACTGAACTTTCGGCCTTGATGAACGAGAAGCCGATTACCCTGTCTTTTCCGGTTGAGAAGAAAGGAAACGACATTTATGTGCCTATAGAGCCGCTGCGCGAGTTGTATCCTTTTGAGATCAGGGAATCTGAGAAGTCGGGCGCCGTCCTGTTATTTAAAAAAGGGGAAGTGCTCGAATGGGGTAAGCATACGGCCTCCAAAGAAGCGCAGCTGCGTACCTTTGCCTCGATTAAAGCGCCGTTTATCTCCAGTCTTGCGGTAGATGAGCAGGTGATGCTGCTTGGGGAAGAGGGTGAATGGTATCGCGTCCAGCAGCAAACCGGACAGATTGGCTATGTTCGTAAATCGGACATTACGTTCGATCATGAAGAAACGATTCCCGTGCAGGAGCAAACATCAACCTATGTGCCTTGGAAGCCTCCTGCCGGTAAGTTGAATATGACTTGGGAACACGTGATTTCCAAAAATCCCGACACAACCAAACTTGGCGATATGCCGGGCTTGCAAGTCGTCAGTCCGACTTGGTTCTCGCTGGCTGACGGAGAAGGACGCCTGAAAAACTTAGCCGACGCGTCTTACGTCAAATGGGCGCAATCCCGCGATTATCAGGTTTGGGCGTTATTCAGCAACGGTTTTGATCCTGATGTGACCAATAAAGTGTTATCGACCTATGATCGCCGTATGAAAGTGATCAAACAATTGCTTGGGTTTGCTCAGACGTATAAATTGCAAGGCATCAATATCGATTTCGAAAACGTTTATCTCAAAGATAAAGATAATCTCGTCCAATTCGTCCGGGAAATGACGCCTTTTATGCATGAACAAGGCCTAGCCGTGTCCATTGATGTAACGCCGAAATCGACCAATGAGATGTGGTCGGTGTTCTATGACCGTCCGGCACTTGCCGAAGTGGTTGATTATATGATGGTCATGGCCTATGACGAATACTGGGCGACCAGTCCGAAGTCAGGCTCCGTCTCCTCATTGCCATGGACGGAACGTTCCGTGTCTCAGATTTTGAACACGGATAAGGTTCCGCCTTCCAAACTGGTATTGGGCGTGCCATTTTATACGCGGCAATGGACAGAAGAGATGAAAAACGGCAAACTGACGGCCACTTCCAAAACGTTAACCATGGAAGCCGCTCAGGCCATCATCAAAGATAAAAAGCTAACCCCTGTGTTTCTGCCGGATACCGGACAAAACTATGTGGAGTACAAAGACGGCGACAAGCTTATCCGCATTTGGCTGGAGGATGAGACCTCGATCAAAGCGCGGCTGGATCTCGTCAAAAAGTACGATTTGGCCGGAGTGGCCACTTGGCGAAGAGGCTTTGAGCAATCGTCGATGTGGAAAGTGATCCAGGATGGATTATCGCCGGCCTCGCCGTAAAATCAGAAAAAGCCGAACCCTGAATAAGGGAACGGCTTTTTCTGATCTTATGCGCTCAATGAGGCTTATGCTCATGATCTCTGTTCGGTTCGATTGGAACGGCTTGTCCGGCGGCAGTTTCGTTCTCGGCTGTCGGCTGGAACTGAGGATCGACAGTGAGTATCGTTTTGCAGAACATGCAGCGATCCGTTTTCCCCAGCATTTTCGTTCTTCTTCCGCATTCCGGACAATCCAGAGAAATCGCTGACGTGGAGAGCATGCCAGCCCAGAAGTAGATGCCCATACTAACCAACATGGAAACCATCCCGATAATCATAAAGATGACAGCAATGATACGGCCTGCTTTTCCCCAGTCAAAAACGACCCCCGCTAAACCTATAATCATAAGCAGCATGCCGCCCATCGTTAGCGCAAGACCCCACAAGCGAAATTCGTTAACTTTACTTGATCTGAAACGCACGTGTTGTTCCCCCCATAATTTGCTATCAGTTTTGTATGATTTGTCACAGAATACAGCAGGAAACTCCTCTTGTGTTGTAGAAATAAGATATAAACAATTGGAGACAGGAGCTTTGGACACCCATGGGAATCGATAAAGAGCAGTTTTTGCTTAAGTTCCGAAATGACAAGCGGATCATTAGCGTCATGGCGGTAGATAATCCTAAGCAACTTCCCTCACTGACAGATGGCTTTGATACACTTCTGCTTATCGTTACGAACGACCTGAGCCTGAACAATCATACTGCTAATTATATAAGAGACGATTCTCGGATACAAGAAAGGTGGGTTGATCCCTCCTCCATTGAACAATGGATACGTCAAGGTCATAACCGAAATATCCTTCACTGGCTGCTAAAAGGGGAGATACTTCTGGATCACAATACGTATTTAGAAGGGCTGCGCCATCGCATACTTGAATTCCCGGCTGATCTGCGTGAGCATAAGCTTCTTGTTGAGTTCTCTCTTTTTCTGCGCAAATATCTTCAAAGCAAAGAGTATATCCTCGATGATCATTTGCTCGATGCCTATAATAATGTTTTAGAAGCTTTGCATCACTGGGCCCGCATTGTCATTATTGAGGACGGCTATCATCCGGAAATTACCGTATGGAGGCAGATTCGCGCGATCAATCCAGGGGTGTACAAGCTGTATGAGGAATTGACGATGAGCAAGGAGACGTTGAAACAACGGGTTCAGCTTGTCTTGCTTGCCTGTGAATTTTCGGTTATGTCCAAAATGGAGAGATGCTGCGAAGCATTTATTCAAGTGCTCAAAGAAAACGATAAGGCGCTGAGTTCGGATGAACTTCAACAGCATGCTCAATTATTAGAAATAAAAACAGAGCTGCCGCTCTTGCTAAACAAGCTCGTCAAAAAAGGTTTGATCAAAGAAGTAGCTGTTCTTTTCGATGAAGAAGCTTCAGAAATCGAGCTGCGATATACAAGCGTATAACGGTAAAATGTAGTGAGAATCAGATGTTATTCTGGTTCTTTTTTTATTTTAAATTTATTGCTTGACTTTGAATGGAATTCTATGATAAATTAACTCTCGCCGCTAAAAACGGTTCACACGATAAGCTAATGAAGTACAAGGTGTTAAGCGAAGCAAGAAAAAAGAAAAATAAAAAAAGCTTGCATTGATTGGCCTAGATGTGATATATTATAAAAGTCGCCGCTAAACGGGTGACGAAAAAAAGAAAGAAATTGATCTTTGAAAACTGAACAACGAGTGAGTAAGCACAGTCGAGCAATCGACTATAAAAGAGATTGTAAAATCTCGCTAGCAAGTCAAATGAGCAAGTCAGATTTTCTTTTATGGAGAGTTTGATCCTGGCTCAGGACGAACGC
>NZ_JBYTBS010000077.1:0-23836 GCF_058789495.1 Paenibacillus sp. FW126-R14 | reverse complement strand
TTTTTAGAGTTCTTGATGTAACGTGTGTTTTCTTGATATTTTTATCTTCAAATTTGATTAGGTGGCGATTTCTATTGACTGATGTTCTTACTGAGGAACAACGCCGGAAAAATATGCAAGCAATTCGATCCAAAGATACAAAAATTGAGATAAAAGTAGCAAAAGCGCTTTGGCATAAGGGCCTCCGATTCCGAAAAAATACAAAAGACCTGGTCGGAAAGCCTGACATATCAATAAAAAAATATAAGATTGTTATCTTTATTGATTCTTGCTTTTGGCATGGATGCGAAAAGCATGGTCATATTCCAAAGAGCAATAAGGAATTCTGGCTTAAAAAATTCACACGCAATAAGCTAAGGGATTTAGAAGTCACTCAGCATTATATAGAGAAAAAGTGGAGCATCTTGCGATTGTGGGAACACGAATTAAAAGAAGACTTTGAATCTGCAATAGATAAAATAATTAAGTTTGTGAATTCATCTAAAATAAAATGAGCCCCAAAAGTAGCTAGGGCTCATTTTATTTAATGCAACATATTGAAAGCTGGCTCCATGTAACAATCCAAAAACTCTTCCGTTACTCCCCGAATTTTTCGCTTATTACATAAGAAATAAAGTTCTTCTACTGCCGAATATGGAAAAAATCGTGTGTTTAAAACGCGGTACTGCTCCTTTTGAGCTTCGCGGAGTACTAACCCCCGATCTTCATCAGCTGCGACTATAACGTACCGCGTATTAAATCCCTTTATATGGTTATAAAGTCCAAGCATTCTTTCCAATCCACTTGTTACCCCTGTACTATGCTCTACTTCCATTACTGCAGGCATTAATGCCCCGTTCTTAAACCATATACAATCGATTAACCTGGCGGCATGCGCCGCTTCTGTGTATACGTTCATAATTCTTTCATTTTGGAGAGTTGGAACTACCGATTCCATTTCGCCTATTTTCTTATCTTTATACTTAATACCCATATCATTTTGAGCAATATAAGTACGAAAACCTAGCTGTCTCCCAATTTCAATTAATGCAATTTGAATTTGAGTATGCCTGCGTTTTGTATCAATGTCCATTTCGCCTGCTATAAGTGCATTTTTCAGATCTAGTGAATCAAATGAAGCATACACATTTTCCATTGGCACTTCCGAAACGGAGCCAATTTCCGTATCAAGTGCAACATGTATACCTAATTGATGCGGCTGATCCGGGCGCCATACCAGGTGTTTATGGCCTTCTTCAATAGTAGTCCGTTCGTTGATTATCTGGATTCTTCCTGGTTTACAGAAATAAAACTCAGGTGTATATGCCATTAATGCTTCTAATGCGGAACGGGTGTTATAGCTGCCTCCCAATATTCGATCGAAATTCAATGGCTGGTTAGGAACACATGCATTTGCAACACGCCAAATCATTTGTTTTGAAATAGTTGTTTGTTTTGCCGCTTCAAAAGTTTCTCCGTTAGTTGGGTCCCATCGTTTGATATAGATAGGTCCCTCAGGATAAGTAATCTGCATGATTCTAAGTTGAGTAGGCGTTTCTGGATTAATGTAATTATAAGTCCTGCTCTTTGGCAGTAAACCTATTGCATGAACAATATTTTCACCGGTTACACGCATGTTCCTTCACCTGTACTTTCAAAAAGTCTAAGATAGTTTCAGCAATTCCCTTAGCAGCAAGATATGGGACGCCGTTGCCGACCGTTTTGAATGCATTAGACAAGGTGATAGTTGGCGGCAAAGCATATTCTTTAGGTAGTGACTGTATGGCTAATGCTTCGGCTACAGAAAGTCTTCTGGCTTTGTAAGGATGCAGATGGACTTCGTTATTTCCATAGGCTGCGGTTGGTGAATACCTCCAGCGATGAAGCCTTTTATACGATTTTTTAGAATCGTCCCCTTCAGGAATGACTTTAAACTTAACTAACCCCGCTCGAGGTGTGAAATACATGTCAGTGTTTGGATGGCTATCAACGTTATTCTTATCAAACCAATATTGGACCGTTAGTTCTTCTGGTATTCCTTCCGGTTTTATCGATTGTCCGTATTCGACGAACTCATCTTGCCCTGGAAAGGGAATATTGGATACCTTTTCTCTGGAGAATTTGATATGTTGCTCCCAAGGGAAGACTCCATCGAGATTCTGATTTTCTTTAAGATCGTACCCCAAACTATTTAAATGTTTGTCCAGAATACCAAATAAAATAATTCTTTCCCGCTGCTGCGCAACACCATACTCGATAGAATCAATCAAGCGCTCGGTTGTACGATAGCCATTTTGATGTAATTTTTGTTTCATTTCTTCATAGAAAAACCGATGCTTTTGTGTACGCCAGAGACCCTTCACATTTTCAAACAAGAAAAAATCCGGTTTCTGCTGGCAAATCATTTCAATATAAGTCGCTGTCAACTTCCCGTTATCGCCTTCAATCCCGCGATTCTTTCCACCCACTGAAAAATCAGGACAAGGCGGGCCTCCAATAAAACCTATAAAATCATCTCGTTTACGAGCTAGATCCATTTTTTCGCTAAGCTCATTAATTCCAGCGGAATGGGTAAACTCAGTTACATCCCCTAGCCGATAACCGAACTCAGGCTCATGCAGTTTTAATTGTTGGCGTGAGTACTTATACGCCTCTATGAAAGGTTCGTGAAATTCATTAACAAATGCTACGTTATATCCTGACATTTCAAAGCCCAGATCCAAGAATCCTGCGCCTGAGAAGAAGGAGAAGATCGTTGGTATCTTTTTGACAAACATAATAAACCCGCCTCTACAAGTAAATAGATAATCTTATAGAATTCGACACAATATGTGTTATTTCCTGCATAAAACGAATATCCGGTTTTGTCCATTTTATTCTAATCAAACTATTAACTGCCTCCTGTGCTATTACATCCAGTTACAACGAATTCTCATGACAGCAGTTTTCAACTGATATATGCACTATTCCAGTGCTGTGTATTTCATACTCATCACAACATACGATATCTAACAGAACCTATAAATATCTCACTACTATGCCAGTTCATAAAATTATCTTTCGGTATAAATGCAGGATGTATAGTAGCTCGAACCTTTTTACCATGGAATTTTACGACTTTTAGGATTCTCTCCCATTGTTCCCAGCAAAAATGTACATGATAGGTAAAAGTTCATGCATGCGGAGTATCCTGCTCGGTAACTGGAATAACATGACCGTCATTGTATTCCTTTACAATCAGGCCCTCTTCGGTTTTATAAACAATGTATGTCTCATTAGCTTTAGCATCCAGCTTAGCGCGATCACCAGTGAGTTTGATAAGTTTTTGAAGATCTTTGATTTGATTCATGTTTTCACCGTCCTATAAGCTAAGTATCAGTGTCTTGCTTAAATTATAACATCGATAAACTTATAGTATCTCCTGCATTACGTTAGACTAATAACAAATGGGACATCCCAACATGACAACGATGAACATATGAACATCTATGTGGATGTCAAAAGAGGATAAATAAGCTGACAATCAATTCGATCCGATCATTCCATTTAAAAATCGCAAAGAAGAATAAAGAAGAACCCGAACGATTGCTAAGCTCATATAAAAAAAGTCCTATCCAGCCCAACCCTCAAACAATCCGCAACCCCCTCATCCCTCAACAACAGTATCCTCAACAGCGCCGCGACTCCTCATCACCGAAGGAGAAACCCCATACTTCTTCTTCCAAACCTTCGAGAAATGCGATACATTCTCAAAGCCTGTAGCCAAACAAACCTCCGTTATGGATACTCCGGGATTGGTCAGCAGTTCTTTCGCCTTCTCTAACCGACGATTACGAATCCATTGAATCGCAGGCTCATTATAAATCTTTTTGAATTCCCGTTTGAAAGTCGATAAGCTTTTGCCTGACAAATAGGCCAGATCCTGAAGCGATACGGGGTTTAGCAAGTTCTTCTCCACCACCTCAACAATGCTTGTCGGACGTTGCTGCCTCAGCTGCAGAATTTGGTTCAATAGCCCTTGGTCGGCGTCCAATATATCAAAAAGAAGCTCCAGCATCTTCAGCTTAATTAATTCGTCTTGAATGCCCTCCGGCTCTGCAAAATAAGGCTTGAGAGAAGCCATATAGCTTAACAGTCGCTCATTCACCGGATGAACAGCAGCCGCGGCAGGCGATACAGGCTCGGAAACAGGTAGACTAGATATTTTCATAAAATCATGAAGTAATTCATCCTTCAAAAAGAACATCATGTAATCCAAGATATGCCTCGAATCCGCTTCCCCGTACTTCTCATACTCAACGACGATTCCTTTATGCAAGAGCGCCATTTCGTTTTTCCTTACCGTATATTCCTGATCACCGTGCCTGACAATGTAGACCCCTTCCAGAACAACCATTAGGACATGCTCCTGCAGATACATCCTCCCAGTCTTGATGTCCGAATAGGCGCATGCCCCCATTACCGACAATCCTTTTATCTTCAAAAAGCCAACACTGGCTAGACTCTGAGGCATTTTTACAGCCTTTTTAATTAACGACCCCATTCGTCTCACTCCTTATCTGACTAAAAGATAACATGAAGTCGCCACGGCAATCCAATAGTGAATCGCTGGAATTCAACGTCCGTTCAAATGAGCCGAATTGACAAATAAAATGAGCCGCACGACAAAGCTTTGCTAACTCGACTCGGTTACTATGAGGATAGACGTGACTATAAAAAAAGGTGATGAAAAAATGGATAATGTGAAAGTACGATCCCTTGAAGAAATGGCTGGCCGCGATGCAATACGTGATCTCATTGATGAATATGCCTATTGTGCAGACACGAGGGATGCTGAAGGTCAAATGGCACTGTTTACGGAAGATACGCTTTTTAGAGTATTTATGGATGAACGTCAGTCCGAACCCTCCCAAATCGTTACTAGCAGGAAGGAATTAGCGCCTATTTTTGATAACTTAAATACTTATGTTTCCACCATGCATGTCAATGGCCAAAGTAAGATCATCTTATCTGGCGATACGGCAGTTGGTACAACCTATTGTTTTGCTCATCATTTAACCATTGAAGGCGATGACAAGAAATTAATGGTAGCAGCTATAAGGTATAACGACGAATTCATAAAAGTGAATAATCAGTGGTTTTTCAAAAAAAGAGACCTCAAGGTTGCTTGGATTGAAACTAAACCTCTAAATAGCTAAAAGGCCCTGAAGCTCCGTTTATGTGAAGAAATTGAGGATGGAAAGATTAAACTATCTTCCCATCCTTACCCCTCTAGACGTCCATTATCATTCCATTGACCGTACATTTTGTTTTCTCTCGTATTTGTTATGAACTTGTCCAATCTGCTCTTAAACAATTCTGGCTGATGCTTAATGCTTTGTATCGTGTCGATTCGAACTCTTTTATAAAGATCCGGAAATGCCATGAAATTATCGTACACTTGCTTTTCCTCTTCTAGCCTCTGCTCTATATCTTCATCTATTCTAAAAGAATTGTGATCCATATCAGGAAGAATCCTTCTTCCTTCGTCTGTCATTAACCCCAGCCTTTCGAGGCGGCGGACACGTTCTTTGTTTAATTCCGTCCATGAACTTTTTTTACTTCTTGGAGACAACCTCTGAGCCAGCTCCGTTTCAGAAATTTTCTTTTTGACTCCATCGATCCATCCAAAGCACAAAGCTTCCTCCACCACGTCCAAATATAACAACCTATTAGGGGTAGGCGTCATACTAACCACGACCCAGCAGGACTTTTTAGTCTTTCCATTTTCCTGCAGCCAAAGCCTCACATCTTCCCTCGATTTTGCTGGAATTAGATTTTCAATTTCCATAGATAAGATACACGTTCCTTTCTAGAATTATTAAATAAAAAACGTGAAAAAATGGTCTTCAATTGCAAGACCATTTTTGAGAATGAGTTACTGTTTATTGGAAATGATTTTATCAAGAAACTTATCTGCGTCACTATTGAACTTCCAGGAAACCCCAAACTTATCAACCAGCATTCCAAAGCACGAAGACCAAGGAGTATCGGATAACGGCATGATAACATTGCCACCAACCGATAAATGATTAAAGTATTCTTCCAGTTTATGTTTATCCTCAATGACTAGACTAATCAGGACATTATTTCCCTTCACCAACTCCCCTGTTACCATCTTCATGGAAGGCAAAATATCCGACATCATGATTTTCCCGCCTGCGAATTCTATGGAAGACTCCATAATCATATTCAGCTCATTTTCTGGCAGTGGATAGTTTGGATCTTGTGGGAAATCGCTAAATTTAACTTTTTTCACTTCAGTTGAACTTAAAGCCTCCGAATAAAATTCAATCGCCTGTTCTGCAATTCCATCAAAGTTTAAATATACAATAGCTGACATAAAGCAATACCTCCTTCTTGTGATAAATGTAGTATAATCTACAAAAGGTGACAGCTAATTGTCACCGTTCTTAAATAAATTAACCAACTAAGAGGAGAAAATATGGACAAGGTTGAGAGACTTATTTCTATCATCATGATTTTGCTGAAAAAAAATATCGTTTCAACAACAGAATTCGCCCAATTATTTAATGTTTCCAAAAGAACTATTCTTCGCGATATGGAAACACTGAGCTTATCCAACATCCCGATCTATTCTATCACTGGAGTGCATGGCGGCTACGGTATTATGGATGAATACAAGGTTGATAAACGTCTTTTAAGCAGCTCCGACTTAGAAAATATATTAACTGCGCTCGGCGGATTGGAACAAATTCTAATTAACGAAGAAGTTGAAATTACGATAAGAAAAATAGAGGCGATGGTTAGCCCATTGTCTCTGAAAAATTCAATTCAACTGTCATTTTATGCTTGGGAGGGTCGGTCTGAGATACTTCACACCCTGAAGATCTGTCAAGAATCAATATTAAAGAGAAGGTTAATTTCATTTGATTATATAGATAAAAATGGCACCACGACGAATCGAATTGTCGAGCCCTATCAGCTTCATTTTAGCGAAACGAGTTGGTATCTGAAAGGGTTCTGTTTACATCGCATGAGGTATAGAACGTTTAAATTATCTCGGATCGATAAGCTTACTATGGATGAAAAAACATTTAACCCTAGAGAATATCTATCAGAACAAGAACGCGAAGCAAGTTATCAACCGCAACTAGTCGCTATTCAAGCATTGATTTCCCCTAGCATCAAAGATCAATTCATTGAAAGGTACGGTCGAAAGAGTATTGAACCCTATAGCTCTGAATTTTTATTAGCAACGATTCATGTCCCTCAAAACAGTACGGGATTTCAATTTTTAGCAAGCTTCGGCACAAATCTAAAAATCGTAGAGCCCAAAGCATATGTTGATGACTTTCGAAATTATTTAAGACAAATGATGGATGGATATTCATGAAAAGATCTGATTACCCGCCGTTACTCTGCGTGCAGAATCTTCAAAATTTTTGGTTTGTCTAGTACAACCCACTGATTTAATTCATCGTAATCTTTCACTATAGCTCTTACTACATGACTTGGGTAAAGCCACTCTTTAGGTGTATTCTGACTACATTCGTGATAATCAGCAACTCCAATAGTACTATATTTAAAGATATTCACAATAACACCATGAGGCAAGAAACATTCAATGTACCCCTCAATCTCCTTTCCAATTGGAAGTGCAGTTTTTGTATGCTTCCAATCGTCGTTAAAAGCTTTAAGATAATTAGACCATACTTTTTCAAATTCATTTTCCGTTATTCGTATATAGTTTGGGTCATTGTCATCAACTTCTTTATCTGCTAATGAAAAATGATATGTTTCATGCTTTCGATTTGAAGCGATGCAACTACCATCATCATTAATAATAATCTGCCTGAAAGCTGTCCCTTCCTCGTCGACCTCAAAATACCATGTATCCCTATTTGAAAATGCTTTAAGATATTTCAAATCGCTTCATTTCTCCTTTCTTAAAATTACTCTTGCAGACTGCTTATGCTGTCACATTATTATATCACCTAATTTACAAATTCAGGATAATAGTCTGGCGAGATTGAATATTGCTATTAACGCAAAAAAACCCTCTAAAAAGGGCTTTTCAATATCTAGCATTTGTGCACTCCGCTCCCAAACGGTACATTTTGTATTTAGTCAATCAAGGGGTCAAACAAACCGATTGCAGAACCTTACGAAGGATTCATACGATGTGGAATATACTCGAAAGGGACCGTAGCGCGTATCCATCCCCCCTATCTGCTCTGCGATTTTCCTGTACAGCTTATTGGTGTAAAGATTGCCTTCCGTGGTCGGAATCCGCACTTCCTTCACTGCTTCGTTCATCTCTTTAATATGCTCCGCCAGCGCTTGCAGCCCTCTGATGAATGTCCGGTTGCTTCGGAATTCCTCCACAAAGTAGCTGTTGCCCAGCACTGCGATCTCCTTATTGCTAAACCCCTCAGCCTCCAGGCCGAGCACGAAGCTGCCGATGCCAATTATACGCTCCGCCCCGTCCGTCAGTATGCCGGCCCGTCCATTCCTCATGCAATTTTTGATATCCATGAGCGCGTCTTTAACCTGATAGCCCGGAATAATATTCTGACGATGCTCCACGTAAAATGCCGTATATCGGCTCCATTGACTCGTGCTCTCACATACCTCGAAATGGACCGATCCTGTCCCCTCCCGTCTTTCCCAGTTCATATATGACAAAATATATTATTTATTGATTTTTTACTATATATAGATTATATTTCTATTTATACCGGTATAAGGAGGTGAATTCTATGGGAGCTCCAACCTGCATTTCAACAACAATATCGTCGACAAACAGAGATACCGATCAACAGTAAAAATGGATCTACTCCAGTGGCCGGCAGAGATGCCGGTCATTCGCGTCTCTATATATCTCGCTCAAAGCTAATAGACAGCATCGAACTTAAGCAAACTCTCTATCTTGACCGTATAAAAATCGAGCGTTCCACAAGGCGGCTCCGTCGTCTTCGTCAGCGTCGCGACTTTGCCGAACTTCCTCCTATTCTCCTCGTTTGAAGGCGTGAAGAACACAACTTCCGTAACTTCTCTCGGTGACTCCAGCAAGCGTTGGACTAACATGCGCAGCGCAGCGAGCAGAACCGCTCCGCTCCTCCATGTCTCCTCGATGTACAGCAGATGAATCTCTATCCTGGACGAATCCTTGTAGCCGTCGTCGAGCGTGCCTACTGTATGTGCCAACACGGACGCTATTCTATCTTCCGAGTCCTTACCGACCAAGAAGCCGTTATCCTCCATCGAATAATAAAGCGAGTTCATCACCGTACTCCAGTTATACAGAAGACCAAGATCCGTTCCATGCTCGCATATGAACTTCACACCGAGCTCCTTGTCTGCTTCATTATCTGCGACCGACCAAATGATCATTGGGTTGCACTCCTTTGATTTCATATCCGAAGTGTTACTTCAAACGACTCTTGAATTCATTTTAGCTAAAAAATATACTCATTAACTGAAAAGAAAGCGCTTCACGTTAGGTTTATCTATTACTGAGCGAAATTTATATCAAAAAAATCGGCTTAGGAGGCTACCCATTAGTTATGTAGCCGGCTCCTGGCAGAAGGGTCACCCAACCGTAAATAATATCTAATTGGCGCCGGGAGTCAGAGCTACTGCAAGAGTCGTAGATTTACCAAGTTCATATCAGAAGGAGTCGGCCTTTGTCTTGCTTTATCTCGAGCGCGAACTTAAAGTTTTCTTTAAATTTCATTAATGGGCTAATCTACAATGATATAATACAAGCAGAAGAGGGTTAGGGGGCTGGCTCATTTAAGCCGGATGGAGAAAGGAGTGAGTCTGATGCTGGTCGTTGGAAGAAAACCCGGACAATACATAGTGATCAACGAAAAAATTATCATAAAGGTAATTAAAAGTGAAGAGGGACACTTACGCTTGGCCATTGAAGCGCCAAAAGATATCTCTATCGTTCGCGGAGAATTGCTTAATCAAGAATAATCACAAGTATCTTGGCTTTCTCGTTTCGGCAGCTTTGAACTAGTCCAATAGCTGCAGTTCTCTTGCTTTGGATTCCGCGTTCGTATTTCGAATTGAACCCCCGCAGTAGAATAACGCTCTTGGATATCCCTGGGTCTCTCTCGGCTCCCGTTGATGTCTTTCTCAGCCTCTACAACCAATTTCCCTTCTCCCCCAATAGGATTATTCCCCTTCCGGCACCGGCATTACAGATTGCCAGTTCAAGGAAGTCCCCTTTCAAAGCTTTTAACCCCCCATCTGGCGTTCCATCCTTAAAAAATTATTGAATAACTTTCAAAAAATTTTTCGCAAAAAGACTAAACATTTCAAATAAATTGTCGATATATATATTAATCACATATCCGATTACTCATGGACGAGTAAATACGCATGTAGTTTCAAGGAGGAACATTTGAAACAGATGCCTATTTATTCGTCTTTTTGCTGTTTAAATGTATTTTTTTGACAACTAAATACAATAATTACGAGACTTAGGATGAGCAAATAAGTCGCCGTCATTCTTCAGGAGGAAGAAGGGCAGCGACCTGTTTGCTCATTTTTTTTATGTCAATTTAATAAGCGGAATAAGGGGATGAGCCAATGCTCGTGTTAGGGAGAAAGCCCGGAGAATATGTGCTGATCGACAACAACATTATGGTAAAGGTCATTAAGAGCGATGAAGGCCATTTACGCTTGGCGATTGAAGCACCGAAGCATATTTCTATTATTCGTGGAGAGTTATGGGAAGAACACAATATAGCCTTAGAAACGGCAAAAAAGGTCGAGGCCCCTGCCACTTAAGGACGAGTGGTGAAGTCAAGGAAGATAACAGTTTGACTTACAAATCCTTGTTTTGGATTAGCGCGCAATCCATCAATGACTTGTGAGTGCAGGGTATGCGCTTCAAAGGATGCAAACGGATAGGCATCCTCAAACACACCACATGGAGGTAATGAGAAATGAGAATTAACCACAACATTGCAGCACAGAACACGCACCGCCAATTAGCGGGCAACACAGCAGCAGCAGGCAAATCTTTAGAGAAATTGTCTTCCGGTCTTCGTATCAACCGTGCGGGCGACGACGCTGCAGGTCTTGCGATTTCCGAAAAAATGCGAGCACAAATCCGCGGATTGGATCAAGCACAGCGCAACGCGCAAGATTCGATTTCCCTGATTCAGACGGCGGAAGGCGCGTTGACCGAAACACATAGCATCCTTCAACGTATGAAAGAACTCGCAACGCAAGCTGCCAACGATACGAACACTGCCGATGACCGCAGCGAAATTCAGAAGGAAATCAACCAATTAACAGCAGAAATTAACCGTATTGGTAGTACGACCGAGTTCAACACGAAAAAACTGTTAAATGGGGATATTTCGGAAAAATCCGGTGTTGTAACGATTGATAAGACAACTAGTCCTTTCAATGCGGGAACGACGACTATTTCGAATCCGGATTTAGATAAGAACAGTTCTCTGAAGGCAGGAAATTATACAATAGATGTTACAGACACAGTAACGAAATCCGCAACCCATACTGCTGATAATGCAATTAAAAACGTTAGCGTTGGAGCAAACTCAACTCTAAACAGCGGCGATTATGAAATTCGTATTGGCCAAACGCAAACGAAGAATGCATCGCTTGATACTCCAGCCGGCTCTGTAACAGGCGTTTCGATTACTCCTGGTTCTACTTTGGCTAACGGTGCACATGAAGTAACAATTACAAGAAGAGATTCTGTTGCAACCGGCGCATTCACCGGTGCCAATACAGGTCTTACGGCCGATGGTATTACGGTTACAGGTAACAACCCAGTGTCTGGTAGCTTTGATGTAAAAACTACAGGCGTTTTAGGTACGGTAAGCAATGGTCCTGGTGTTGGCGCAGGTGCGACTGGTGCCCTTACTTTGAGTTTAGATAATCCTTCGGCACTGAGCAATGGAGTAGGATATCAACTTGCTTATGCAGATGAAGGCAACGGTATTTTTAGTGTTCAATTAATGGATACCGACGGCACTACAGCTTTAACAGACAAAGTTATTCTTGATAATAACGTACAAAATTATCAATTCAAGGCATTCGGAACAACCAATGACTTTGGTGTGAGCTTTAAAACCGCTACTGGGGTTAACACCACATTAACTGGAGCTAACGCAGCCGGAAAACACCAAACTTTTGATGTAAGCAGCACAGTTACATTAAGTAAAGGCGGCAGCACTGTAGGTACTACATCTATTGCTGCAGGCGCTGCTGCTGGTAGTGTAACGATTGGAGATTTCACGATTGCCCACGGTGTTGGTAACACAATTAAAAATGGAACTGATAGCTTTACTGTCACTAATGATCTTGCAGCATCATTTGACGGCGGACCTGCAGTAACCTTTACTGCCGGCAGCACAGTTACCTTCGCAAACGGAGTAAGCATTGATACGCGTGCTGATAGTACAACGTATAGCGCTTCTAACACTTATGACCTTACCGTTGGTACCGCAACCGCTTATACGGCAACAGTCCACGATGCCAATGGTGGCGTTGTGGTTGGCACGCAAACCTTAACGGATGGCGGCACTTATAACCTGGGTAATGGTGTAGATCTTACGATCGGTACACTTACTGGCCCTACTACACATGCATTTAGCGTTACTGCCGCAACAACGAAAACCGCTACGCTGACAAACACAACAACTGGTGATACGACTACGAAATCTGATATTGCAGCCAACTCCACGATCGATTTTGGAAATGGCCTCAAAGTAAATATGGGCGCAAAAACGAATGGTCAAGCCGCTTTTGCAATTGAAGGTGGCGTTGAGGACAGATCCTTGTCGATGCAAGTCGGAGCAAACCAAGGTCAGTCCTTGTCCATGAATGTTGCAGACATGCGTGCAAGTGCTCTCGGGATAGCTTCTTCTGATGTATCTGCAGTAATTAAAGATAAAAGTGGAAATGTGATTACGGGCGCTGCTTGGACAACTACGAAACAAACCAATAATGGCACCGATAACGTTAATGTTGAGTACTCCCTTGATGTTTCGGATGCGACTAAGGCTTCTGCAGCAATCAAAGTACTAGACAACTCCATTAATGCTGTATCCGCCGAACGTTCCAAATTAGGTGCATACCAAAATCGTTTGGAGCACACCATTAACAACCTTGGAGCTGCTTCTGAAAACCTTACTGCCGCTGAGTCGCGTATCCGCGATGTGGACATGGCGAAGGAAATGATGGAGTTCACTAAGAACAACATTCTTTCTCAAGCAGCACAAGCAATGTTAGCTCAAGCCAACCAACAGCCGCAAGGCGTACTGCAATTGCTCCGTTAATCAAAAACAACCTCCATCTCCACTTTATCATGGTGGAATTGGAGGTTGTTTTGCATGAAGTCTGGGATCCTCTCTCTAGCTGTAACGTGTTAGCGGCGGCTGTCGTAGTCACACCGCCAACCTTAACGCTATGTTCGCGCTTGCGGCGCACTTCTGGCAACCAGCATATATCCGGCCCCCCGAATCGTAATGATTCTCTCAGGATTGACAGGGTCAACCTCTATTTTTTTACGTAAATTACTGATGTGTACAGCGACCGTTCTCATATCCTCCAGACTCTCCATTCCCCAGATGAGCTGAAACAACGTATCGACAGTGACGACACGATTAACGTTTTGTGCCATGTAGGACAGTAGACTGAACTCTTTTTTCGTTAAAAAAATGGGATCACTACCCATGATGACGGACTGGGCGTAGTAATCCAGCGTCACACCCGGCAACTCCAGCAGTTGTTCCTTCCTGCCCGTCGACACTCTGCGAAGGTGAGCCTTAATCTTAGCCATGAGTACTCCTGGACTAAACGGTTTGGTCACATAATCGTCGCCGCCATAGGATAATGCGCTGATTTTGACCTCGTCCTCCTCACGGCTGCTCAGAAACACGATCGGCGCATTCGTGTAGCTGCGTGCGTTCCTGCACCAATCAATGCCGTTTTCATTAGCCAGCAGTACATCCAGCACAATCAAATCCGGCTCGAACGACTCAAGCAGCTTCATGGCTTCTGTTCCGCTATAGCTGTAGGAGCATATGAAGCCCTCACGCTCGCAATAAGCCTGAACAATCTCGCATATATTGGGATCATCATCGACGATCATAATTTTGTGCATGTTCATCACACCATCACCTTTTTTCTTCTACAATACAAGAATACAAGGAAGCGATACATAGAATATCGACCCCGTCTTGCCGTCGCTCTCCGCTCGAATCGTCCCTCCATGCGCTTGTACGATTTCCCTGCAAATCGCCAGCCCGAGCCCGCTGCCCTCTACCCCGTTCTCCACGCCCGGTCGATCATACTTGTAATTGCGATCGAAGATTTGCTCGAGCTGATCTGGAGGAATACCCATGCCAGAATCCTGCACGCTAATGATCGCATAGCGGGTATGATTCACTTCGTACACAGCTAGCGCAATACGCACCAACCCACCTCTAGAGGTGAACTTCATCGCGTTCGACACTAGATTAAACAACGCCTGCTCTAATCTTTGCGCATCCATTTCGACAACAGGCACGTTAGGGCGTTGATCTTCCACATCTCTGAAATCCAGCCTGAAATCCAACCCTGCGTCACGCACAACTAATTCATATTGTTCATAGAACCGGCGCAAGAAATCAACCACATGAACCTGTTCCACTCGGTACGAAACTTGTCCCGTCTCCAAATGCGACAAGAAGGACAACTCCTCGATCATGAGGTTAACCCTTATCGTGTTATCCCGGATATACTTCAAGTACTGTTCATTGCGCTCCGGCTTGACTCTGTCCCGCACAGCCTCGACATAACCAAGCATGCTGGACAGCGGCATACGCAGATCATGCGTAATATAGGCAAGGAGCTTCTTTCTCCCTTGCTCGGAGTGAAGCAAACGGTCATACGAAGTGCGGAGATCATCATGAGCTGTGGATAAGGCATGAGTACGTTCCTGTACGATCCGTTCCAAATTCATATTCATTTCAGTCAACTTGTCGTTAGCGACCCGCAGCTGACGTGTAATCCTCTCTTCGTTCGATGCTGCCCTCGTGAATCTTGAAGAAAGCAGAATCATCTGTGCGATCGTAAACACCAACAGACCAAGAGGAGATGTATTTCCGATTCGTGACCATTCATTGTAATATAAAAAATCGTTGACGACAGTAACTAAAGCAACCATCGACACCAGCAGGAAGAGTAGCGCTCCCTCCATACGCCACACAGCTGCTTTGACCAGCCCAACCATCAGATAAACCATATGCAGAACAACCATCACACCGATTATCGGTAACAATTTTGTATATAAAAATGCAGGGGTCACCACGACAACGACACAGAATGCACCGGTAACGATCCGAGTGCCAAGATGAAACCAACGCGACACATAATTCGGAAAAATGCTATCAAAGTACCTCGTCATGATATAACCAATGCTGCAAAGAATCAGGTACTCGATCTTGAACTGCAATCCCCATGGAAAAGCTGGCCACCATTGTGTGAGCAAGAGCTCACCGACCAGCAAGGATCGGATACCGGACAACGTGGTGAACAGACCAAAATACAATGGAGCCCTGTCTTTGCGTCGCAGTCCGAACAACAGCAGATGATATACGCCAATCACTAGCAGGCTTGCGGTGATGAACATTTCAGCGGCGATTCTCAGATTTGTCCTGACCGTTAACACATCACTGCCGCCGAGCTCTATATACTTGGTGATGCCGCCTCGCTTATGATCGAAGTTGGCTACTTGCATAACCAGCTCTACCCTGTCATTCTCGGGCTGGAAGAACACCAGCTTCGTTGCCAGATGCGGGGTCACGCTACTCTTGTCCTGACCAACTTCACCAACTTCTTCCAGCAGTTTACCATTAACCCATAACTTATACGCATGAAAGATGGTAGGCATCCGCAGAGCAAGCCGCTCATTCCTATCCTGCTCGCTAAGTTGGATGACTAACCGAAAGGTTGCAAAGCCTGTACCGTTCAGCTGCTGACCATCTAACCGATAGCCTAACCAGGAGCTCGGGATGCTGATCCAGCGGTCATGATTCCCGTCCCTTGCTAAGCGATTCTGAATGTCCTCAGGCGATAGTAGCTCTTGCCAGTAGAACTCCCACTCCCCTTTTAACTTTAGCGGATTCTCGTTGACATGAGCCTGCGTTAAATCCAGTAAGCCTTTTTCACTTTGGAACTTAGGGGAGTCCGGTGCAGAGATAACGGCATAGCTTACAATCAGACCAACAACAACGGCAGCAGCTATATAAAACATGATAATACGAGAACCGTATCGGAGAATACCCCTCATGATGAAAACGACCCCAATCTACAAGATGCGCAATAAGTTAGTTAATTATCTAAACAATAACATCATTAAAGGAAAATGTGAAAAACCGTCCGCTCCCGGACGGTCCATTAACACTGTGTTTGAAAATTGGCTTTTCCTTCTAAGATCGCATGCAAGAATTTTTTCGACTTTCTCAATCGCTGCTGGACATCTTCAATTTCTCTAATTTTTTGTTCAACAATTTTTTTCTTTACTTCGTATGTTAAATTAAGTTCTTGATTGACTAGCACGCATAGCTCCTCTATAGAAAAGTCTACGGATAAAAGTGCCTTCACATCATTTAGAAATTCAACAACTTCTTCAGCATAAATACGATAATTATTGACATCCCTTTTCACAAATGTGTCTGGAATTAGGTTCTTACGTTCATAGAATCTCAGTGTTGATATGGGCAGACCCGTTAATTTTGAAACATCTTTTATTTTCATAATAGGACCTCTTTTTATTCACTTGCTATAAACCTAGGTTCATAGTTCATAATGCGAATATGATAACAAACGACATACACAATGTCAAAAAATTCAATGTTATCAAAAGGAGAGCTCCTATGTTTAACCATATTCAAAATAACGATTTCGCCAGTATAGTCAAGGGACGACGTTCCGTTCGTCATTATGATGAGAACTTTAAAATATCGAAGGAAGAGTTAAACGAAATGATTTCGGAAGCCAGCTTGGCTCCGTCCTCCGCCAATATGCAGCCTTGGCGCGTAGTCGTGGTCGACACTCCGGAAGGAAAAGAAAAACTTAGGCCTCTTGTCCGGTTCAATACAGTACAAAATGATACATCATCGGCCATGTTATTAATTTTTGGTGATACTGAAAGCTATTTATATGCTGAAGAAATTTACAATCAAGCCGTGGAAGAAGGAAAAATGCCAGCTGAAGTACGAGATCGTCAACTCGGAACAATTTTATCGATGTATCCGGCTCTGCCAAAAGAACTCAAAATTGAAGTTGCAAAAATCGATAGCAGTCTCTTTGCAATGCAGTTAATGTTAGTAGCTCATGCACATGGGTATGATACGAATCCAATGGCAGGCTTTGAAGTTGACCAAGTAGCTAAAGAATTCGATTTAGATGAAGAACGCTATGCTCCAGTAATGATTATTTCAATAGGAAAAGCCAAAGAAGAAGGGCATGAGTCCGTTCGATTAAGTTCTGACAAGATTACATTTTGGAGGTAACTTTTGATTAAACATTTCGCCGACGGGAGGCGATAGTTCATTCGATGCAAACAGCGTTCAATCCATGACTGCCGCTGTTTTTTCATTTCATCGGCGAAAAGATTGTTTTCTACTTCTAACCACGAAAAATTGGGACGCTTGTTTCAGCGTCCCTAATTCGTACCCGACCGATTGTCGGTTTTATTACATCATGAGAGTGCTCCTTTATTGCGATAAATGCGGATCAAGGACGCTCGGCAACTCTACGTCTACTACCAAGGTTCATGGCGGCCAGAAATACTATCTGTGCGGCAGTTACATTAAATCACTTCTATTTAACTCAAATTTGTTAGTGATATTCTTCTCGCCAGAAGCATCAATAATTTCACTGTTAAATTGAGTAAGTTCAACTATTAGACGACAATAATTCAATATATCCTCCTTCTCAAATGATGTTTGTCCTTGATTCTTAACCGTCTGAATACCCTTCGCAGGGAATCTGTAAGAAAACAATTCTCTGTACCCTTTTGCTTCATCTAGTATTTCTTTTACTCTATTTCCCATACTCTGAGAGATGATTCGAACTTCTTCATATGTCTTATTGATTATGCTGTTATGTGTAGCCGTAATTAATTTTCCATTATTCCATTCCACAAAAGGATTAGCAAATAACAATACTCTACTCGTATTAATTGAATAATAATAAAGATATGGCTCAACTATTCTTATGTTAGTTTCTGATGCAAATCTTGCTGAATTTAATAGGAGAGTTGATGAGAGAATCATTAGGATAAATAATTGCGAAGAGTCCATTGAATAAATTTTTATTCCAATTTCTTGTAATAGTTGATTATTTTCGCTTTAGTCGATTTGAGTATTTAACTAGTTCTTCATTGGTAAATCTGTCAGGCAGTATCAAGTATTCAAATCCCGTATCAACACCTGTAATATCCCTTATCTACATTTGCTATTTTCACACCGCTCCCGCTATTGAAAATAAATTTAAATGCTGCTGGGTTGCGATAAACTTACCACTAATTATAAGCTCTCATTTTAATTAAAAACCTACTAAAAGTCAGTTTTATTGCTAATTAAAAATTTAGTATTTTTTCTTAATTCGTGATTATATCCATGAGTGTAGAGATTCTATTCGTTTCTTTGATATTCCATAAGTGAAGATTATTATATTTTCAGAGTTGTTTCATCATTTTATATGCACTAAACCAATTGTATTGTCCCTTTGTTATATGTAAAGTATTGTAGCGTTTATTTATTGCTTTATTAATATTAATAGTCATTCATAACCCTCTTTTTCTTTTTAGTTATAATAAAATCCATGTTTTATTTAACTATGAAATCAAGAAATCAACTTCCTCAATACTAACGACTTCAATATCATTACAATAAAATTTAAATTCATCCTCTTTTTCTAAATCTCTAACAAGATACTTTAATGAGTCCCATCCTCTATCTGAAATATCCAGAATTTCAAATTCACTCAATTGAATTATTGTTCCTCCAGCAAATAAATGAAAACTCCCTAACTTCTTGAAATGAATAGTGACCTTATATTTTCTAGAATTATGCTTTGGTATTAAAACAAAGTTAACAACCAAGGTTGAGTAATTATGAACATCGTACAAAGCAACAGTATGAATTTCAGTCGAATACTTCACATCCAACATATATTTCAAATCATGAAACCTAAAATCAGCCACCTTATCCGTGATTAAGTCAATTTTTTTAATACCTAACATATTGGCTTCACCCCAAATAAAATTGCTCTTTTATAAGATACTTTTCCATGTTCCGTCATCGGAGTTTACAACCTTACAACTAAACCCAAACCCTGCTTTTTTAATTATGTTGGAAGTATACAGCAAGAAATCCATTGCTTTATTAGATACTTCATGTTTGAACGATATGCTTATCTCAATTTCTTTGCCAGTGGCTTTAGGATATTTTTCATTAATTTCCCCACTTTCGATAAAAGCAAGATAGGAGTTAATTTTTTCTTGTAGTAGATACAAGTGATTTAACTCTTCTGACCAATCGTGCGCGTCAGTTAGCGTTAGTGTAATATAGCCTGATTGTTTGTCTATTCCAATAAAATCAATAACGTTGGTTTGCTCTAATGACATTTTTATCTACCTCTCGTCCATAAAATCGTACTTTCATTAAAGTCCTCTGCTCTTATTAAGCCATTCTTCATTATTCCAAAGTACAGGCTTTGTCCCTACAGATTGAATATGTAATTGAGGGTCATTGGAATGTAAAAAAGCCAACATTTTTTTCTGATTTCCAACTAGTAATCTCCATGAGTTATCTTGGATAATGTCCAATACATGATAAGCTGTGTCTTTACATCTTTCATTGAATTTATCGAAGTTCTTGAAAACCAACACCAAGCCTTCATCATTAGGAACTATATCAGAAAGACAATCATTAAAAGCATCTAAGTTCCTCCCAAAGTAGTTAGAAAACCCTAGAGTTTTGCCAATTTCAATTAAACAAGTGTTTTTATCCCATTCATTACAGTCAAACAAGTATATATCAAATCCTTCTTTTCTTATGCTTTCAATGAATTTCTCCAATATGCTTTCCCGCCAAAACATGATGATTGAACCATTTACCATTATGGACTTCCATAATTGTTCTTGCTCCACGTTTCCACTCGCTCCTTAGAAACCCCTTTAATAAAATCATTCTTTTCTTAACCCTTATAGATTGCTTTATGCTGTCAAATTATTATATCACCAATTTACAAATTCAGGATAAAAGTCTAGCGAGATTGAATATTGCTGTTAACGCAAAAAAGCCCTCTAAAAAGGGCTTTTCAACATCTATCGTTGTTATCGTATCGATACTAATAAAAGGAATATCTTCCCTATGACATTAACACTTAATATGAGAGGACAACCCACATTGACTTCTCACTCGTTTTTTCCTTTCCAAACCAACAGTGAACAACACTCCACATGCACCGTATGCGGGAACATGTGAGAGTTGTTTGGGTTCTGTGTTAGTTGGATAAAACCCTTGATTTATAAGGGTTTTAACTAAGACGTATTGTTCAATTTGTTTAAGTTTTATTGGTTGTTGACGATGTTCGTCAACAAGGCGTCAACAAAACAACAACTGGATTGTATTATCCCAAAACAAACCCCGATCCATCACCGCGATTGGAGACACAATTCAGTTCATATAAAAATGTAGCCCCCTAACAGGGAAGGTCTCGGTAAATTGGGATGAAATTTAGTGAATTGAAAAAAGGAAAAGTATAGTATAAACCAATGCAAAAAAAGTCGTGTAACTCATTTCCATACCATTTCAATATTAAAATTAAAAGGAAATATCAAGATACTTATATCAATATACTTTTTTTAATTCGTGGTTCACAAAATAATATTACTATCAAATAACCTCATTGTGTTACAGGCTTCAAGAAATGGCTTTTTTAAAAAATTTGTATCAGCCCACGGGTTTGATTGAGCAGCTCGTCTCACACCGTCTAATAATTCCATTGATGACTTACCATGATTTCTGCATTCTTCCCTCACCTGGTTAAACCAATACCTACCATCATTCTTTTTTCTTAATTTGTCCTTATAACGATCTTCGATCCCAAAAATCTCCACCCATGTATTAACTTCTTCTTGGTACGCAGGTGAGGTAATTTTCAAATGAATATCATCTGGTTTTATATGATCAATATCAGTGGTAGATAATTGAACCTCAATAGAGATATCAACTGACTCAGTCATATATGGATAAAATGATTTCCTTCTACGCTGATCTTTAGTATAAAGTGGATTTCTATGAGGCATTTGATACAAAGGGTCTTGTTTCAATTTATAGGTTGAATTACACTTGTGACACATAGGAGCCAAGTTTGTGAAATTTATTGAATTGAATGGATAAATACTTTTAGGCAAGTAATGATCATAAGCTTCTCTTCTCTCGGTATATGGACCATCCATATCACTTAATCCACAAAAAGGACAAATCTCTTCATCATTTTCTAAAGTAAACAATTGATAATGATCATGGATTGTTCCAATTCTATCCTGCACGTCTTTTAGATGCATTATATTCTCAAATAAACTTAAAAAAAACTTTTTTAAAAATTCTGCAATATTTGGGTGGATACTTTCTAACTCCTGATATGTTATAGGGGAATTACTAGTATTATTACAACAAATATCATTTATTGAATTATTATTTCGGTAATTATTTGCTAACTTATCACGTTGATCCGCGTCTAGCTTAGTAAACAAGTTAAATACCTTCTCAATTGGGCCATACAAATAATCCGTTTGAATACGGTCATTAGTATAAATTGCCCAAACCAAATCCTTCAATTCAGGACAACCATTTAATTTATCTAAATCAAATTCCCCAGTTGCTTTACACCACACTTCTAAAAATAGATAATTCACATATTCCTGCAATTTCTCTAAAGTATGGGGAACATACGTATATGCAAATAGCATTATTGATTCTCACCTTTATTTAAAATACTATTTATGAAGATCAGTTTCTCAACCGAATCACCTAACTTCTTATTTGCTTCACCAATTATGTTTCTATCATTTTCCCCTGGTTTCCATCTGGTTTTGATATCATGCAACATTTGATCGGCATATTCGCCTATCGTCTCCCTTTTTCCAAACACATCCATTGTAATTTTATTAATTGATGCGCCAAAGGTATTAAATTCTGGCCTAGATACAACAATATTTGAATTGTCGAGATCTTTGTTAAAAATCAGAACGTGTTCAGGCCTACTATCGGAAATTAAAAAGGGTGTATGTGTCGTAATCAACATTTCACGCATGACATTTTGGGCTTTACCATCTCTGAAACACCCTCGTAACCTCGAAATAAACTTAGCCCTCCAATTAGGATTAAAGTGAGTGTCCGGCTCGTCAAGTAGAAACAAGCAATTTTCCTCTTGGAAAAGTAAAGAAAGTCCCAATGCATGTAAAAACTGATGTTCACCATCTGAAAGAGATTTGCTGTAAACAATATCCAAAACCCCTTCCTTATCAAGCACAACATCCTTAAATCTCATAATTCTTTCATCAGACTGTAAAACAGGTATTGTCTCATTGACATATAGACTTTCTGACTCATACAAGTCTTTTTTTAATCTCTCATTAACTGCATATAAATTAAGTGTTAATAATATTTGAAATGTTTCAAATAATTCAATTGCCGTTCCAAAGTGCAATCGGAATGCGGCACGAGTATTTTCATCGACGAAAAAGTCTAAATAAAGACTTTCCGAGTCATTATCATACCAAGAAGCAGTTGTACATTTTTTTAGCTTTTCAATTGATCCATTTAATTGCTGTGTTATGTTAATAACATGACGTTTAAAGCCCGCCTCGCTTTCTCTAGCTTCCACAAGAACCTCTGGAAATTGGATTTCCATTTTTTCATGGATATCTAAATATTGACGTATGATAATTCGAAACGATTTTATACCTTGTATACCAAGTTCCTCTTTAAAGGGATTTAAAACTTTTTCATTCTGTAACAGCAAATTACTTAGAATGATAGCTTGATTAAATTCCTGATCTAGATAATGAAGACGTCCTTCTGGCTTTTGATAACCTGATTGTTCGATAAGCATTTCTTTATACTCATCAAAGTGGATAAATCTCATTTTAAAAAAAGGAAGGCTCAATATTTGATTCTCTCCTGATGAATATCCGACTATATATGTTGGAAGTATCTCTTTGACTTCTAATCGACTTAACTCAATTTCTTCATTGTCCTCTATCCAAACGACTTTTGGATTTTCATAAAGCTCCTTAATTATTTTTATACGAGCTAATTTATCCTCACCTTCTTGGGAATAAGGAGCGGGAATGAAATACTCCAGCTCAAAAGCATTCGGTGTAGAAATTTCTTCCTTAAACCCATTGGCGTTTGTTTCTTCATCATATTTAAAACTTTCAGGCCAATAGTCACGATAGATACATTCCATATGAAAAAAAATATTGGCTAGCGCTTCTAACACGTTAGACTTTCCACTACCATTTGGACCGGCTAATATATATGGATTAAAGTCAAGACTTTTCTGGTACTCCCAATCTCTTAAGAAAAAAATCTCAAATCCTGATTTCAGACTTCTGAATCCTCGTGGATCATTAATTTTTAGACGGATTAATTTCATAACTATTCACCGTTAGAAGTATTTCTTTTTTTTCTAAGTCAAAGTTTTGTACTAAAAAAGTTTTATCTTCTTTTAATATGCTAAAAATCATATTTTTCACTTCATCATATCTGGGTTTCTCGTCATATCTCATGTTCATTAAATC
>NZ_JBYTBS010000076.1:11348-25755 GCF_058789495.1 Paenibacillus sp. FW126-R14 | reverse complement strand
GTAAAAAAGGCTGCCGATTGCCGGCAGCCTCTCATTTCTTTGTTTTCCGGTAATTGGACGGCGATATGCCGACAATGCCGCTAAAAGTCGAAGAAAAATAATGTTGGTCCGCAAAGTTCAGCTTGGCGGAAATTTCGTTGATGGTAAGATGAGTATTTAGCAAATAGTGCTTGGCAAGTTCGATTTTGTGTTTGCGGAAATAAGCATAAGGAGTGATCCCGTACGTTTCCCGAAACAGCTTGATGATATAATTTTTCGAATATCCGAGCTGTATGCAAACATCGTCCATATTCAGCCTGTTTTCAATGTTTACGTCCAAGCATAATTTAATCTGCGCCGCAGCGGAGAGCACTTTATGCTCCAAACGGTTTTTCAAATGTAAAACGATCTTCAACAGCATAACCGATACTTCGTCGATCATTTCGGAATAACTCTTATTGCTGGTGGACGAGATGTTGATGATTTCATTCATATAAGAAAGAATGCTGCAGTCCTTTACGATATACGTATCTGCAGGTAAATATTGCTTAAACAAATACTCGGCAAATTCCCCGTAAAAAACAACCCAAATTTTCGTCCACGGATGATCTTCACTGGAATAATAAACGTGATCGCTGTCCCGAGTTAAAATATAGACGTCATTTTTTTGAGGGTACACGGTTTGGGAGTTAATCTCCAGAACGCCGCTGCCATCAATGATGTATTCGAACGAAAACAGGTTCTGTCCATGCCGCTCAATCCGGTAATTTTTGTCGCAATAAGAGATTCCCGACATGACAACATTCAGTGGAAGCTTGGCATCACACATATGCCAAAAATTATGTACTTCTTCACGCATGATTATAATCCTCACATTTGTGATAACATTTCCTATTATTATAACCACAATAAAATGATAAATTAAACCATAAGCAGTACATTTGTTTTGCATACTACTCTATCCAGGGTGAAAACAGGAGGAATTGAAATGAATTTGCGGGCTCCAGCCGCTCCACTAATTACAGTAGATCCATATTTTTCAGTTTGGTCGATGGCCAATCGTCTGAATGATTCGGACACCAAGCATTGGACGGGTCAGCCTCATCGGATGACCGGAACTGCTTCGGTAGATGGCAAAGAGTATCTTTTTATGGGCGATACGCCAAACAGCCTGAAAATGGAACAAACGAGTCTGGACATAACTGCGCTCTCAACCATCTACCGTTTTGTATGTGATGAAATTCATTTAGAAGTTACCTTCACTACTCCTCTTCTGATGAATGATTTGAAACTGCTGTCCAGACCCGTATCTTATATACATGCGAAAGCCTGGACCAACGACGGGAAAAACCACCGTGTGACGATTACCATTAAGGTGGATGACGAGATATGCCAAAATTTGAAATACGAGTTTCCGACCGAATATGCCGATCTTAGCCAGCCGGGCTTTGCCTGCGGCAGGATTGGCAGCAAGATCCAGCGAGTGTTAAGCGCAGCTGGTGATGATCTTAGGATCAATTGGGGATACATGTACCTCGCTTCAAATCATAATCCGTCCGTGCTAATGGCTTCAACCGGGACGAATAAATATGGCACCTTAAACCATACGATGGCGCTATCGATCACATTAGATACGGAACAAAATGCGGATGGACTATTTGCCGTCGCTTATGACGATATCAAGGCGATTGAATATTTTCACGAGCCGTTGAATGCTTATTGGAAAAAAGACGGCCAAACCATCGAGGAAGCGATCCAACAAGCTCTAAGCGAGTATGATCAGCTTTCCAAGAAATGCGAGCTTTTCTCGTCCAAGCTGTATCAGGATGCCAAGGAATCAGGCAATGAAAAATATGCGGAACTGTTATCCCTTGCCTACCGGCAAGCGGTTGCTGCGCATAAAGTTTGTGTGGATACCAATGGAGATGTGTTGTTTATTTCCAAGGAGAATTTCAGCAACGGTTGTGCCGCCACCGTCGACGTGACCTACCCTTCCATCCCTCAATTTTTGATTTATAACCCGGAGCTTGTAAAAGGGATGCTAAGACCGATTTTCAAATATGCCTCTATGGATGTTTGGCATTACGATTTTGCTCCCCACGATGTCGGGACCTATCCTCTCCTTAACGGACAGGTTTATAGCAGCGGGACATGCCCGACTTGGCAGATGCCAGTAGAAGAATGCGGAAATATGCTGATCTGCTGTGCGGCAGTCGCGCTTGCGGAAAATGACGTTTCGTTCGCTCAGGAGAATTGGAGCCATCTCGAAACATGGTGCAATTACCTCATCGATAACGGCGTAGATCCGGATAACCAGTTATGTACGGACGATTTCGCGGGGCATCTGGCCCATAACTGCAATTTGTCGATTAAAGCGATTATGGGGATCGCCAGCTTCTCTATTCTGAACCGCTTAGCCGGAAATGAGGACAAAGCAGAGGAACTGATGAAAATTGCCGGTTCCATGGTTGAGAAATGGCTGATTATGGCTGCAAATGAGGATGGTACTTTCCGTCTGGCATTTGACCGTCCCGGTTCCTTTAGTATGAAATACAATGCGGTATGGGATCAAATTTTCGGTCTAAATTTATTCCCTAAAGATACTTTCGAGGCAGAGACGAAAGCCTATATCGAGAAGCATTCCGGTCCCTACGGCCTCATGCTGGATAATCGCAACACCTACACCAAATCGGATTGGCTGGTGTGGAGCGCTGCCCTTTGTGAAAACAAGGAGGATTTCACGACCCTCGTGGATCGCCTGTGGATGGCTTATCACGAGTCGGAAAGCCGTGTTCCGATGACGGATTTTTATTCAACGACCACCGCAAAAATAGAAAGCTTCCAAAACAGATCCGTTCAGGGCGGGCTATTCATTAAACTGCTTATGGACAAGGGAATTGAATGCTTTCGAAAATGAATAGCGTTATCATCTGAAGGTATGACACTACCGGGAAAATGAAAACGCAGCCCATTTTGGGGCTGCGTTTTTCCGTACAAAATTCACATTATTTGCTCTACTGCTCCAGCATATTGAGCAGCACCGTTACAGCCTCTGCTCTGATTGCATTGTCCTTAGGTGCAAATTGGTTATCGCTTTTGCCTTGCACAATTCCCGCTTGTTTTACGAATGCCACGCTTGCTTTCGCCCACGCTGGAATGTCCTTGTCGTCTGAGAAGCCTGTTGTAACATCCGCTTGGCTAGACTTACCTAGAGCCGATGAAATCATCGCTGCCATCTCGGCACGTGTAATAACATGATCTGGACGGAAGCTACCGTCCTCATATCCATGAATAATTCCTGCTTGTACCGCTTGCGCGACAGCTTTCTGCGCCCACGCGCCAATCTCCGCCTTATCCGTGAACACCAGTGTCGCTCCTTCTCCTTGCGGTTTGAGTGCATTCATCAGCATCACCGCAAATTCCGCGCGCGTTACGGTTTTGTTAGGCTTGAACGTACCGTCTGGGTAGCCGCCAACGATACCCATGCTGATCGCTTTCTTAATGCTCGCCTCAGCCCAGTGTCCAGCGATGTCGCTAAAGTTAATAGTTGGTTGCGTTCCTGGTGTTGGCACGGTTGCAGCTTTAACTTCAGTGAATACCGCATATTTCGTAAAATGATTGACTTCTACGGTAATCTTGCCTTCGTTAATCTTACTGCCGGGAACCTTCACCCATTCCTTTTTCACTTCGTCAAAATAAAAGACGGATACGGTTTGGTTGCCGTTTAATTTGGACTTATCAAAAACAAACGTCAGTGTGACCGGTTTGATAAAGTTCTCTGAGAAGTTCTTCAAAATCTCAAATACCGGGCTAGTTAGAGCCTTTTGATTGGTTAGAAGTGCTTGCGTTTCTAATACTTTGGTAATCGTTACTTTTAGTTCTCGATCCGTAGCGCCTGCCGGAATCGAAACTGTGACCTCTTTATTCAAACTAACTTCGCCCGCACCTCCCGCTGGAAGCGTTAGATTACCATCCGCATCCGTGGAGACAACTGGGGACGTTGGTGCTGTTGACCCGCCGCCACTGCCACCAGTGGACGGCGCATCTGCACGCGTTATCGTAACCGTGTACGTTTTCGATGTGCCATCCTGTGCTGTCACGACCAGAGTGATTGTATTATTGCCAACATTCAAAGGAATGGCACCACTTGCCGCGCCACTTGTAACCGTAGTTCCGTTTACAACCACTCTTGTATGGTTCTCCAATACGGTTGGCGTTACTGTCGTGCTGGAAACACCATTCGCCACATTGGCTGTGTACGTCGTAGTGTCGGAGACGAACGCTGGAGTTAGCGCAACGCCCGACAGTGTCAATCCGCTTAGGTCGGCGTTGTTGGATAGTCCCTCTGCACGCGTTATCGTAACCGTATACGTTTTCGGTGTGCCATCCTGCGCTGTCACGACCAGAGTGATTGTGTTATTGCCAACATTCAAAGGAATGGCACCACTTGCCGCGCCGCTTGTAACCGTAGTTCCGTTTACAACCACCCTTGCATGGTTCTCCAATACGGTTGGCGTTACGGTCGTGCTGGAAACACCATTTGCCACATTGGCTGTGTACGTTGTGGTCCCGGAGACGAACGCTGGAGTAAGCGCTACGCCCGACAATGTCAAGCCGCTTAGGTCGGCGTTGTTACTTAAACGGTTAACCGTTATGTTATATATATTTTGTGCTTGATTCTCGGCGGTTACCACGATACGAATCGTATTGGCCCCTACCGTCAGATTCGATGCATGGTAGTTATAAACATTGCCCGTTGCCGTCGTGTACACAGCACCCGTAACTGCAAGCGTTTGACTCACTTCCGCTTTGGTTACTGCCACGTTGAGACTTGTAATCGCGTTCGGAACATCCACCGAATACGTACCCTGCAACGATGAAAATGTCAATGCACCTTGATCAACGGTTAAGTTAGAAAGGAGCGCGTTATCGTTTAATGGTGCAGTTGCCGGGAAAACGGCGGTTACGACGCCCGATTCGGCATCCGTAGTTACAGAGGTTGCTCCCGCTACTGTAAAGAAGTTTTCACCAGCGCCTGTTAAGGTGTAACCATCATTAGGTGTGATTGTTATTTGGGCTGTGTAACTGGTACTTGGAGCGAATATGGCGTCAGACGGCGACCATGCGATCGTTGCTGTGTATTCGCTTGTTGCTGCCAGGGCGGATACCGGCGTTGCTCCCCTGACTGGCGGTGTTACGCCAGCTATTGCTGCTGTTCCTATGGGTAATTCAGTTGTTGGAAAAGTTACCGTAAAGGTCACGGTGTTGCCCACGCTTGAACCCGTTGTCGTTGTAGTTCCCACCTCGGATGCGTCCTCTACCGTCGGAGTGAACGCCCCTGCCTGGAATAACTTCGCATTCTTGGATGTTAGTTCAACCGTTGCCGTATAGCTTTGGCCTCCCTTAAATGTGCCGCCCGCTGTTAGAGCTTCATTCCAGGTTACACGGGTAACGGTGTAATCGACATTGGCGGTTGCTGCCTCTACCGCTGCTGCATCCTGCGGAGTTGCGCCTAGCACCGGCGCATCGATGGCCACCGCTGCTGCTGTCATGACCCACTTCGCATACAACACATGATCCGAAGTAATGGCAGTTGTCGCAAAATCAAAGGGAGCTCCGCTAAATTGACTTGAGCTGTACCACCCCTCCAAAAAGTAGCCACTTCTTGTCGGTACAGTTGGCTCTGTGGCATGGTCATGATCGATCACCATTTGATCCCCTGTTGTCCACCACGCATCGTTGGTAACGAAGCTTACTGTATACGCATGCGATTGTTTTCTAATGAAGTTGCTAGAATCCGTTACATACAACTTGCCGTCACTGCCTGCTGCGATGCCATTAGGATAGTAGAATCCTCCTGAATGGGTAATATCCTTCCAGGAATTACCTCCGCTCGATAACTTTTTAACTTGGCGGTTATCTTCAGAATCTACCACGTATACGGCGCCGTTACTACCTGCGGCGATACCCGTCGGATAGGAAAAGGTTCCCGATTTGGTAATATCCTCCCAGGTATTTGCTCCGCCGGGCAATTTTTTTATTTGGCTATGATACGTATCCGCCACATATACTGTGCCGTCATTGTCTACAGCTATACCCGCTGGATATTGAAAATCCCCTGCATAGGTAATGTCCGCCCAGGCGCTCCCTCCATTTGGAAGTTTTTTAATTTGGTTATGTATCGTATCCGCCACATACAACGTGCCATAACGATCTACCGCTATACCCCCCGGAAAGTTGAATCCCCCTGAAAGGGTGATGTCTTCCCAGGCACTCGCTCCGCTCGGCAGTTTCTTAATTTGACCAATGCCAGCATCCGCGACATACAACGTGCCGTCACTGCCCACGGCTATGCCGCTTGGGGAGTAAAACGTCTGTTCATTGGTAATGTCCTCCCAGACCGAGGTGCTTCCGGTGCTCGCTAATTTTTTAATTTTGCGATTAGTTCTGTCCGTCACATACACCGTACCGTCACTGCCTACCGCCACGCCACTAGGATTGTTAAATCCTTCTGAATGAGTGATATCTACCCAAATGCTTGTATCCCACTTCGCATATAGCGTTATGTTCGCTGTAATTGCTGTTGTTGCAAAGTTAAAAGGTTGCGTCAGCGCGCTGTCACTATACCACCCTTCCAACGTGCTGTAGGCCTTGCTCGCAGCCGGTTCTGTCGCATAACCATCTTTGGCTACGGGCTGAGCGTTAATGCTTGTCCCTCCCCTGCTGTCAAAGCTTACCAGGTAGCCGGAGGACCATTTTTTAATTTTGTAATTACGCGAATCCACCACATACAACGTGCCGTCACTGCCCGCTGCTAGACCAGCCGGGGTGTTAAATGCCCCTGAGCCTGTGATGTCCTCCCAGACGCTCCCCCCACTCGGCAGTTTTTTAATTTGCCCAGTCGTACCGTCCGACACATACACACTGCCGTCACTGCCTACTGCGATACCATCAGGATTGGCGAACCCTCCTGCATTGGTGATGTCCTCCCAGGTGCTGCTTCCGCTCGTCAGTTTTCTAATTTGATGATAATAGCGATCCGTCACATACAACGTGCCGTCACTGCCTAATGCTATGCCTACCGGACTCCCTGAATAGGTGACGCCCTCCCAAGCGCTGCCTCCGCTCGTCCGTTTTTTAATTTGGTTATAGCCAGGGTCCGCAACATAAACTGTGCCGTCATTGCCCACGGCTATACCCGTCGGAATGTTGAATTCGTATAGTTGTTCATTGGGGATGTCCTGCCAGGCGTTGCCACCGCTAGAAAGCTTCTTAATTTTTTTATTCCTGCCATCCGAGACATACACCGTACCATCACTGCCTACCGCGATACCGTTAGGATTGTCGAATCCTCCTGAATGGGTGATATCCTGCCAAGCGTTTCCTCCGCTAGGCATTTTTTTAATTTTATTACTATCCCTATCCGTTACATACAGCGTGCCATCCCCACCCAAGGCCACACCATATGGATTCCAAAATCCCCCTGATTTCGTGATGTCCGTCCACACCCTGGTTTCAGGTGCAGCATAAGCAGCACCTCCTCCCAGAACGATCTGCATCACCGGAAGAACAAGCAGTATGAAACTCATCAGCATTGCTGCTACTCTCTTCTTGGTAGTTACGTTATTCATTTTCCTCGGCACCTCTCCTTTTTTATTTGACTAGATCAATAGACCGTTTGCAGGCACGAGTGATTCGTCTGAAACCGCATCTCCTCGCAATTCTTGTCGATTATTGACACTTTCTCTCCAATTCTATGACTTTCGTCCTAATAAAAAAATCCCCCATCTAAGGGGGATGGAGGGTAAAAAAATGGGGGATATACCTCATACCAATATGTATTGTATAATCATAATTTTGTTCGATTGCGATAAATAGCTTGCTACAACCATTGGAATTCTTTTCCTTGCTTCAGTGCCTGTTCTCTGCTGTTCACATGAAGTTTTCTATACATACTTTTCAGATGACTCTTAACCGTTTCGGCTGTGATTTGAAGTTGTTCGGCGATCTGTTTATTCGATAGACCCATGTCAATCATCCGTAATATTTTTAATTCCTGTTTTGTGATAAGTGCTCCCGAGCTTGCAGTCTCATTCCCATGATCCGACATTAGCAGAAGCAATTCTCTGGCGTAGAGTATGCTTGCAGACTTGCGGTTAGGGTTGATCTGCTTTTGCCGGATATATTCACGTAACAGCTCAGCCATCTTGACCCCTTCATCCACGAAACTGCGGATATATTTCCCCGGTTCCGCCAATTGGAGTGCCTCCCCCAGCTTCATGACAGCGTTCGTCCTATCACTTTTTCGATAAAACGCCATGCTTTGCAGGATGGTCACCTTAACCTTATCCCAGGTCCGATCAGCCTTATCGGAAAGCCAGTACAATTGCTCTAGCAGTTGCAGAGCTTCATCGATTTCCCGACGTTCCATAAGCACACTTGCCAAAATAAGATATTCTTTGATCGGACCGGGCGGGATCGTATCGGTATGCTTGATGCCGCATGTTTGCAGCCACCCCTCATCGAAAGAACCGTTCGCAAGCGATAAATTTGCCTTCTCCGCCTCTATTCTCCTCATAAACATTCTTTTGTCCACTGAATCGATCTTAGGTTTAACCCCCTCCAGCAATTCAAACGCTTTGGCCGAATCTCCTTTGGCCTGACAGATCCGCGCAGCATTGATAGAAGCACTTAACAGAATAAGGGCATAGGGCTGCATGCACGTTGACCTCAGTACCCTCTCCGCATAAACTTCAGCCTCTTCCAAACGGTTCCATTCATACAACAACAAACTGTACGTATTGTAGAAAAAGCCAACATAGGGGTAATTGTCTCTATCTTCCCATACTTTGATCCATTTATAAAAGAATCTCTCCGCATCATGCAAATTATGAAAAAAACTCAATAAGGTGTCGAAATACATCGAATACGAGTTCGCTTCAATCATCTGGATGTAGCTGCCCCCCGGCGTATGCCGATCAAATATCGCAAAATATTCATTCGCCCGCCCGAAGTCTCTTCGGTAAAAAGAAACAGCCGCGGACAAAAAGTGAACGGTTCCTGCGTAAGGTTTCCATTCCGGATGGGATAGCTTGTCCTCCATTAAGCGAAGTCTGGCTTGTGCCAACTCCAGTTCATTGGTTTCCACCATCACTTTGACATAAAGGAACTGAATTCCCGGCTTTCCAGTAAAACAGGCTTCCGGTAGATCGCGCAGCCATCGATAAAGTACCCCTCTCTTCGCGTGAAGATTTGGCAGATGCTTTTCGATCAAAGTGCTTGCTTCGTGAAGATGCCCGTCCATAAACAGCTGCTCTATCGCTTCCTCCAAAAATCCGTGCTCCTCCAACCAATGGGCTGCCTTGACATGCAGCTCCTTCGTTTGACCTGCATACCTCTGACGGAAAAGCCTCCGTAAGAACTCGGAAAACAAATGATGATAGCGATACCATTCCCGCTGATCATCCAAAGAAACGATGAACAAATGATGCTGTTCCAGCATTTCCAGCAGCTCCTGACAATTCACTTGCCCGGTAATCGCCTCGCACAACGGGCCGTTTATCCTGTCTACAATTGAAGTTTCCAATAGAAAGGACTGAATCTCGCTTGGCTGGAGACTAAAAACCTCCTGAAACAGATAATCGGATATGTTACGGTGTTCCCCGCTAAAGGCGCGGATAAAATCCGAATAATTGCCACTTTTTTGCAGCGAAATGGCCGCAAGATACAGTCCGCTGATCCAGCCCTCCGTGCGGTCTACCAGCACAGCTATCTTTTCTCCCGACAGTGACAATCCCATGCAATCCTGAAAGTAACGAATTCCCTCCACAAGTTGAAATCGCAGCTCCTGAATCGTGATTTTCACCATTTGGCCAGTCGTCTGCAGCCTTGCCGTAGGAAAGGGCATTTCAGCCCGGCTCGTTATATAGAGGTGGATGTGAGCGGGCAAATAGCCAAGAAAATAAGCCACTGAAGCATGAATGGGGGCAAGATCAATCGCGTGATAATCGTCCCAAATCATGACTAATTCATCCGGGTAACGATCAAGTTCGCAAATCATGGCTGAGAGGAATGGCTCAAACGCTCCCGACTTTAAGGATGGCAAATACGGGGTGACCGTTTCCGCAAATTTGGGGTTTTTACTATTAACTGCAGCAATCGTATAGCTCCAAAACTCAATCAGATCATTATCTTGAGGGCCCAAAGAAATCCATACGGCAGGTATGGAGGACTGCTGCAGCCACTGACTCAAAGCTGTTGTTTTGCCGTACCCCCCGGGAGCCGTTACGGATGTAAGTTTGCTCTTTAATCCTTTATTTAATAGCTCGGTAATCGCCGCCCGCTCAACAAGGTCATCGCGCCGCGTTTGCGGGATATGGAGTTTCGTACTCAGAATCATGGATCAGCACCTCGGATTTGGCTGTTTATGTATGCTTTTTCCCTTGGGTTCGGAAAATATAAGGATCTTCATATTAGATTAGTATAATATTTAATTCCTTTAATTAGAATGTGTTCTTTTACTAGGAAGTATAGCATACGGCAGTGCTCCCAACATTCCTTTGTCCTAAAAATTTGACAAGTACAAATAAAAATTGCACCAAACCTGTCAGTTTAAATATGGTACAAAGACATTACATATAAAATATATGTTGGATTTTCGCAGGCAAGAGGGGGGCTTTATTTGAAAAAACGATAGTTCGTGCATGGTTATTTGTAAGCGATTACATTTTATGGTAAGTATATAGCTTTCAATTGTCAAAATTGAAGCGATACAGAGAAATTTTAATGGGGTGATTCTTTCATGTTAAAACGAAATTCAAAATCTTTTTTTGGTCTTATCCTTGTCATTGCACTTGTTTTTTCTATGTTTCCGACCATGCCGTCATCTGTAGCTTACGCAGCCGCAACCAACCTACTGCCCTCTACTTTGACATTAAACGGCAACATTAAGGCAAGCTCACAGCAAAGTACTAGAACAGCAGTAAATATCGGTAATTCGGTCACTTGGACACTAGGGGCTAATACAGTCTACTCGGCAAACGGTTCAAATTTATGGGTAGCTATCGACCTTGGTTCTCAAAGCAATATAGAAGGTTTTAACTTTCATACGACTGCCACCGATGTAAATACCATAAACCGCAGTTCCCAGTATGAACTAAGTTATTCAAATGATAGTTCCCTTTGGAATAAACTTTCTACCAATCCTAACAATAACGCGATAAATTTTTCACCAACAGCTAACGGATGGTCTAGCGCTGCAATTGTACCTACCAATATTGCAACAGGCACTGTTACTAATGGAACCTACAGTTGGAGCTTAGATGCTAATACTGGATACTATACATCAGACTTAACTTTTACTGCTCCAATAACAGCCCGGTATATTTTGATTAACTATACTTTAAAGCCTTCTGCTACAGGTCAATTGGGTATCGGACTCTTGAAAATAATACCTCCCGTTACTCTTTCATCTTCATCAGGAAGCTTCTATAAAACGTTGCAAAATGCAATATCCACCCAAGTAAATCTGGACGCTGCTACAAGTTTTACAGGCATTACCAATGGTTCCTACACGCTTGTGGAAGGAACGGATTATACGATTGATGCTAACAATGTTGTTACATTTTCAAATACCTACCTAAGCAGTCTTAATGGGAGCTATAATTTAAGGTTTAATTTTTCTTCTAGTCAAGGATCATCATTCCTTCCTTATGTTCTAACTGTAGCAGCGGCGGCCGATTCTTCCCTTTCGCCGCAAGGTACTGCTTATATTCCTATGCTGCCTTCTACAATATCAACAACAATGAATCTCAATGGCAACCATTTTACAAGCATTAGTGAGGGTACAACGATCTTGCCTTCGTCGGCTTATGCAGTTTCAGGCAATACCGTTACCTTTAATCAAAGTTTCTTAGACACACTTAGTATGGGAACCCACTCTTTTATCTTTAACTTTGATCAGGGGAATCCTCAAACATTCATGCTTACAATATCGGGCAAACCCCCTGTCGCGGGCATTGATTACCGCTATTGGACTTTACAGGAGCCGCTCCCTGGTGGGGCAGGTCAAACATCCCAAACCTTACAAGCAGGCTATGCCGATCCGTATTTCTACGTTGGGGCTGACGGAAGCCAAGTCTTTATGGACACCGCCGTGGGGGGAACCACATCCGGCTCAGCCCATCCTCGCAGTGAGCTAAGGGAATATGATCCTATAGCGGGAACTGATGCTGCTTGGTTGCCTGTAGGGACTAACGCTATGACTGGAACCGTTGCCGTTACAAAACTTGGCACTTTAAACGGTGTAGGTTGGACTACCATTGGACAAGTATTTGATCAAAATGTAACAACCTTGTGCGAATTTGAATATGGATATGACCCTGCTTATCCCAATAGCAATATACGCATACTTTATGAACCAAGTGGCATAAACTCATTGGGGTACCAGTATCTCCCAATCAAAATTCCGTTAAATCAGTATTTCACATACAGAATGACCCTTAATGACGGCGTGCTGTCCATTTATCTAAACGGCAGCTTGATATTTAATGGGCAAACAGCTAGCCCTAGCCAAGTTATACCGCCTAATCATCTTTACTACTTTAAAGCCGGCAACTACGATCAAACTGCCATGAATGGCAATGTAAATTATATTCCTTACACCATTGTTCAGTTTAATTCTTTAAGCCTATATCACGCTTCAACAGTAGATAACGCACCACCGGTTACGTCGGATAATGCTCCTGCAAATTGGGTAAACAATGACGTAACCGTGACGCTGGCAGCAACCGATAACGATTCTGGTGTCGACGCTACCTACTATAAAGTGGATGGCGGCGCTCAACAAACTGGCACATCGGTAACGATTTCAGCTGAAGGCACACATACTCTTACCTATTGGAGTGTGGACAAAGCAGGCAACATCGAAGCGGCACATACGGCTACAGTACAAATTGATAAGACTGTACCGGTTACAACAGATAGTGCTCCTGCATATTGGGTAAACAATGACGTAACTGTAACGCTGACAGCAACCGATAGCGGTTCCGGTGTCGATGCTACCTACTATACAGTGGATGGCGGGCCTCAACAAACCGGTACAACCGTGAATATTGCAGCCGAGGGTACGCATACGCTTACCTATTGGAGTGTGGACAAAGCAGGCAACATCGAAGTGACACACACGGCTACAGTACAAATTGATAAGACTGCACCGGCAATTACGGGTGCGCCAACAAGTTCCCCTAACGCTAACGGTTGGTATAACAGTGATGTTACCGTTCATTTTAACTGTTCGGATGCGGGATCGGGTGTAGCAAGCTGCACACAAGACACAAAGTTGAGCACGGAAGGTGCCAATCAAAGTGTACAAGGAACAGCAATTGACAATGCAGGTAACAGTGCGACGGCCCAAGTAAACGGCATCAATATTGATAAAACATCACCGCTTACGACGGATAATGCTCCTGCAAATCGGGTGAACAATGATGTAACTGTAACGCTGACAGCAACCGATGGCGGTTCCGGTGTCGATGCTACCTACTATACAGTGGATGGTGGGGCTCAACAAACTGGCACAACGGTGCCGATTTCAGCCGAAGGCACACATACGCTTACCTATTGGAGTGTGGACAAAGCAGGCAACATCGAGGCAGCACATACGGCTACAGTACAAATTGATAAGACTGTACCGGTGGTTGCTGTTACCGTTCATTTCGACTGTTCGGATACGGGATCGGGTGCAGCAAGCTGCATACAAGACACAAAGTTGAGCACGGAAGGTGCAGCGGAATACACCGTCGATGTAGCTAACAGCGTAAGCAGTATTAGCATTACGCCAACCGCAGCGGATACGGGAGTCGTGATCCGGGTAAACGGTACGACGAGCGTAAGCGGAGCAACATACGGACCATTGAATCTGGCTGTCGGAGCAAACAAGATTGAAATCGAGGTGACTCCGCAGAGCGGAGCGGCCAAAACCTACACGATTACGGTGAACCGTGCGAACGTGGTATTGCCAACCAGCGCAGATTTAAGCAATCTGGTTGTCAGCGCAGGATCGTTAGCCCCGGTATTTAATGCGGACACAACCGGATATACAGTCAACGTGGCTAACAGTGTGAGCAGCATCAGCGTTACGCCATCTGCAGCGGATGCGGAAGCTGTGATCCGAGTAAACGGTACGACGAGCGTAAGCGGAGCAACATACGGACCATTGAACCTGGCTGTCGGAGCGAACAAGATTGAAATTGAGGTGACTCCGCAGAGCGGAGCGGCCAAAACCTACACGATCATGGTGAATCGTGAGAACGTGGTGTTGCCAACCAGCGCAGATTTAAGCAATCTGGCTGTCAGCGCAGGATCGTTAGCCCCGGTATTTAATGCGGACACAACCGGATATACAGTCAACGTGGCTAACAGTGTGAGC
>NZ_JBYTBS010000076.1:0-11251 GCF_058789495.1 Paenibacillus sp. FW126-R14 | reverse complement strand
AGCAGCATCAGCGTTACGCCATCTGCAGCGGATGCGGGAGCTGTGATCCGAGTAAACGGTGCGACGAGCGTAAGCGGAGCAACATACGGACCATTGAATCTGGCTGTCGGAACAAACAAGATTGAAATCGAGGTGACTCCGCAGAGCGGAGCGTCCAAAACCTACACCATCATGGTGAATCGTGAGAACGCTCCAGATACATCAGGGCCATCCAGTTCAGTAAATCGCAGCGATTCAAGTACAATTAATGAAAAACAGACAGCTGAATCCTATATCGACGATAAAACGATCGACAACATACTGAAAAGCAGCACAAACGGCAAACTCAAGCTATCGGTGGATTCGAGCGTGAATGCCGATCAGAACAGGATTATTTTTACAAACAGCGCAATGCAAAAATTAATCACGCAAAAGAGTGCCGTTTCACTGAATCTGGGCACGCAGCTTGGAAGTTATGAGCTGCCGCTAAAAGAGATTAATCTTCAAAATCTGGCTGCCAAGTTAGGGGTTGCCAAGGATAAAGTCAATGTAGAAGTCATCGTAAGTAAAGACAACGCTGCTGTAGAAAAAGCAAAATCATCCGGGAAAACCGTTCTCGGCGCAGTTGAATTTACTTTGAGAGCAGCTTCTTCAGAAGGCAAGAGTATAGAAATTTCTAATTTTACAACTTATGTGGCACGTACAATCAAAGCGGAAACCCCGTTAAATGCCCGCAATTTAGCTGCGGTTCGCGTAGAGACGGACAAACAAGGCAATACGGTATACCAGCCGGTTCCATTCACTGTATCGGGAACAGAGGCGACGATATATAGCAGAACGAACAGCACCTACATGCTGATAGAAAATAAAGTAACGTTCGCTGATTTAAACAATCATTGGGCAAAGAACGACATTGAACGCATGGCAAATAAAATGATCGTCCAAGGTGTATCCGAGAATCAGTTTCTTCCTGAGCAAGCGATAACCCGCGCGGAATTTGCAGCATTGATTGCCCGGACACTCGGACTGAAACCGGGTGGAACATCTAAGAACCTTTTCATCGATGTGCATCAAGGCGATTGGTTTGAAGATCAGGTTTACGCTGTCGCAGGAGCAGGCATCGTTGCCGGATACGAAGATCATTCCTTCCATCCGAATGCGCTTATTACCCGGCAAGAAATGGCTGTTATGATCCAACGCGCAATGAATTTTGCTGGCTACGATCATAGCAGCACTGCAGGAAATAAAGTGAAATTTACGGATGAGCACCTGTTTGATCAATGGGCCCAGGCGCCTATTGCCGAGATTGCCGGTATGAAGATTATCGAAGGCGCCGATTCAGGCAAATTCGATCCGGCAGCGGCGGCTACGAGAGCTCAAAGCACGGTTATTTTAAGCAGAATGCTCGCAGTGCTTCAATTTACGAAATAATCAATCAAAAACGAGGCTATCCCCCAATCGTCACATACGATTGGGGGCGGCCTCTTTTCGTTTTCAATTTAGGAGAATACTAAAAAACCGCTCAAATCCCTACGATGGAAGCCAGGAGTGAACAGTTCATTATTTTGTTTAAACTCCATAGTAGAAACGCCAACTTTATTTGTCATTTCAAAACTTTCTTATAAAAAAGTGCCATTCAACAAACGTTCGCCGTTAGTTCAATTAAATGAATCAGATATTCTTTAATACCTTTATTGCTACATCAGCCATTTCTTTTAATTTAAAAGTATCTAAGCCTTTTTTAACTAGGGGTACTGTCCTCATATCCCCAAAATTCTAGAAGGCGCTTATTTTCTTTAATATCATCGTTGGTTAAACGGCCCAATTTCATTTTTGCAAGTAGAAGGAGTTTTTTATTATCTGTGTACGTAAAGTCCTTGTAGATCTCCTGATTCTTCTTATGGAATAGATGAATTAGTTCAGTTAGTTCAAAGTATGGCAATTTCTCTGATTTCCAATCCAAAAAAGATTGGTACAAGGGTTCCAGTGCTTGTTCCGTTAGCAATTTGTGATACTCGTCAATAATTTCACGCTCTTGCTGTCGTTTTTGTTGCTTGGGAGATAGTTTGTTCTCCAAATTCTTTACCCCCTCTTTTTTGAACTACTGAGAAATGGTTCACTAACGTTCCTCGTTAGCGGAACTTCGCAAATATCTATACTGGAAGTTATTCGCGAGATGACTAGACTATCCTGCCCCTTCAACAAAAAAGTAGAGTAACTGTCGCGGCAAGCTACTACACTTTTGTTAATTTGTTATTTTAATTTACTTAAGCGTTTCTTATGCCTAATAGGAAATGTGAACTAGTTAAGAAGCATTCATTCCGTATAAACCAATTAAAAAAACTATTACAACTGTTGCGATAAACCAATAAACAATGTTTGAAGGACTGTTTTTAAGATTGAATACTGATAGAAACTGCAATAAAAAATATCGATTGTTTTTCGTTCCCATTTGCTCTCCTTCACTTCCTTTGTATACAGCTATATTACCATAAATTGGTTTATTAATATTAAGAAATTATTCCGAAATTCTGAGATCTAAGGGGAATGCAGAACTGCTTGCTTAAAAAAATAAATTACAGTAAAGATATAATCGTTCCATAATGTACACTTCAAAACATTATTGTACACGGACAACAAGAGGAGCAGCAGCAGTGTTGGGAGACATTAAAGTTTTGAAGTGGTTATGGTGTTCAAAAAAGCCTAAATACATTTAAGTTATGAAGTACTTCTGACACAAATAAAAGCAGACAGTTCGTTGATCTAACGCGTCCTGTTAGCTCAATGCCGTGGTACATAAATACGGTCAGTATCGGTATCAATTACAAAATCTGGCCTAACCCCTTTCCAGTGTGAAGAAGAAAGACGCTCAAATTGAAATATCCTACAAAAGATATCTGTGAAATCATTTATGTTAGTACATAGGGTTTTGGTTGTTTCATACTTTTTACTTAATTCTGAAATAGAACATATCTTGCCAATAAGGAGTGCATTTTCAAAATAACCATCAATTTCAACTATCAAATTCATTCACCGCCCGGTTGCTAACCAGCCTCTAAGCTCAAAGGTAATGAAACATTAGATTGTAAACGATAGCTCTTAGTTAAAACTAAAGTTCTGCGTTAGTTTGGTCGTGTTTTCTCTGCCGCTTCCTCATAAGTATTCCGGTAAGAAGGTAACAAAGAGAAGTAACTATGAACATTTTAAAGATGCTTGGTGTCATCGCTAAATAAAGGCTAATTGGAAGTGACCAGAAGAATGCTAAGAACATTATGAAACGTTTATTAATAATTGAACCAATCAATGCTACGCATGCTGGGGCAAAAAGAAAAAAGCTCGTTCTTATTAAAACGTCATTACTTGCTGGTTCAGAATTGTATGGGTTGTACAAGTTAAGAACTAGCCATAGCGTTATTGATACCAATGACGAGAAAATACCCAAATATACCCGAAACCTCACCTTTGTTCTCCTTATAAGCACGAGTTAATTACACCTAGTATAATACCACATATTGGAACTAACCTCCCGAGACAAAGGCAGCCGATAGTATCGGCTGCCTTAATGTAATTATTGAACTACCGTTCTGCGTTTAAAGGTTATCTTTGCTTTCTGAATTTAAAATACCAATAAAAGATACAATATAGAGCATGCCTCTAACAGTAATATATGCAATTGGCATGCTATCGAAAATTTTTTTTATTGTAACTATGTGCAATCGAATTGTACGAAGAAAATAAAGTATTAGACTGGAGTTGTTGATTTGACGCGGTTCTGGGGTTGGAAAATCGTCAGCTTTTGAAGTGCTAGACTGACCCTGGAAATTGAAACGGTGACAGCCAATTCGTGTGGTGAATATTTTGCTTTTTGCGCTTGCGCTGCTGCAACCACACAAAGGTCGGAAACAAAACAACTATCCGTTTAGCTGCCTGATCATGCTGCGCGTATAACCTCCGATTGTTTTTGCCAAAATATCAGCCAGCTTGAAGCTTATTGCAGAAAGAACCGCTCCCACAGCCATTATAAGGAGTGATTTCGCAAAAGTATCTACCTGCATGAAAATGACATTCATTTTGATGAATCGATAATATAGTGGTGCCAACAGGAATGCAAGCGGTGCTACATAGAGTATGGCTGCGCTGACGAGACTGAAGATCCCGATTACAAACTTCTGCATTAACCAAAATACGGCAGCCCAGTTGCGGCGATCCGTAAGTTCTAATTTGGCTTGAGCCCAGACAGATGCATTCGTTGTTATTTTTCTGTCGTAAGGGGCCGCCGTAATATCGGTATAAATTTTCGTCTGCCTCCTTTCAAATTGGATGAAGGTTGTTGTAGTACGCAATACGTGTGTAACAAGTGGAATGCCGACTACCGTAAATGAAAGACTTAAACTGAAAGACAGGGCTACCATGTAAAAACAAAAGTAAAACAAGCCTGTAACGAAAGTTAATAATAAAAAATAACCATTCTGGATGAAACCTGATTTCATAAGGTTCATCGCTCCTCTCCGTATATTATCCACATTGTAAGACTTCTTTCGTCAACCGCACCAGTGTAAAAATGTCATATGACATTTTCGGCATGTAGTTTTTAAAAATATGTCACTTTTAAATACTGCAGGAAATGAAGATAGGAGCTTCAATCATTAGAACTCACCACATAAAGAAAAACAGCAGGTAGGTCTATTAAATCGTATGACAACCGAAATTGCACAAAGTTATAATATAAGTATCCTTCCCGCTCATTCATGGTTCGAAGGAAAACAAGCGAATCTTATCTATGGCTATCAAAATGGAAAGATTGAGGATGCATTGAGCAGAGCTCTGCCCATCCATCCAAATGATAAGGGGCATCAAGTTATTGCAACGGGTTTGGCACCGTATCTTAGCCCTCGCAAGTAGCTGCCTCAATTGACTCTGCGGTCCGCGCGGACGCACCCTTGTGGGGTTCTCCTCCTTACTCTCCCTCTTCTTTTGACTTTATTTCTATTTTAATGGAGGTGAGTTGTGGATGGGTAAATCCACAATTCACCGTCGTGTGATGCAGCGGATGTTTGGGGAGGTGGCGTAATAAAACCCTTTCCCTTTAATCTACTAACCAGATACACCTAACTTCTCATGAAAGGTAGTTCAGCTAAGGTTCGTATTCGTCATCCGCATCGAAAAATCCACCGTATTGATCAGGTGCCATTCCTTTCGGATTCAACAAAACAGGGAGTTTCGCCCCTCTCAGGTCTCCATCTTCCAAATATTGAACGACGAACCTCCACTCATAATCATAGTCAAAAAGCTCTGTTTCACCTTAGCAGCGATACCGTGTAACGCGAAAAGGAGCCTGCCACTGAAATTCAGTGGCAAGCTCCTTTTCATTTTTGTAGATTTAACTTATGAAGGTGATCTACGACTCGGTAAATATTGTAACACAGAAAGCCTGGGCTAGGTACGAATATGTCCGACATTGAACTCGCTCGCCTTGCCAAGCAGTCCCTCCTCTTGCGCTTTGTTTATTGCGTCATCCCTGTTATTGACCCCAAGCTTTGAATAGAGGATCGATACATAGTTACGAATCGTACCTTCCGAGAGGATCATGTTGGCAGCGATAGTTTTGTAACGGTGTCCCTGGTAAAGCTGCTCCAAAATGTCCAACTCGCGTCCCGTTAATCCATACGTATTAGATCCTGCAGATCCTCTTCCCACCATTAGACGCAGGCTTTGCTGCTTCATCTCCTCAAACACCTGTTCCGCGATTTCTTGTGTAATAGACGTACCCCCCATATGAATGAGCCGGATCGTTTCTATTAATTCTTTTGGCTGGATAGACTTCAACAAATAGCCGACTGCTCCGTTCTGAAGCGAGGCTACCGCTTGTTCTACCTCACTGAAGGTGCTTAAGATAATAACGCGAAGATCAGGCCATCTTTCCTTTACTATTTTCAAAGCTTCGATACCATCCATTTCGGGCATACGGACATCCATTAAGATGACATCCGGATACACTTGTTCGCACAAGTCGATCGCGGCTTTCCCATTCTCTGCCGTACCTACTACCTGCAAATCCTCTTGATCATCCAGTATCATCTTAAGGCTGTCTACAATCAACTGTTGATCGTCTACAAGCATAACCCGAATCTTGCTCTTCAAATTCTCATGTCTTGGCACGGTACACAGGACGACAGTCCCTTCATCAAGATGAGAATGGACAGACATCTGACCTGACAGCTCTAACATCCTCTCCTTCATTGTAGAAAGTCCGAATCCTGGCTGAAGCTGTTCAGCCCCTTTTCCATTATCTTGAATTTGAAGCCGCAATTGATTGCTTTCAAAGTGCAGTTGAACCTGAATGGACGATGCTTGCCCGTGACGAGCCGCATTCGTTAATGCTTCCTGAAGGCAGCGGTAAAGCGCCAGTTTAACTGGATTGATCACGGAATATTCATCGCCCAATGTACGAAACTTGACTTCTACGCCCGTTGTATCCTGAAATTTGTTCACCAGCTTTTGCAATGATGAGGTAAAAGATGCATGGAGGCTGGGCATCGACATCTGATGCAGATATTTACGAACCTCGTCAAGTCCATTGCGGGAAGAATGCAGGAGGGCTTCTAATCGCTCCGAGTAATCACCTGTGACCGCTGGACGCAACGACTCCATCCCCATAATAATGGAAGTCAGCGTATGGCCGATCGTATCATGCAACTCCTTCGATAGCCGATTACGTTCTTCGATTAACGTCATCTGCTCGATCTGGACCACGTGTTGCTCCAGAATGCGATTCTGCTCCCTAATGATTCTCCCTTGGTTGTGAGCGAGAATAGATAATTGAAACGCGTAGCCTAAAGCAAAAACGATCCCGTGGTTCAGAATGACATTAAAGAGATTTTCTAACCAGTCCTTACCGGTTACAAAGCAGACGATAAACGGTACGACCCCAATGGATAAAATCGCTGTCCATCGATATGACTTGTCGATGCTTAGAATGCCGATAACAAAGCCAATCGGGATAAACCCCCATACGCTCGATAAAGAACACAGGTTTAAGAAAACAACGAATCCACCCGATAAAACAATCTCTGAAATCAAATACCATCGCCGATTAAATTGTTGAATCAAGAACGGTATAGAGAAAGGAACAAAGGAAAGCGCAATAGCTCCCCAAAGAGGCATTGGCAATTCATTCGTATAATTCCTGCACAAGCCGATAACTTGCGTGATCCACCATGAGATACGTATGCCGAATATGACCCAGTCCGGCCACGACCAGCGTGTAGTCATTTGTGTCATAGAAGTACCTCTATCCTTCACCTGATTGTTATCAGATTGTACCATATTCTGTCCCCTAATAAGATCATAATGACAAAAAGTTATTATTTTCATGTAAAAAAGAAGTGAGAAGGAACAATCCCTATCCCGGTTGCCCTAGAAAGGGATTGTCGTCATACTCTTACTTCATATGGGAAGGGCTTGTTTTGCGAATTTGGAAAACAATGTCGAACTGCTCTAACAGGGATGCATCAAAGAAAACAGGCGCGTTCGGGAGGAGTTGTCCCCCAAGGCTCAGCAACGGCCGCTTTTCTTTGACCCATTGATCAGCCTGTCCCTTCAGATGGCGATTATCCAACAAAAACATATCATATGAGACTTTTCCAAGCGTATAATTGGTGCTGTTCACATCCTGTGGAATCGTTTCTGCCGAAATCTTGCCAGAAGCGTAATCGCTGTAGAGGGTATACTGGCCCTCCGCCGTTGTGCTGCCAACGACGACATAATCATCACCTAAACGTTCTTTCAAAAATTTTCCTGATCCATCAGGGTATAAACTTTTATCGATAATGCCTTTGGCAACGTGGACATTGTGTGCCCATATCATCGTTTTACCGCCTAATGCCTCTTGGGCCCATATTAAATGATCGGCCATAAATTGTTCATGCAGCTTCAACAAACTTGGATAGTCACTAGGTACCATCATGGTTGTGAAGTTCTCTATCGCCTTCGCTGTTGCTTTCGCCCAGATCAGCTCAGATGAATCTTTCTCTGTATTTGCCTGTTTGGTCTTGCCATCGAGCAATCGGACCACTTGCACAGCGTTAGCCTTGAACTTTTCTTTCGCCTCTGGAGTCAGCTTCATATAATCCTGCAAGCTTCCAGTCACAGCCTGCATATCTTTATAATTTTTTTCCACTTCTGCCAGTACATCAGGCTGATGCTTCTTCACATAGTCAATCACTTGATTATAGGTATTCTGATCCATCCCCTTCAAGTCAAGCCCGATTAATTGGATTTTCTTCTTGTTTGATGGATCGGCATTATAATCCTTCATCCAATTTAGCATGGCTATAATTTCCTCGTTCGGATACAATAGTTTCAAAAATTCTCTTGGATTTCCTTTTCCTGTTTGGATGTATTCATTCAGCTTTAAACCGTCGCCCCAATCCAATTCCATTCCGATATTCGTAAAACCCATCTGGATGACCATATATTTCACAAGGCGAAACTTCATGGTGAAAATTTCGGAGCTTCCGTGCGTATTCTCCCCCAATCCCACATAATGTGCACTCCCAATCATGCTCTCAAACGGCTTTAGATCATCGAATGGTTGTGTCGGGTCTATCGTCTTCAACGGCTTCGCCTGTGATTCAATCGATTTAAAAATATTATTCTCGACAGGTTGCGCTGATTGGGCGACTTCTACTGGGCGAGCTCCCTTGTCCCCAACGCATCCTCCTGTTAGTATGGCTGCACTAAGCAAGACAACCATTCCACTGTACATCTTTTTCTTATTCATCTTCATCGCTTCCACCCCATCGAATTATTTAAGCAAAATTGATCTGCAAGCTAACGACATGCATCAATTGCTATAATCCGATTGTCACTCATGCACCATCACTTTTCATAGTAACGAACTATCATGAATTTTTTTGACAAGCATCACGAGAATTTGATTACTATTCCTCACTATCCGAGATGACAACCCGTGAATGATAATGACTTCATCGAATCGATAACAGAGAAGGTTAGAATAAAAATGGAAAAGGAGTTTTGAAGAAATATCAATCGATTCGACATGCTAACTAATAAATTGGAAAGGAAGAACTTTTTAATGAGATCACACACAGCAACACCACGAACCGAGGATCGCGTCCAACGTGCCAGAACAGGACTTCGGCTCTACCTAGGCATCTTATTCGTCTTTAGTATTATCCTGAATACAATCGTAATCATGACTAAAAGCGTCCCGCTTATCGTGTTGTACATGTTTACCCCCGCACTGTCTTCCATTCTAGCGCGCATCCTATTGCGTGAAGGATTTAAAGACGTATCATTCAGTCTTAACAATACAAAAATATGGAAAGGCATTGGATTAGCCCTGCTACTGCCTATGGTCATCTGTGGGATCACTTACTCCATTGCCTGGCTTAGCGGACTGGCTGTGTTTCAACTTCCTCAAGGTGGTACGTTAGAACCGGTCTTCCATATACTCGGACTTCAGTATCTGCCAATACCGCTGCATTTCGTTTTAATAGTCGTTATGACCGGAATCTTCGGAAGCTTAATCAACTTGATCCCGGTTATGGGGGAAGAACTCGGCTGGCGGGGTTATATGCTCACAAGGTTGGTTGATGCCAAAGTTAAGCGTCCTATTCTTATTAGCGGATTAATCTGGGCAACGTGGCACGTCCCAATCGTGATTGCCGGTCTATACGTGGCAGGACCGTCGGTTATTCTTTCCGTACTCGGCATCTACCTATGTATCGTGCCATTCAGCTTTATTACCGCCCGTTTGCGATTAGTCACAGGCAGCGTCTGGCCTTCGGTCATCATCCATGCCGCATGGAATGCCACAATTCAAGGGCCTTTCACAAGTGCAAGTACAGGAATTCACTCTGAGATTTGGATCGGAGAATCCGGTCTGATTACCGCTCTTATTATCTTTATTACTGCAATCATTGTGTCCCAAGCAACAATGCGCGGCAAGTTAAACGTGTAAGAAATGATCATGATGCTGATGACATTCTACAGAATGTTTTTGTAAAATACACGCCAACTTAGATACATTAAAAAGACGATCAGAAATTACAATCTTGGATCTATCAGATTACCCGAGACAGCATAATTGATTATGTTAGGAAAGAGCATAATCAATTAAAGTCTGTTCTATCGGACGAGTTACCACTAGAGCAAGTTGAAAAAATGAACGATGCGGTTAAGGAATTATCCGCATGCATCCGCCCTATGATCCAGGGACTTTCCGATAAGTATAAGCAAGCTCTTGAACTCACTGAACTAGGGGAGTGCACACAAAAAGAATTAAGCGATCAATTAGGTATCTCTATTTCTGGCGCAAAATCCAGAGTGCAGCGCGGCAGAGAAAAATTAAAAGAGCTCTTGCTTGTTTCACAATGCTACAAGTGCGGTGAATTTGCACATTTTTTTCTGACACAAATTTCTCTACTTAAAAATAATAAAAGCTTGATTCTCAAGCTTTTTCGACTTGGTTTTTTTATAAGTACTTGTGTGTCATTGGACATATCTTCTTTAGATTGAATCCAATGCTTTTGCATACTTTTCAATGTCCATTGCTGGGACAGTACCTAACTTTTGCAATTCCATTAAGAGTTTAAAGAAGAAGTAAATTAATGCTTTCTCTTGGGTACTTTTATCTACTCTAACTTCAACTGATTTGAAACGAACCTGTTTGTAGAACACACCCCAAATCTATTTTTGAAAACTCATCTAAGCTTCTAATAACTTTGTCAAAACTAGTTCCAAAAGGTTGTTTCAAAGGACTGTCCAAGCAAAGAAAGCCTGAAAGGATGGTAAAATGCTTAATCTTTCTGTCCACACCTCCAAGACGAACAATTGGAGCTGATGTACGATGAAGTGAACGTACAGAATTAATCTTCTTTCCTGCATACTTCAAATTGAATTTGTTCATATCTTGTTTAACTTCAAAAACAGCATAAACACTTTCAGCAGGAATGTAGGTTGCTCCTTTCAGAATCAACCACAAAGGCTTTCCCAACTTTATAACGCTTTGGCAAATAAGTATCCAGCCATTGTATCCAATTAACTTCTGTGGCATTTCCCTTAGCACCTGAATGTTTAATGATTTCGCGGCTACCAGATAATTTCTCAATCATTTGTTTTTGAAGACGATGAAAAATATTTTTCAAGTTTCCTAATTTACGAGATTATCCATATCCTAGGCGCTGCACATTTTAAAAAAATGAATGAACTGCGTCTTCTTTAGTGCTGTTCTTTTTCTTCGACTGCC
>NZ_JBYTBS010000075.1:0-27107 GCF_058789495.1 Paenibacillus sp. FW126-R14 | reverse complement strand
ATCGGGACGTAGCTCAGCTTGGTAGAGCACCTGCTTTGGGAGCAGGGGGTCGCATGTTCAAATCGTGTCGTCCCGATCCATAGGAAGCATAATCTAACAGTAGATTTACTGAGAGATTATGCTTCTTTTTATGCTGTATGGATTAAAGACGAGCAGGGTCAGCCATCGCATTTGCTAGCGTAACAAGCTTACTTAACGTCTTCCAATTTCGTACGGTTGCAGGAACGTCCAGCTTGGTAAGGTTATTGGCCAGTTTAGATTTTAGAATACTGTGCCGATACAGCAGGTATACCTCTCGGCCATTCGCTCGGAATCGGTCGTTGTCTGTTTGGAAGACTTCAAGTTTCGCCAAGCTTTCTTGGGAAGGTTCCTTAGGCAGGAAGGCGACATACAGGCTTTCAGCGTCGGACACGGACTCTGCTTCGGCAATTTCTTCTGCAGAGAACGGGCAATTCGCGGCAATGAGGTTTAGCTCCTCGGCCGTTCTCAAAATAGCGGCTAACGATATGTGAAAAACGGCTTCTATCTCATGCTCGATCCGTTTGCGCAGCGACGCTTCGTCCTCATTCGATTCGAACAAAATATTGCCGCTTTGGATATAGGTTTGAACGCGAAGCAGACCCATCCGCTCGAATGTGCTTTTTAGTTCAGCCATTTTGATTATATTTTTCCCGCCTACATTAATGCCTCGTAATAACGCGATATAGATCGCCATTCATCTCACTTCTTTCTTGTTAATATACAGCAGTGTTGTTCTCCCAATATCCATACTTTACCACACTTTTATGGCTGTCATCCTAAGCGGTTTCAAGATAGAATGAAATGGGAACGTCTTCATATATGTCGAAAGTCCCTTTCATCGATGAAAGCAAGGCGCACTAAGGCTCATAATGTGAGAGAAACTAACTAGGTAAATAAAAAAATAATAAAATTATGGAAAAAATTATTTATAATAGAGGAGATTCTCCTTAATAAGAAGAACTAGTACTAATTAAATTGTCGGGGCAGTCTACTTGAGAAGAATAAGAGGTAACATCTATGCAGAATTCATTGTTTTTCAAGAATGTGATAAATTCTGATTCCATCTTCGAATCGATCGGCCAATTGAATGATATTGCAAAAAAATCAATTGGTTGTGAACATATCTCTCTTTTTCTAATGGATGAGAAACACCAGATTACCCCAGCGTCTTATTCGGTGAATATTAGTACAGCGGTCATGGAACAGTTAAAGTACATAGTTCTCCAAACGCAGTTTTTTTCCACGATGCCCGAAGGCTCCCGTTTGTCGGTGTATGAAACCGATGGAGTGCTTCGAGAGTATCTTTTCAAATCCAGATACCAATGTATCTACGGATTTCACATAAAGCACGGCCCTTCGTACGGCGCCCTACTATTCTCATTTCCTTCGGACACTCGACTGAATGACGATCAATTGCAATTATGCAATCTCATTAAACTGCACATGGAACAATTGATTAAAAAAATACAATTCCGCAAGCAAGTACTGAAGCAGCAGGCATACGAAAGTCTTTTTAATACACTTCGAGTTAAAGACAGTTTTACAGTCGATCACTGCTATAATGTTGCTTTCTATTCTACGCTGCTTGGCGCGAAAGCCGGTGTAAGCGAAGCTGAATTGGAATCTCTGAAGCTGGGAGCGCTGCTGCACGATGTTGGGAAATTGGCGATTCCCGATCATATTCTCATGAAGCCTGGCCGGCTAACGGACGATGAATTTAATGTCATTCGCCAACATCCTGTAATCGGATTCGAGCTTCTGAAGGAGCTGCCGGAAGTCGAGCATCTTCTGCCGATGATAAGGTGGCATCATGAGCGAATGGATGGGAGGGGCTATCCGGATCAAGTGAGCGGCGAGGATATCCCTTATCTTGTGCGTATTGTGAGTATCGCCGATGCATTCGACGCCATGACATCTACGAGAGTATATCGGAATTCGCTTCACGTGCATGAAGTGAGGGAGCAGCTGCTTACCCATTCGGGCAAACAATTTGACGAGAAACTAGTGCGAATTTTCTTGAGCATCATCGATGAGCAAATGCAAATGGATGGTTAGACGGAACACTATTATCGAAATGAAAGATGGGATAGCTGAATGAACGGTCGTATTCTTATCATCGATGATGAACCTCATAATTTAAACATACTTCGTATCTTTTTGAATTCGTTGCACTATGAAATTTTCACTGTCGAAGATGGTAAAGAGGCTATTGCGATGGTCAAAGAAATTATGCCTGATCTGATTTTGTTGGATGTCATGATGCCTGAAATTACGGGATTTGAGATATGCAAACAACTAATCGGAGAAGCTGATTTTGACACGCCTATTATTTTCTTGTCCGCCAATGCGCAGAAAGAAGACATTTTACAAGGATTGCGCCTAGGGGCGGTTGATTATTTGACAAAGCCTTTTGATCTGGATGTGCTGGAACGGAAAGTTGAGATCGCCCTCCATCAAAAAGCTAAGATAAAGAACCTGAAGAAAGACAATAAGCAGCTAGCCAAGCTTGTTTATGTGGATGCATTAACGGGCTTATATAATCGGGCTTATCTCGATATTACCATTCGTATGATCAAAGAGGGGAACAAGCAATTCCAAGCGGCTATGATGGTGGATATGGATTATTTTAAGGACATTAATGATAATTTCGGTCATTTGGTCGGAGATCAGGTCCTGCGGGAAGTTGCCACGATCATACTGTCCAAGATTTCTTCCGAGCGCGATTTAGCGTTTCGATATGGCGGGGATGAGTATTTGGTCTTGCTTCAGAATGAAGAGAACTGTGTTGAAATAGCGGATAGTATCATTAAAGCGGTAGACAGCTTAAAGGTCAGCCTTGCACCTAATAAGTCGCAAGTGTTTTCAGTGAGTATCGGACTAACTAAAAATTTCGATCCAACCTGTTTTGAGCAAATCATTACACAAGCTGATTCTGCACTACTCGGAGCTAAAAACAGTGGAAGACATCAAATAAAGATTCGCTAATCAAAGGAGAATGAGGGAAGCATGGTCATGGAGCTTATGAGTTTTCAAAAATTGTTTCAAATGACGAAAGTCATAAATTCGCAGTTTGAGCTGTCAGAAATTTTGCAAGTTTTCGTAGACGCGATTGCCGGTGAGATCACGCAGGCAGATCTGGTTGGTTTTTTCTTAAAGCAGCCCGATGGTACGTTTAAAGGAGATAAAGGCAATAAATTACCTGTAGATATAACGGAATTGTTGATTGATCCTAAAGAAGATGAGTTCGTAAGAGATATTCTGCGCAACCAATCCAGCGACTATATATCGGATACGAGTGTAGACCTGCGTTTGGATCAGTCCAAAAGACAGCTGCTGAAAATAAAATCCATCCTCGGGATTCCCGTCATTGTCGATAATGAGGTGTTTGGGCTTGTTTTCGTCCATGATTTCGGTAAACCGATGAATATTACACCGGAGCAGATGGAAGTCACGGAAGCATTCGTTAATATGGCCAGTGTGGCTATTCGCAATATCCGGATGTTCGAACAGCGTCAACTGCTGATGGAGAAGCAGCAGCTTCTTCTCGATGCGACGAAAGCTTTATCGGAATCTTTGTCCGTCAAAGATGTGCTCAATACGTTTTTCTATTACATGCGCAAAGCAAGCGGATCGAAAGATATCGGAATCCATTTGTACAATGAAAAAGAGCACACGATTGAGCCCTACCAGTTGTCTTCGGAAAATGTGACGATGGACGAATGGAAGGTGAAGCATCGCGAGGTCAAGTTAACGATTGAAAACGACCGGCTGTTGTATGAAGTCATCACGGAGAAAAAATCAGCGGCCATCGAGGACGTTTATGCAGATCCACGGCCTAATCATAAAGCATTCGTTTCTTTTGATATCAAAAGTATCATGGTGTTCCCGCTTGTAGCCAAAGGTTCCGTTTACGGCGTTGTGGCGATTCCGTCCATCGGCAAGCAGCGGAAATATGAAGCCAGCCTTCTGGAGTTCTGCCAGTCCATTTCGGATGCGACAGCAACCGCGTTATCCAATGCGCAGCATACCGAGACGTTAGACCATTCCGTGCATGAGCGCTCCATTGAGCTGCAGCAAGCCAACTTTAAGCTGGAAGGCCTGGTTCGTGAGCTGGAACATCTGAATGAGCTCAAAAGCGATTTCATCGCCACATTGTCACATGAGCTGCGCACGCCGATTACAGCGGTCAAAGGATCTGTTGATATTCTTGGAAAAGGCATTCTAGGGGAACTTAACGAATCGCAGAAGGATTTGCTGGATATTGCCGCCAAGTCCATCGACCGTTTGCTTGATCAGGTGAATGAACTGCTCGATTTTGCCAAAATGGAGAACGGCAAATTCGAATTGATGTACACCGAAGCGGACTTTAACGAAATTGTGAAGGAATCCGTTCATATTGTGCAGTCGCTGATTAATAAAAAGAAATTGGTTCTAGTCGTTGAGACAGAATCGGAAATCGATAGCGTCGTCAGAGTCGATAAACAGCGCATCCTGCAAATTTTGCTTAATTTGCTTTCCAATGCGATTAAATTCACGCCACCGCTGGGTGTAATTACAATAAAAACGAAGTTCGAAGATAATTTGCTGACCGTGGAAGTGCATGATAACGGAATTGGAATTCCTTTTGAAAAGCAGAAAAATATTTTCACGAAATTTTATCAAGCGAATAACCAAATCAATGGAACAGGTCTCGGACTGGCGATTTCTAAGCAGTTGATTGAGCTGCACGGCGGCCGCATTTGGTTCGATAGCAACGAAGGCCAAGGTTCGGTATTTAAATTTACACTACCTACCGGGAAGGAGTAAAAACAATGCGGGCGATTGAAGTAGGATTGAGGTTTCTTGTACAGCAAGGAGTTAAATACGTATTCGGTATTCCGGCGGGTTCAATCAATGCTATCTATGACGCCCTTGTGGATATTCCGGAGCTTAAGCCCATTGTGGCTAAGCACGAGAATAGTTCCGGTTATATGGCAGGTTCATACACGAGAATTACTGGCATTCCATCGCTTTGTGTCGCCTCCAGCGGACCGGGAGCGACGAATCTGGTAACTCCGGCTGCGAACGCTTGGAAACAGAAGCTGCCTGTTATTTTTATTACGGGTTCGGTTCCCTCTACAAAGCTGGGCAAGGGTGGCGCGCAAGAGCTGTATGCGGAGCCGATTTTTGCTTCGATCACGAAGATGAGCCGAACCGTGCTCGATGCCCATAAGCTGCCGGAGATTTTGGCGGAGGCTTATCATACGGCAATTAGCGGTGTGCCGGGTCCTGTTCATTTGGCCATTCCGATCGACATTCAAATGACAGATATCGGCGATAGAGAGCTTCCGGTGCTGCCTCCTGTGCAGCAGCCTGTTATGGATTTGGCGGCTGTGAAGGCGGCTGCGCAGCGTATTAAGGCTGCAGGCTCCCGTGGGGCCATTTTGCTCGGAAACGGGGCTAAAGCAGCCTCTGACAGCATCGTACCCTTTGCTGAAAAGCTTGGTTGGGGCGTCGCGACAACGCCTCGAGGCAAAGGGGCTTTCCCGGACAACCACCCGCTGTCTTTAGGGGGATACGGCCTTTCAGCGAGCCCCAAAGCAAGCGACTATTTGAATGGCGGCAACCACGAAGTGCTGCTTATTATCGGCTCAAGCCTGGGAGAGCTGGCGACAAGCAATTGGGAGTCGCGTTTAGTTGCAGGACGAGAGCTTATTCACATCGATTATGATCCAAACGAGCTTGGAAAATGTTACGAAACGGCTTATCCGGTGCATGGTGAAATTAAGATGGTCATCGCGGAGCTTCTTGATCAGCTGTCGGAAGATGGACTGGAGGATGAAGAGACTGTCAGCGATGTCTTCGCCGGTTTGACGGAAGCTGCTGCCGCATCCGAACAGGTGGAGGAGAAATGGAATACGCGTTCTGCCATTCGCAGTCTTAGCGCTGCTGCGCCGAAGAATACCCGATTCTTCCTGGATATCGGTGAGTTCATGACCTACTCGATTCAAAATGTAGGGATCGAAAGCGGTCAAGAATTCGACATCGACATCAATTTCGGAGGCATGGGCTCCGGACTAGGCGGAGTCATTGGCGCGCAGCTGGCCGAGCCGAACAGGCCGACGATTTGTATCACAGGCGACGGCTGCTTCTTCATGCATGGTTTAGAAGTGCTGACTGCGAAGGAGTATCAGCTTCCGATTCTTTTTGTAGTCATCAATAACGCCCGTTTGGGGATGGTCTATCACGGCCATATGCTGCAGTACAAACGTTGTCTCGATGACTTCTCTCAAGAGCGGGTAAGCATCGCGGGGATGGCGGGGTCTCTGGGATTGCGTCATGCCGAGATTACATCGCTTGATCAATTGCAGAGTGAGCATGTGACAGAGTGGCTGGCTCATGGCGGTCCGGTTGTTGTAGAAGTGATTGTGGACGGGAACGAAATTCCTCCTATGGGGGAGAGAGTGAAGTTTTTGCAAGGAGCAACATACTAGTTGGAGCTTAAGCTTTCAGATGCTGGCATTTGCCGGTATCCGAGGGCTTTTTCTTTTTGTCGTGTAAAAAGGGGAGACGATTGTATTCTAGGTTCTGGAAATGATATGGTTAAAGGGAGCAAGGACAATAAGGAAGGAGCGCTTCATCCATGTTGAAACGAACAATAGGTCGTTTGAATTACGAAAGCTCAGTCGTTATGTTTGGTGCAGCAAGTCTTGGCAATGTGAAGCAGGAGGAAGCAGATGCATCGATTGCTTATGCCCTGCAGCATGGGGTGAACCATTTCGATACAGCCGCCAGCTATGGCGATGCTGAGCTGCGCATGGGGCCTGCGATTAGCCAAGTGCGCGGAGAGATTTTTCTGGCTACGAAAACAGGACAACGGTCGAAGAAGGAAGCCAAGGAAGAGATCTATCGCTCCTTGGAGCTCATGAAAGTAGACTCCGTTGATTTACTTCAGCTGCATGCCGTGGGCACCATGGAGGAGCTGGACCGCTGTACGGAGAAGGGCGGCGCGTTGGAAGCCGTTTTGGAAGCGAAAGCGGAAGGCATCGTCAAGGAAATAGGCATTACCGGCCACGGGCATGAGGCGCCAATCGTCCATTTGGAAGCGTTGCATAGATTTCCCTTCGCGACGGTGCTGCTGCCGCTGAATTATTACATGTACAGCATTCCGAAGTATCGGGAGGCTTTCGATGCCCTGATGGAAGAGGCCGGCAAGCAGCAAGCGGCTGTCCGGGTCATTAAAGCCATCGCGAAGGCACCATGGGCCGAGGGGCAGGAGCGTCCATATGCGACGTGGTATGAGCCGTTCGATCAGCAGCAGATAATTGATGCTTGCGTGCATTTTGTGCTTTCATTCCCTGGGATATGCGGGTTCGCTAGCGCCGGGGATATTCATTTGTTCCCTAAAATCGTCGATGCCGTCGAGCGGTACGGCTCCATGAAGGATGAAGAAGCCGAGCGTATCCTGAGCGGGATCAGCGGGTATTCGTCTGTTTTTGGAGCGCCGACTTCGATCGCATAGTAATGAAACGCGTTTTCCCCATCGGGGAGGGCGCGTTTTTGTTTTTTGGAGCGGAGAGGTACGCGAGAGGTCGAAAAAGGCCGTCTCGGAGGCCGGGACGGTGTGGAAGTGCTGTGAGACGGCCGAAAAGGCTGTCTCGGGTGAACTTGGCGAGCGTTAACTGACGGCGGCCGCGGACCCGGAAGCCTTCCATCAACGCTGCACTTACCTCCAAGTGAATGTCCCAATTGACATGAAATGGACTCTTTTATGCGTCGCTAACTTTAGGCAAAGAACGAATACCTATAGCGAACGTAAGGGGGAAGGTAAGATGATTAAACGATTGTGGACGAGTAAAAGGTTCTGGAAAATAAGTTTAGCTGTGCTCCTGACCGGCGGAATAGCTGTGTTCGCAGCTTGTTATACTTACATACGCGGGCTCGATGTTTCAAAATTAAATCAGCCGCTGCCGGAAGCGACGCTCGTGTTGGACAAAAACGGCAAAGCGGCGGCACAGCTTTCTGCTTCGAAGATCGATCCTGTGCCGATCGCGCAGATGCCGAAGGTGCTTACGGATGCCATCGTGTCTGTGGAGGATCGGAGATTTTACTCGCATACGGGCATTGATTTCCAATCTATTTTGCGTGCGGTAGCTCGCGATGTCGTGCGGGGCAGCTATTCGGAAGGAGCCAGCACGATTACACAGCAGTTGGCGCGCAATCTTTTTCTCAATGCAGACAAAACAGTGGGGCGCAAATTGCGGGAAGCAGCGTACGCGATCAAAATTGATACGACATACAGCAAAGATGAAATTCTGGAAATGTATCTCAACAGCATTTATTTTGGGGAAGGCAGCTGGGGTGTGCAGGGGGCGGCTAAGACCTATTTTAATAAAAACGTACAGGATTTAACCCTGCCTGAGGCTGCGGTTCTTGCCGCTTTGCCAAAGGCGCCGAGCCGGTACTCGCCTTTTCAGGATGAAGCGCATGCATTGGAACGAAGGAATACCGTGCTGCTCTTGATGCGCGATGAAGGGAAAATTACGCCGCAGGACTACGAAAAGGCGAAAGCTGCCGCGATCGGTGTCGTGAAATCCGAAGGCAATGATCTGAAAGGCAGATACCCTGCATATGTCGATGCAGTCATTAATGAAGCTGTTCGCGTGTATGGCTTCACGGAAGAGCAGCTGCTGACGGGCGGCTTACGCATTACGACAGAGCTGGATCCTGCGGTGCAAAATGCGGTAACAGAAGTTTACAAGGAGGATAGTTTCTTTCCCGAGAGCAAGCCGGACCAGCTCATCCAGAGCGGGGCTGCCATTGTCGATCAGCGGACAGGAGGCGTTCGTGCTTTGGCAGGGGGACGGGGAGAAAGCGTCTTCCGCGGATTCAGTCACGCTACGCAATTGAAGCGGCAGCCGGGGTCTTCTTTTAAGCCTATTGTGGTGTATGGTCCCGCGCTCGAGCAAGGCTATAAGCCATTCTCCACCTTGTACGACGGTCCCCTTAATATTGAGGGTTATCAGCCCCAAGACTGGGATCATCAAACGCGGGGACAGGTGACGATGCAGGAGGCGGTCGTTTCTTCCTGGAATGTGCCGGCCGTGTGGCTTCTTCACGAGATCGGCATTGACCGGGGCTTGCAATTCGCCAAATCGCTGGGCATCACGCTGCCTGCTCAGGATCGTCAGCTTGGCATTGCGCTAGGGGGTTTGTCCGAGGGGGTGTCACCGCTCCAAATGGCGCAGGGCTTCAGTGCTTTTGCCGCGAAAGGAGACTTTCATGAAGCTCATACGATTACGAAAATAGAAACTAGCAGCGGGCACTTGCTCGTTCAAGCCGCTCAAAAGGGTGTGCAAGTGATGAAGCCCGAAACGGCTTATGCGATGACATCGATGCTCCAAGTCGCCGTGCAGCAAGGGACAGGAAAGAATGCTGCGATGAACCGCCCTGTTGCAGGAAAATCGGGGACCACTCAGCTGCCGCAGACGAAGGAGTTCGAGGGCATAAGCAGTGGCAGCGCCAAGGATGCCTGGTTTGTGGGGTATACGCCGGAGCTGACGGCTGCCATATGGGTCGGGTATGACCGAACGGACAAAACGCATTATTTAACGACGTCCGGCGGTGCTGTGCCGGCTGTCTTATTTCGGGAAATAATGGCCCGGGCGTTAGCTCAAACACCTGTCGTTCCGTTCGATATGCCGATCGTGGGGCTGGAGGCAGCCCCGCCTGTCTCCAATGTGCCTCCGGCGAAGCTAGAGAAGGAGGACAAAAAGCCTCCCGGACGCGGAAACGGACACGGCAAGGGAAAGAAAGAAAAAGACTAAAAAAAGCCGCCGGCCCCTAGGGGCCGGACGGCTTTTTTAATCATCGTGATGACCGCTGCTGCGCGCTTTATCTTTTGCTTTAGGATCATCTTTGCCATGCTGCTTGTTATTGTTATCGTCTTTTCGGTCATCTTTGCGTCCATCTTTGCGGTCGTCTTTATGATCTTTTTGATCTTCTTTATCTTCTTTACGATCTTCCTTCGGTTTGTTTGGAACGTTCTGCTGCATTTGGGCTTGCTGCTGCTCCCACTTCGTTTTCATGCTGACATGCAATTTGCTCGCATCCAAGTTGTACTGCTTGGCAAGCATACCTGCGATTTTTTGCTCTGCATCCGGCGATTTGAGATCAATAGCAGCCAAAAGCTTCTGAATCCACTGGGCAGCTTCATCACCTTTAAGGTGAATCATGCCGGCGTCCTCAGGCTTAATGCTGAGATCGTAGGTAGTGCCGCTCGCCGCACCTTTGGATTGCCCGATGTGCAGCTTGAAATGCTTCCCATCGACGTTAAGATCGATGCCTTGCAAGCCGGGATAAATGTTTTTATCCGGTGGAGAGGACGGCATTGCTTGGGCTTCCGGTTTCTGTGTCGCCGGTGCAGGCACCTGGTTCACGGCAGCTGCCGGGGGCAGCGTCGGCTCCGGTGCAGCAGAAGCAGAAGCTGATGCAGCCGGTGATGGCACAGGCTCGCTGGCCGCAAGGGAAGACGCTTTGACATAAGCGGCCTGCTGCTTGCTGTTCACGATGATTTCGATCTGATCGCCCGCTTGCAAGTCAGTTAGCAGCGCTTTTTGATCGTTGCGGTAGACCCATACCGATTTAGCTAAGGGCACCGACTGATCTCCATTCTCCGTAGTCAGGGTGACAGCATCCGAATTAACGGATTTGAAAGCTCCTTTGAGCGAAGTAGACATAGCTGAGTTGGACGAAGTCGATGCATAGGCTGTCCACCCGCAGACCATTAAAGCCACCAAAGTGATGGAAATAATAATCAATGGTAATTTTTTGCGCATAAGAATACACCTCCACTAACAGCTTTCGGTCTAGCAAGCTGTTTTGGGGCGGTACTCAGACATCGCTCTGCAGGCGCTGCATGAACTCTTCCGCCGCACTGTATCCTTGCTGGCGCAAATACCAGCTGTTGGCCGCCGCCTCAACAAGACCGGCAACATCCCGTCCAGGCTGGAGTTGGATTTCAATATGGGGAATTTTGATATCCATATAGTCCGTGAAAGAAGGCTCAAGCTCCAAATCGTTGTTGAGCGCATGCTCCTTCCACTGGGTCAGCTCAATATCAAGCACGATCCGCGTTTCATCTTGGAAAGCCTTGCGGCCGTAGAGACGCGATACGTTAATAAGCCCAATGCTGCGAAGCGCGAGGAATTCCTTCGTTTTCCCGTTATGCGTGCCCAGCAGCGTCTCCGGACTGATCTTTTTCAACACCACAATATCATCGGCAACGAGGCGGTGCCCCCGGCGGATCAAGGTGTGGGCGGTTTCGCTTTTGCCAACTCCGGACTTGCCGCGCAGCAGAATGCCGATCCCCGATACGTTGACGCAAACGCCGTGAACCGCAATTTCCTGAGCTAAGGCTTTGCTGAGAAATAAATCAACAAGGTCCTGAAACTTGCTAGTAGTGGCGGGCGTTCGGAGAAGCGGAATACGTTCTTCCTCGCAGTATTTCGTTAAATATTTTAAGCCTTCTTGGTTTCTGGTGACGACGAAACAAGGCGGATGATATTTGACAATATTGCCGATGTGAAGATTTCTTTCATGCTCGCTGAGTTTGTGCAAATAAGTAATCTCTTTCCGCCCTAAGAGCTGCACGTGCTCTTGCGGGAAATATTCGAAATAGCCGACAAACTCGAGCCCGGGGCGATGCGCTTTTGTTTTGGTAATCGGACGGTGCAGTTCCGAGTGTCCGGCAAGTACTTCGAGCGAGAAACGCTGTGCTAAATCTTTGACTGTGACGGGCTTCACAACTTGTCCCTCCTTCATAAAAATGTACACTTGTATAGTTCGCCTGCAAAGAGCCAAATCCTCCTGTGAAAGCGCTTGAATTCAAGCTCATCTGTCATTTGGACGGAAATTGTGTCAAATATTCATTGCTTTTGAAAGCTGCCTTGGTATGATAGGAATATGAAGCTAACGAGGAGGTACGACGAACATGGATGCTGTTTATAAAAACTGCCAAAGCTGCGGAATGCCCTTGGCACGCGATGAACAAGGCGGAGGAACGGAGAAATCGGGCGCGAAGAGCAAGGTTTATTGCAGTCATTGCTACCACAACGGCGAGTTTACACAGCCTGATATGACCGCCGAGCAAATGAAGGAGCTTGTGAAGCAGAAGCTGGTGGAATTCGGCTTTCCCCGGTTTTTGACAGGACTTTTCACACGAAATATACATAAGCTGCAAAGATGGTCGGCGAACAGATAAAGGGCAGCAAGCCAAATGGAAAAAGAAAAAGCCCGATGCAAAAAGCGCATAGAGCAAAGGCCAAATAAATCGTTTCCTATGTTTATGTAAAAGCAGCTATCTGTTGAAGCCGCATTTTTTCGCAAGTGTTGGCCATGTCGAGAGAAACATGTTTTCCCACCGGTCTTCAGGCAATACCATGATCCATCTTGCGATTTGATCCAAGCCCATGTCACATAAAGTTTGAACGACTTCTTCTCTTTCACAGCTAGTTTTTAATGCTAACATCTCAAAACCACCTCATCAAATGTATTCAAACAATTATGCATATGCGGCGGAGAGACGGAATGTGACGATTTTTCATAAAAAAGTAAAAGGGGCCATGCAGTCAGATGCTGTACAGCCTCCTTTTTGGTTTGTCAATTGGGCGAATCCGGCTACTTCAAGCGATTGCGAAGGCTGGGCTCGACTGATTGCAGCACCTGATCCAACAGGGCATCGGAAACTTCGTTTTCGCCGTACCGCACTTGGTTATAGGCCGAAGTAACGACATGAACGGTCTCGGAAGGCAGCTGCTTCCCCTGGCTGAGATCTTTTTCCGTTTCGTTCGGGGTCATCGCTTCTTTATACGTATACCCGCTAAGTGCGGCCCGTTCGATCAATAGCCGGTAAAGAAAGCGGATGCGCTCCCGGTTGTCCGGTAAGAGCGACCATTTCTTCGCATAGCTCCTCTCTTTGTTCCTTCCCTTCTTCATTTGCTTCCACCACAGGCGCGGCAGCCCTTTCCAATCGACAAGCGCTTCTTCTTCATCCAAGAAGCCCTCGGATTCCATGTCTTTCTTGCTGCTGAGAGAACGATTCATCAACCGTCTCAGGAGCGCAGCCGCAGCAGGCACGAGCTTGGATACAATCACATAAATGACCAGGACGATTAAGGAGATGACAACCGCATATACGAAGACGACTTGGATAACGTGCAGCAAGGCGTCCAACCAGCCCGGCTCCTTGCTGTCCGCGGGAGGCAGAAGCGGCGGTGCAGCTGAAGGGCTCGGCTCCGGCGGTGCTTCCGTCGGAGGATCGGACTGCATGAGGCGCAGCAGCCATGCGATGGCCGCACGCAAACCGGCGACGATGCCCTGCCGAATTTGCTGGAAATAGGAAACGATACATATAAGAATAATTAATGCGATTAACCAAATGCGGCTGGAGCGCTTCACAGTCTCCGACAGGGAGGAAGAGGCCGCTCGCTCGTCGCCGGCTAATGTGGCGTATAGCAGGCCGTTGCGATGGAAAGCAAAGAAAAAGATGATCAGCGAGACGAACCCGAGTCCGTTCAACCAGTTCATGTAAGGCTGAAAGCTAGCTTGATGTCCCATAAGCGGAACGCCGACGAAATACACCGAGCCTGCAACGGCAAAGGAGGCTGAGGGGAAGATGGAAAGCCAGCCGTCTTTCGTGCAGCGAATACCGCGGTAAGCAAGCAGCATGCCGATACCTCCACAGACCCAACTGTGCCAATTGTTCCCTTGAAAAAGGCAGGCTGCCGTAAAACCGGCCAATGCGCTTCCCATTAGCTCGTAAATCTTGCGAGACAGCCATTTCGTGCGACCTAAGAAGCTGCCGGCTGCGAAAACCAGCAAGAACTGCAAAACCAGCTGCCAGAGAGGGAGCACTGACAAATATATATGCGCAGCCACCACAAGGGGCGAGAATAGAATGAGTTCGGCTGCAGCGAATAGGAGAGAGAACGCGAAGACTTTGAGATAAGCCGCCTTCTTCTCCTTCTTCTCCTTATCGGCTTGCCGTGCTTTCACCTGAAGCGGCGTTGACATCGGATGGACTCACCTCCCTTTCGTGCAGGCTTAGCAGTCCGTGCTGCAAAGGAACGATAAAGACGGTATGCCCCAAGGCTTCAAGCCGCTGAATACTGTCTTCCATCGCATCGGAAACGAAGGCGGTCAGCAAGACGATGTCCAAGACACTTCCTTCCTGCAGGATGCTCTCATCCAGAAAGTCGCTGCAGGAGCGGGTGCAGGAGATCGCCAGCTTGGCCATCGTTTCGAACAGATACGCCAAATGCGGTTGACCTCCTGCGGGAGAGACGTGCACGGGAGCGCCCGGCTGTCCTACGAGAGCACCGTTGTATCCGAAACCAACCGGAACGCCTTGGCTAATCGCATACTCGGCCAGTGTGGCGGCGTAGGACAAGCCTTTCTCCACGAGCTCGGGATCGCTTACGGCATCCCACATCGTCTGGGTTATTTGGGTGTTGACGATGATGAACAGCCTCGGGTCTGCGGTGAACTCCCGATTGTAGACCTGCAATCGCTGGCTGCGGGCGGTAGCCTTCCAGTGAATGCTGTTCATCGTATCGCCGTAGCGATACTCCCGCACGCCGGACACGAGGAACGGGTCGGGCATGATCCAGCGCTTCACCGTGATGTCCCCTTGCCAGCGGCTCGATAGCAGCGGGATGTCATCCGGGCTCACCAAGCGAGGGTACACGAGGAGCTCCAAATCCAGGCGCTGGCTCATCGTCGCAGCCTGCATGCCGGCAAGATCGCCGATGGTAGCGGAAACGGTTTCAAGCTTATACCAGCCCCGTTTGGCGCAGAGGACCTGGTGGCGCCGTACGATGCGGGTATACGGCATCAGGCTGAACAGACTGCGGTGATTCTGGAAGATTGCGCCGCTGCTTACCGCAAGATTACTCATCTTCGCGAAGTGAAGCCCGGCATGGATCGTGGACTCCAGGCGAAGCCAGGGAATGGGCGTCAGCTTGCGGTTTTGAATCGTTTCGATCATTTCGATGCGATCTCCGGCATGACAGTGCGCTTGATTGAACGTACGTTTAAGCGTGAGACCGCGAAATCCCCAGCGGCTGATAACGGCATGCTGAAGAGCGAACAGCAGGGCGGCGATGAGCAGAATCCAGGAGATGCCCATCGCTACCTCAGCTTCGCTTCCGTCGGCACGGGGGTCGCCGCAAGGATGCCCGCCAGCAGCGACCGCACCTGCAGGTCCTGCTGGCGCGACCGCGTCCGCAGCAGGATGCGGTGCGCCCAGACGGGCGGAGTCAGCGCCTTGATGTCATCCGGCAGCACATAGTCGCGGCCGCGAAGCGCCGCGTATACCTGCGCCGCCTTCATCAAGGCGCGCACGCCGCGCGGCGAGACGCCGAGCGCGGCATCCGCATGCGTGCGCGTAGCTTCCGCGAGCTGCACGAGGTACTGCAGCAGCTCGCCGCTGACGCGCACTTGCGTGAACAAGCGCTGCGCTTCGAGCAGCTCGGCGCGCCCTACGACCGGCAGCAGCTGATCCAGCGGATCTTGCTGCTGGTAGCGCTTTAAAATCTCGACCTGCTCCGCCGCGGACGGGTAGCCGAGCGACAGCTTCATCAGGAAGCGGTCGAGCTGGGCTTCCGGCAGCGGGAATGTCCCCTGATTCTCGACAGGGTTCTGCGTGGCGATGACGAGAAACGGCGCTTCGAGCGAGCGCGTTTCCCCGTCGATGCTCACTTGGCGCTCCTCCATGCTTTCCAGCAAGGAGGATTGGGTGCGCGGCGTTGCGCGGTTAATCTCATCGGCGAGCACGATGTGCGCGAATAACGGTCCTGGGCGAAATTCGAATTCGCCCAGCTTTTGATTGTAAAAGTTAATGCCGCTAACATCCGAAGGCAGCAGGTCGGGCGTGAACTGGATGCGCTTCATCGTGCCGTCCAGGGAGCGGGCGAGCGCTTTAGCCAGCTGCGTTTTTCCGGTGCCCGGCACATCCTCCAGCAGCACATGTCCGGAAGCAATGAGGGCGATGACGAGCAATTCGACCGTATCCTCTTTGCCGATGATGACTTTGCCTACATTTTCTTGGATGAGCGAAGCGATTCGTCCTATTTGTGCGAAATCCAACGGCTGTTCCTCCTCGAATCATTCATGGGATGAAATGATATGTCAATGTGTACATAAGTGCTGTCTACCTTATTTTAACAGAGGCCAGGTAAAGATGACCATTACTTCCTTGTCCTTTAACGATATTAATCCTGTTGTGTATTCCAAAGGCGCTTAGTACAATATGGTTAAAAAAAGGTTGCTAATAACTGCCAATTGGTTGACTTTCCATGCAAACATTTAGGGGGGCGAAAATGTACAAGTTAATTTTAGTCGACGATGAAGAGGATGTGCGGGAAGGGGTTGTCCGCGAAATCAATTGGGAAACGATTGGCTTCGAGGTCATTGAGAAAGCGGAGAACGGCAGAGAAGCGTTGGAAATGGTGGAGAGATTGCAGCCGGACGTGGTCGTAACGGACATTCAGATGCCGTTCATGAATGGGCTTCAGCTGGCTGAAGCCATTCGAGAGCGCTTCCCGACCATTAAGCTCATTATTCTTACGGGACATGATGAGTTTGAGTATGCCCAGAGGGCGATAAAGCTGCATATTGATGAATATGTGTTGAAGCCTTTTTCCGCGCAGGAGCTCATCAATGCCTTGCTGAAGGTGAAGGGGCAGATTCAGGAGGAAGTGGCGCACCGGGAAAATGTTCAGCTGCTGATGGAGCATTACAGGAAGAGCATGCCTGTGCTCAAGGAAAATTTCTTGGCGACGCTCATGAACCGGAAGCTCCCGCGGGAAGAAGTGTACGAGAAGGCGGCAAACTATGGCATCGAGCTGAATGGCCGCAGCTTCGTCGCTGCCGTAATGAGCATCGACGGGGTGCTGATTCCCGAAGAGGAGCTGGACAATCGGGAAGAGCTGTCCAAGTCTGTTTCCTTGAAATATTCGGCGGATCAGGCCTTGAAATATTTCGCCCTGTTAAACATTACGGAAGAGATTGCGGACAGACGCCGTCTTGGTCTTGTTTTTATGCATCAGGATCAAGTGGTCGTCTTGGCGGCCAGGGAAAGCGAAGACAGGGAAACCGCGCTGCAGGAGACGATGAAGGTGCTGGAGGAAGTGCGGCAGAATGTAGAAAAATATTTGAAGTTTACGTTAACGGTCGGCATTGGAACGGTCATGAAGGATGTGACCAAAATCAGCTATTCGTATGAAGACGCTGTGCTGGCGCTGGATTACAGGCTTATTCTTGGCAATAATCGGATCATTTCCATCGATGATGTAGAGACGCGCAGCGGAGAGAAAGTTCGTTTCGACGATGTGAAAGAGCACGCCTTGACGCGCTGCATTAAGGTCGGGACGAATCAGGAGATCCGCGAGACGATGGACGAGCTTTTCCAAGGGATTGAGGGAGCCGTTTCCGTCAAGGATTACCAGATTTATTTGCTCGAAATATTAACCTGTATTTTGAAAGCTGCCAAGGATTCGAATTTGAATGTAGACGAAGTATTCGGCGATAATTTCGTACCTTTTACAGAGATCAATAAGTTTACCTCGCTGGAAGAAGCCAAGCACTGGCTTGCCGAGCTGTGCGCCTCGATGATGAACCATATCGCGACGGACCGCCAATATACCTACAAGAACTTGGTCGAGATGGCCAAAGAATATACGAAGAACCACTATCACGAAGGCGATATCACGATTAATAAAGTGTGCGGCCATTTGCATATCAGCGCGGGATATTTCAGCAGTATTTTTAAGAAAGAGACGAAAATGACCTTTGTAAACTATTTGAACCATATCCGCATGGAAGCGGCGAAGGAGCTGCTGCGCACCACAGATATGAAGGCACTGGAGATTGCTGAGAAGGTAGGCTATGCCGATGCCAACTATTTCAGCTTTTCATTCCGCAAAAATGTCGGCGTTTCACCAAAGGAATATCGCAATAACAGTGCGAAAGGGCAGTAGGGTTAAGGAGCGGGGGGTTAGTTTTGATACGAAAAGCAAGAGCTCTATTCAAGCCTTTGTATGATGTGCTGCTGGACACGATGCGAGTAAAGAGCATTCAGTTTGCCATTACGATCTCTTTTATTTTCATAACGGTGACGGTCATGCTGATCATTTCGCTGGTGCTTTATAATAAATTTTCCCGGACGGCGGAAGAAAGTGCGTTCCTGAACACGCAGCAGATCGTGGAGCAGGTTCAGATCAATTTGGAAAATTATATAAAAGGGATGGCGGATACCTTCGAAGTGGTTGATGCCAAAATTGCCAAAAGCCACGGCGTCCCTTCGGATAAGCTGACCGAGCAGCTGGAAACGATTGCAAGCACGCGCGAGGATATCGTCTCGATTAATTTATTTGCTGCGGACGGCGAATTGGTCACAGGGATTCATCACACGGCCATGCGCAAAAACACCCGGCTGATCGAGCAGTCTTGGTTTAAGTCCGCATTGGAAAATCCGAATCATCTTTCCTTCTCCTTGCCGCATATTCAGAATCTGTTTAAAGATCCGTACCGGTGGGTCGTTTCGATGAGCAAAGGAGTCTCGATTCAAAGAAACGGGAGATGGGAGGACGCGGTTATTCTCGTGGATGTTAATTTTAAGACGCTGGACGGTGTGTTCCGAACGGTTTCTTTGGGCAAAAAAGGCTACGTCTACATCATCGACGACTCTGCCGGCAACATTGTGTATCATCCTCAGCAGCAGCTTATTTATATTGGTTTGAAATATGAAAATGTGGAGCAGGCGCTCAAGTTCTCCTACGGCAAGTATATGGATGTCAGCGAGGGCGAAACCCGGCTTAATGTCGTAAGGACCGTTAATAATATCGGTTGGAAAATCATCGGGGTCTCTTATTTGGATGAGATGATTACGACCCGCAAGGAAATCAATACGTTTATGATATGGCTGCTAGTCATTGTCCTTATTTTTATTCTGCTCATCTCCTCCTTCATGTCAGCCCGCATTTCCAAGCCGATCAAACGGCTGAAGAAGTCGATGGAAATGGTCGAGAAAGGGCATTTCGACACGTACATCCATGTGCGCGGAGCAGATGAAGTGGAGCAGCTTTCGCGCCGCTTCAATCTCATGGTTTCCAGGGTGCGCGAGTTAATGGATCAGAATATCCATGAGCAGGAGACGAAAAGAAAGAACGAGCTGGAGGTACTGCAGTCGCAGATCAATCCGCATTTCTTGTACAACACGCTCAATTCGGTCGTTCGGATGGTTGGGAACGGGAAAAACGAGGAGGTCGTGACGACGATTACCTCCCTGTCCAAGTTTTTTCGGATTTCGCTCAGCAAAGGGAAAAACATTATCCCGATCGAGGATGAGATCGAGCATATCCGAAACTATTTGATTATTCAGAAGATGAGGTATAAGGACAAGTTCGATTACGAGATTGAAGTCTCGGAAGAAGTGCTGCCCTATAGAACGTTGAAGCTGATCCTGCAGCCGTTCGTAGAAAATGCGCTGTATCATGGCATCGAGTATATGGTGGACAAAGGTCATATTCACATCTCCGTGGAGAAAATCCAGGATACGATCTTGCTCCAGGTCCGGGATAATGGTGTGGGCATGTCGGAAGAAATGGTCAAAAGCATTATGATTGGGGCTGTAAAAAGCGATAAGGGATCAGGCGTCGGCCTGCGCAACGTGCACGAGCGAATTCAGCTGTATTTCGGCTCCGAGTATGGGGTTAAGGTAGAAAGCGAGCTTGAAGAAGGAACAGTCGTTAAGATCAGGATTCCGGCCATACTGGAAGAAGAGTAGAAAGGAGCAGCGATGGATAAACCAATGAAACTAGGCTCTCTCGTTCTTGCTGTCTTGGCAGCTGTCGTCTCTATGTCTTCTTGTATGCGGGAAACCGAGACTACGCCAACCGCTCAGAAGAAGCATTTGGAAGTGGTGCTGAGAAGTCAGAACGGGGACTATTGGAAAACGGTTAAAATGGGCGCTGAGGTAGCCGCAAAGGAATTTGATGTCACGTTGGATTTTCGCGCGCCTGACGATGAAGCGGATGTGAAGGGGCAGATTGCCTTAATGGAGCAATCCGTCAAGAGCGGACCTGACGCGATCGTGCTCGCCGCTAACGATTATAAGGAATTGTCGGATGTCGTCGAAACTGCGGCGGAACAAGGCATTCCGGTTGTGACGATCGACTCCGAGGTGGAATCGCGCAAAGCAAAGAGCTTCATTGGCGCCAACAATTACGATGCCGGGCAAATGGCAGGCCAGCAATTGATTAAGCTTGCCGGGACGCAAGGAAATATCGCCATCGTCAGCTTCAGGCAAGGGGAGCGCAACACAGAGCTCCGGGAGCAAGGACTGTTGGATGAAATATCGAAATATCCGGGCATTCAGGTGATTGCCAAAGTGTACAGTCTGACGGACCGGGGAACAGCGGATCAGCTTACACAAGACATCATCGAGAAATATCCGCACTTGGACGGGATCGTTGCGCTGAATGAAATTTCCTCGATTGGTGTGGCCGACGCGATTCAGAGAATGAATCTCCAGGGTAAAGTGAAAATTATCACATTTGACAGTACCTCAGAAGAATTAGAGATGCTGCAGGAAGGCGTCATTCAAGCGACGATCATTCAAAACCCTTTCAGCATCGGCTATTTGGGCGTTAAAAATGCCGTTGAAGCCTCGCATGGCAAAAAGATTCCGGACCGCGTAGCGACCGGAATTAAAGCGATTGACCTCAGCAATATGTTCTGGTCGGACAATCAAAAGCTGCTTTTTCCGTTTATAAAGTGATGAGAATTTCGATAGAAGATGTGAGGATATTGCATTTGTTTCCTGTTACACATGCCTTATATTTAGAAATGTAAATAAACAAAACAACTTTTTAGGGAGGGTCTTACCTTGAAAAAATTGATTACCCTAGCAGTAGCGAGCGCTCTGGTTGCGACAGTATCAGGATGTGGCAGCAAAACGGAAACAGCACCTTCAACTTCTCCGGCGGCAAGCGCTAGCACTGGTGCAGCTGCAACAGCGGCTCCAGCTAAAACAGAAGCCAAAAAACCAACAATCGGTGTAGCGATTTATAAATTCGACGATACGTTCATGTCCGGTGTACGCGCAGCGATTGCTGACGCAGCGAAAGACAAAGCTACGGTGGATATCGTAGACAGCCAAAACTCACAACCGACACAAAATGATAAAGTTGACCTTTTCATCACGAAAAAAGTAAACGCTCTGGCGATCAATGCGGTTGACCGTACAGCGGCCGGCGTTATTATCGACAAAGCGAAAACGGCAAACGTACCGGTTGTCTTCCTGAACCGTGAGCCACTGGCTGACGATATGAAGAAATGGGATAAAGTTTACTACGTAGGCGCGAAAGCTGAGCAATCCGGAACAATGGAAGGCCAATTGCTTGTTGACTACTTCAAGGCTCATCCTGAAGCGGATAAAAACAAAGACGGCAAAATTCAATACGTTATGCTCAAAGGCGAGCCGGGGCACCAAGATGCTGAGCTTCGCACGAAGTTCTCCGTTCAAGCGATCACGGATGCCGGTCTGGGCGTAGAAAAAGTAGCTGAAGATACGGCTATGTGGGATCGTGTAAAAGGACAAGAAAAAATGGCTGCGTTCTTGGCTGCCAACGAGGATAAAATCGAAGCGGTAATTGCTAACAACGACGATATGGCGCTAGGTGCGATCGAAGCGTTGAAAGCTAAAGGCTATTTCAAAGAAGGCGGTAAATTCATGCCGGTCGTTGGCGTAGACGCGACAGCTCCAGCTCTGCAAGCGCTTGGCGATGGAACACTGCTCGGAACAGTTCTGAACGATGCGAAAAACCAAGGTGCGGCAACAACGAACGTAGCGACTGCTCTTGCTAACGGTCTGGTACCAAGCAAAGAAACGACTGGCTATGATGTTACTGACGGTAAATATATCTGGATTTCCTACAAAAAGATTACTAAAGCTAACATGAACGAAGCGAAGTAATCCCAATTGAAGCGGGCAAGAGCAGTTAACCGCTCTTGCCTTCCTTATTTGGAAACCCGTGCAAAGATAAAGAGACAGGCTTCGAATAAATGGCTTCACTTTGTAGGGATTATCGTGAGCTGGTAGGGGGAGTTACCATGACATTACATGAGTATTTACTGGAAATGAATCAAATCTCCAAGGAGTTCCCCGGCGTCAAGGCGCTGGATAACGTTACCCTGAAAGTTCGCCCGGGAAGCGTACACGCGCTGATGGGAGAAAACGGGGCTGGTAAATCGACGTTGATGAAATGCTTGTTCGGCATTTATAAGCCGGATGGCGGAGACATCAAGCTGAACGGTGAAACCGTATCTATTCTTAATTCCAAGGATGCCTTGGCAAACGGCATCTCGATGATTCATCAGGAGCTGCACCCGGTACCGCACCGTAACGTGATGGAGAACATTTGGTTAGGCCGCTTCCCTGAAAGAGGCATCGGACCTTTGAAATTAGTGGATCACAAGAAGATGCGCCAAGATACAGAAAGCTTGTTTAAACAGCTTCAAATGGATATTAATCCGGATACACTTGTCGGAACGTTATCGGTTTCCAAAGTGCAATCCATTGAAATTGCCAAGGCCGTTTCCTTCAATTCGAAAGTCATTGTTATGGATGAGCCGACTTCGTCGTTGACAGGCAATGAAGTTGAGCAGCTGTTTCGCATCATTCGCGACTTGAAAAGTCGTGGCGTCTCGATCATCTATATTTCACATAAAATGGAAGAAATCCTCGAGATTTCGGATGAAGTAACGATTATGCGCGACGGAGCCAAGATTGGAACATGGCCCTCATCCCAATTGACGACCGATATGATCATCTCCAAGATGGTTGGCCGCGATCTCAAAGAACGTTTTCCGGAAAGAAGCAATGTGCCGAATGGCGTATTGATGAGTGTCGAGGGACTGACTTCAGTCATTCCAAGATCTTTCAAAAATGTCTCTTTCGATCTTCGAAAGGGAGAAATTCTTGGCGTAGGCGGTCTGGTTGGCGCGCAGCGGACGGAATTGATCGAAGCCTTGTTCGGATTACGCGGTGTTGCTTCCGGCCAGATTTCGATACATGGCAAGCAGGTTAGGCTCAAATCGCCGATTGATGCCATTCGTCACAAAATTGCGCTGCTTACGGAAGAACGCCGTGTCACAGGGATTTTCCCGGTATTATCCGTGCTGGAGAACACCGTCATTGCGAACTTAAGCCGGTATATGAACCCGTTTGGGTTCATTCAGGAAGCGAAACGCAAAGTCGAAGTTGAGAAAAGCATCGAGATGCTTCGCGTGAAGACGCCGAACATGCATGCGCTGATCAAAAACCTTTCCGGCGGCAACCAGCAGAAAGTGCTGCTCGCCAGATGGCTGCTTACAGAGCCCGATGTGCTCTTGCTGGATGAGCCGACTCGCGGGATTGACGTAGGAGCGAAGTTTGAGATTTATTCGATCATTGCAGACCTTGCGAAACAGGGAAAAAGTATCATCATGATCTCTTCTGAAATGCCCGAGCTTCTTGGGATGTCAGACCGAATCATGGTCATGTGCGAAGGACGCCTTACGGGGATCGTAGAAGGAAATAAAGCAACAGAAGAAGAGATCATGCGCCTTGCTGCACAGCATATGGCATAATGGGGGGCCAAGAAACCATGAGTACAAAAACAGAAACATTGAAATCCAGAGACATTAGTGGGTTCGTGACCAAATACGCAATCTACATCGTGTTGGTCGTGCTCGTTATCGGGATCGCGATTTACGATCCGCGCTTTTTATCCGTCAGTATCCTTCGTGATATTTTGCTGCAATCATCCACGCGCGTCATTATTGCTTTGGGTGCCGCATTCGTCTTGATTACGGGAGGCACCGACCTTTCGACAGGAAGGATCGTCGGTTTGACCGCCGTCATCTCGGCTTCGATGCTGCAAACGCAGGATTACGGCCGCAGATTTTTCCCGGATCTTCCACAGATGCCGCTGCTTGTGCCAATCATTATTGCGATTGCCGCCGGCCTACTGATTGGCCTTATCAATGGGATTATCGTCGCAAAATTGAAGGTCCCGCCATTCATTGCAACGCTCGGTACGATGGTAGCCGTGTACGGCGCCAACTCCTTATACTTCGATATGAAACCGAATCAGTCCCAACCGATCGGCGGATTGCGAGCTGATTTTAGTAAACTGGGCACAGGGTCCATTGGATCGAATGCCACCTACTCCATTCCTTATATTGTTATTATTGCCATTGTAGTTGCCATTCTTGTTTGGATTGTGTTCAACAAAACGAAGCTTGGGAAGTACATGTACGCGATCGGCGGCAACATTCACGCAGCAGTCGTTTCGGGGATTAATGTTAACCGCTACCTAATCTACATTTACTCCATTGCAGGTGCTTTGTACGGATTGGCCGGGGTGCTGGAAGCAGCGAGAACCGGCGGCGCAACGAACAACTACGGAAACATGTACGAGCTTGATGCGATCGCGGCTTGCGTAGTCGGCGGCGTGTCCACCTCGGGCGGTATCGGAACGGTTCCAGGCGTTCTCGCAGGGGTATTGATTTTCAGCGTTATCAACTACGGTTTGACGTTTATCGGCATCAGCCCGTACTGGCAGTTGATTATTAAAGGAGTTATTATCGTCGCTGCCGTAGCTTTCGATATGCGGAAATATATGAATTCCAAATAAGATTAACAAGCTAACAGGCTGTCGCGTAACGGGGCAGCCTGTTATTTTACGAATAGAGGTGTAAGCGTTTGCGTGTTTACGAAGGGGGCGCAGCTATGCAGAAGAAAGGGTCTTCCGGTGGGGAGAAGAGGAAGTTTGCGGTTTCTTTGCGGGGCAAAATTGTAGGGACCTTTATCATTGTTTCTTTACTCGTTGCGGCAACTAGCGGCATGTCTTATACCTATTTGGACAAAGTGGACAGCTCTTACTCGAAGCTTTTGGACGATAATGTAACGATTCTTCGGCATGTTGCGGAGATCAAAGAGAAAACCCAAATGCAGAACAGCATGCTGCTCGGCTATGTGCTGAATCCGGCGAAAGAGAAAGAGAAGCTTTTGACGGAAGTGAACGAGGAGCTTTCGTCAATTATTGCGCAAATGGGGGAGCTTGCTAAGGATGGGGAAGAGCAGAGTGCGATTCAATCCATGGCGGACTCTAATCAAACGTTTATGCGGCTAGTTAAAAAAGTGACGGAATACGCCGACAAGGGGAATGCCGATTTAGCCAAAGCCGAAGCGATGCAGTGGGCGATTCCCACGACAGAAACGTTGACGCAATCTGCGGCTGCCATAGAAACACTGGAAAGAACGGTTCAGGAGGAGGCGACGGTACGCAATCATGTGGTTGTCCAATCGACCGTTCGAACGTTAATTTGGGTTAGTTTGGCCGCTTTCCTATTTGCGCTGGCTATTGGACTCTTGCTTTCTAGAGCGATCGTTACTCCGATACGTTCCATGGTAAGGACGGCCGAGCGAATTGCCGATTGCGATTTAACGACGGGCGATATTGCCGTGAGCAACAGAGACGAGTTAAGAGACTTGGCTATAGCTTTTAATGGCATGAGAACGAATCTGCATAGTTTAATCAGCCAGGTGGGCAGGAGTGCCCAGCACGTTGCCGCTGCCTCGGGTGCGCTCAGCAGCAATGCCGAGCTGGTTAGCGAGTCTTCGGAACGCATTACTTATACGATTCAAGAAATTTCGACGGGAACGGACGCGCAGGTGCGAAGTGTGCATCAAGGCGTTTCCATTATGGAAGAAATGTCAGAGGCGGTTACTCAAATTGCCGGCGCAACGCAGTCGGCCAATCAGCAGTCTTTATTCGCCCAGCAAGCGGCGGGTGCAGGCAACACGGCTGTTGAGACGGCGATCGCGCAAATGAAAGCCATCTATCAGAAAATGAAGGAGCTGGCGGAATCTGTCCAGCGGCTAGGGGAGCGGTCCGAGCAAATCGTTCAGGCGAATGCGATTATTGCCGGTATTGCAAGGCAAACAAATCTGCTTGCCTTGAATGCTTCCATCGAAGCGGCGCGAGCTGGGGCGGCCGGCAAAGGCTTCGCGGTCGTGGCGGGCGAGGTCCGCAAGCTGGCTTTGCAGACGGGAGCCGCCGCTGAAGAAGTTACGCAGCTTGTTTCGGGCATACAGGAGGAAACAAGATCGGTCGTAAGCTCCACCGAAGCTGGAAGCCGGGAGGTGGAGACGGGGTTAGAGGTTGTCGGCGTCGCGCAGACAACGTTCCTGCGCATACGCGATGCGATGGACGATGTCGCACGCCAGATTGCGGAAGTGGCGGTCAGCTCGGCCGCCATCTCCGGGCAAACGCGCACAGCCGTCGATGTGATTCGCGGCATTCATGAAGTCGCTGGGCAAACAGCTTCGGGCGCGCGCAACGTCTCCTCCAACATCGAGGGGCAGTATGCGAGCATGGAGGAGATTGTCTCCTCGGCCTCGGTGCTCAGCAGCATGGCAGGCAATTTGCAGGATTTGATTGCGCGATTCCGTGTGTGAGTGATGCTTAGAAGTAAAAACAGGCCTGAGGATGTGTCCTCGGGCCTGTTTGTGCTGGGCTAAATGTGGCGTTGCTTTGCGGCGTTAAGGATGGGATTTACCCTGTTAATTAGCTGCAACTGATCGCGAATTGAGCGTGTCCAGACCGCTAAACTGGAGATTCCGCCACGAACCGTCTGAGCCCAAACTGCTTAACTGGAGACCCACCGCGAACCGAGCATGCCCAGAGCACTTAACTGGATACTCCGCCACGAACCGCCCGTGCCCTGACCGCTTAACTGGAGATTCCACCGCGAACTGAGTGTGCTCAACCCAATTAACTGGAATTTCTCCTGCTAATTGTCTGAATTTGATGGAATTTTACAAATTAAGGGTAATTTGTCCAGCTAATTAACCGTATTAAGGCTGAATATTTACGTTTTCAATGATTTATAGGGAAAAATTCCAGTTAATTGAATGAATAAAGATGAAGTAAAATAATTTGTGTACCAACATTTGGAGTATAGGCAAACGACAAAAAAGTAGGGTATTCTCGGGATTA
>NZ_JBYTBS010000074.1:0-28697 GCF_058789495.1 Paenibacillus sp. FW126-R14 | reverse complement strand
ATAGAGGACCTTAGTTCCCTCTTATCTGCCTCAGCGCTGATTTTTGGGAAATAGCGGCCTAGAGTTCCCTTCGCACATCATGAGATGGCCAATTAGTTCTTTGCAAACCATGGCGGCCTCTTGTTTCTATTCTTTTACAAACACAAGCGTCCCAAAACGCTGCGGAATATGAAAGTCCACTTTACCGGTGGGTGACCACGCCCAGTAATGCCGTTTACCTGCGATATCGTCATCAATCCGATACAGGTTCCATCCCCACTCGGCACCGTGCCGAGGGACTCGCACCAGCTCCTGCTCTCGCCCTAGCTCTCGCTCCTGCATTCGCTCCCACTCCCGCTCCCCGCCCCCAGCCAGCAAATCAGCAAAAGGGATCCGCAGCTCATAATGCTTCCACCCGGCTTCGCCATCCGCAACCGAAGTCGTCATGCCCGTGGCGTCCCAGGCCACATCGACCTCTTTGTTTCCATCGAGGCTGTTGCGGATCAAAGCATCGAATTCAACGCCCTTTGGGCTAAGCTCGAATTCATAGTAGACCTTGCCTGTGCCGATGGGATCGAGGAACACTTCCACGACATCCTCCTCATAGATCGGATCATCACGCCGCTCCATCGTCGCCACGACATGATCGTCCTCGCATTCAAACCGCACATGCAGAGCATCCTCCGTCCAGCAAGCACGGAAACGCGTCTCCAAACGCGGCTTGCCCCCGGTTACTACTTCAACCAGCGTTGCTGCAGCCATTTCCTCCCATGGAAGATGACCTTCGGCTGCGCTTATAAATCGGCATTCGTATCTCATCCTGGCTCTTGCTCCTCGCTTTGCTATTAGCTTTTATACACAATATTAATATCATGTTCTTTATCTAAAAAGCTAGAGATTTGATCGCGCGCCTCAGACTTGACGTCTTTTAACCAGGAGGCATCCAGCTTGTCGATCGCTTCCATTCTTAAGTTTTCATATTTGGATTTCGCTTTTTCAATTCGGGCCGACCGGTTTCGCGTAAACATGAAAAAAGAGATAGAAGCGAGCAGCGATCCCGATAACAGCTTGTTCGAGGGCAGCAAATTAAGAATGGCTAAGGCATTGCCGCCCGAAACTAGCAGCACTTTTTGATAGAAAGTGAATATAAAATATAGAACCAACACGCCGGTTATCGCTATAAATCCCCATTGAGTCTTCTTAAGCTTGTCCCAATCATTCTTTCTCTCTTTCAGCTTATCCAACAATTTCATCGTATCGTCGCTTAGATTTAGTTCAGGCTGCTTCATCGGCACTCCCCCTCACTACCATCGTATGCTTGATTACAATGAATCTTGCAAGAAAAAAAGACCGAAAGCATCACTCATAGAGCGTGGTCGAAGATGCTTTGGTCTTTGAATATTCATGTTAGAAACGCTTTTTTCCTACCAGGAACTTTTTGTTTCCTTTTTTCGCTGTCACAGGCACATGCTTATAACTGCGGATCATCGGATTTTTGCATAGAGGACAAGTTGGTAAAGCTTCCGTAACGAATTCTTTGCGAACCCATGCTTTACAATCTGACTCTTTACATTTCCAAATTTCAATCTGTTCGACTTCTGGTTTCTGTTCTTCCGTAACGGTACTCGTTGATGTAGACATTTCAGCATGTTCTCCCTGTTTCGTAGATTAGACTACTTATTATTATACAGATCCCATTTAATATCAAGTCTTTCCCGTATTCAAAATTATTTACCGATGGTAGAATGGGAAAAGCGGCTACAAATTAGACACACAATACAAAGGCAGGAATCTAGCATGACAAATTTGCTTCGAGAATGGAAGTCACAGTTTCAGGGTTACAGTCGAAATATTTTGCTGTTCTTTTGGTTTAACTTTGTTTGGAACTTAGGATTGGGCATGTTCGGACTCGTTTATAATCTGTATGTGAAAAGTCTAGGCTATGAGCAAACGACGGTCGGCAGCATCGTCGGCATGACGGCACTGGCTGCCGCCATTATTCTTATCCCGGCTGGCATGATGAACGACCGGTTCGGGCCAAAACGCGTCATTACGTTTGGTCTCGTTTTTACCATAGTCGCTTTGACGGTGCGTTCTTTATTTGAAGCCGAAGGAGGCATGTTAATATCCTCTTTCTTCGGAGGCATGGCGCTGGCCGTTGTTTCGGCGACGATTCTGCCTTTTATGGCCAACAATTCCACTCCGCAGCAGCGTGTGCATTTGTTCAGCTTCAATATGGCGCTCGTAATGATCGCTAACGTCGTTGGCATTGCGCTGGGCGGCGTACTGTGCGACTTTTTTCAATTCATCATCGGGCTGGAGGAAATTCTTAGCTTGCGTTTTACTTTATTGATCGGAGTCGCTATTGCCGCGCTTGGCATCATTCCTGTCGCTTTATTCGAAAAGAGCGTACAGGAAATACAACCCGAGAAGCAAACGCTGAGCATCAAGCATACGTGGCAGGCACATAAAACCTCCCTTCAAGTCATCGCTATTTTTTGTTTGTTGGGATTGCTGTCCTCGATCGGCGGGGGCATGATTGTTCCGTATCTCAATGTGTATTTCGAGGATCGGTTTGAAGCTTCGAAGTCCGCCATCGGCATTGTTGTTGCTTTAGGCCAAGGCGCTACGGCGATCGCTTTCCTGATTGGGCCTATGATTGTGAAGAGATTTGGGGAAGTCAAATCCGTTGTCTATTTGCAATTGTGCTCCATCCCTTTCCTTCTCTTGACTGCTTTCTCCGCAAATTTCTATTTGTCCTCCGGCGGATATTTGTTCCGTCAGGCACTGATGAATGCGGCGAATCCTTTTTACAATTCGGTCAAAATGAGCTATGTCCACCGCTCGCTGCGCGGACTGGCCTCCTCTTCTGGAGAAGCCGTTTTCAATCTCGGCTGGTTTTTGGCGGCTCCGGTGAGCACAGGCCTCGTCTATCGCCACGGCCCCTACTATGGCTATGCGTATGCCTTCTGCATCACGGCTGTAGTCTATACCGTAATCTCCTATTTATTCTATTTCTTTTTCGGAAAAAACCGCTTCAAACCCGTTGAGGAATCCCAATAAATCTAGCCATCTTACTCTTAAAATGATTTCTTTTCTATCGTTGACTTCTGCGATGGAAAGGAAATACAATAAAATGAGAGCGCATACATAAGATCAATTTTGAACTCGTTTCCAGGTCCGATTTTGATTGTGAGGAGATTGCTATATGAAAAATAAAATCATCTTTAACGGACAAAGCATTGTCTTAACGTGGATGATTTCCTACATCGTTATTCTCCTTTTACCAGTCGTAATCGGCTTATTGCTGTATGTGGAATCCAGTAGAACGCTGAAAGAGGAAATTCAGCAAGCCAACGATTCCTTATTGAAGCAGGTACGCGAGGTGATGGACAACCAGTTTAAAGCCATGGAGCAGCTGAATTTCGAACTCACCTGGAACGTGAATATGCAGGAACTGCTCTATTCAAATAAGTACGAAGCGTTTCCCAAAGAGTACCGCTATGATATCTCCCAAATCGCACGCAATCTATCGATATACAAAACCTCCTATCCGCTGATTGACTCTTTCTATGTCTATTTGTATAAAGATCAATCGGTTATTCTTCCGACGACGGTTAGGCCAAGCGCTTTTGCCTATCAAACCTTGCATATGAGCGATGAGTTTTCCTTCTCCGCCTGGCAGGACATTATGAATCGTCCCATTTTCAAAGGTTTTATTCCGATGACCCGAATCGGCGACGATAATAAGCTGCGCAAAACTGTTGCCTATATCAGCACTTATCCCGTTGAGCATAATCAACCTCTCGCCACGAATGTGATCATGGTGGATCAATCGCGTATCCTTGGCGCCATTCAAAACATGGAAATTTTCAATAAAGGCCACGTCTTTATTTTGAATAACGAGAATCAAATTCTGGCTTCCAATTCCGCCAATGCGCTTCCGGACGATTTTCCTTACGACAAGCTCGAGACTGCGCCGAGCTTCTATTTTTCCGGCTCCAGCGGTGAGAAATATGAGGTTTTTAACATTCAATCCCCCCGTTCCAAATTAAAATACGTTTCGATCATGCCGAGTACGATTTTCTGGCAAAAGGCCGCTCACATCCGTAATTTAACCTATATGAGCATGGGAATTTCACTGCTTGGCGGCGGCATTCTCACTTTCTTCTTTTTACGTAGGAACTATAATCCAGTCCGGCGTTTGGTTCATGCTTTTTCCAAAAAGCAAGCTTTAACCTCGGGCCAACGCTACAACGAGTTTCATTTTATTCAAGAAGCCGTCGACAGCACCTTGCTGGAAATGGCCGATTTCAAGAGCAAAATGGAGCAGCAGCATCATATGGTCCGCTCACACTTCATTGAAAAGCTTCTGAAAGGCAAACTCGACCGGCGCATACCGATTGCCGAAGCCTTAACAAGCTTTGATATGAAGCTGGATCAGAAAGATTTTGCCGTCATGCTGCTAGTCGTCGACACAAGCGCGCCGTTCTTCGAACGGATTACCCACACATCGGATGAGGATAAATGGAAGCTGCTTCATTTCATCATTATGAATGTCGTGGAGGAGCTGCTTTCGAAGCGGCATCGCGGTTATGCGACGGAGATTGACGACTCGCTTGCGTGCTTAGTCAATTTAACGCCGGAAGAAGGCGTTAACGGCAAGGACGAGCTGCTGCGCATCGCCGAAGAAACGCAATCCTTCCTCGCAGCTACTTATGATATTCATCTTACGATTTCGATCAGCAGTATTCATGAGCACATTTCAAGCATCCCTCAAGCTTTCTTGGAAGCGCTCGATGCCATGGCCTATAAGCTGGTTATGGGCGGGCGGGAGATTCTCGCTCACGACGATTTGCAAGCGAACCGGGTATGCGAGCCGGCTTCCGGGTATTATTTCCCGATGCAGGTTGAGCAGCAGTTCATGTATGCCGTCAAATCAGGTGAACTGGAGGAAGCTCAGAGAATCCTTGTCGAGATTATGAACAAAAATTTTGAAATCCGCGGAATTTCCGTTTCTTTAACCAAATGTCTGATGCTCATCCTGATCACCACGATGATGAAAAGCATCAGTGAAACCGGCGATATTCAAGAAAGCTTCTTTATCCGCAATCCCAAACTCATCGACCGGCTGTTAAGCAGCAAAACCGTCCAAGAAATGAATCAGTATTTGAACGAAATGCTCGTACAAATCTGTGCCTACACCGCAGCCAAGCGGCAGGCCGCCATTTCGCAGACACGGCAAAAAGCGATGCAGCAGCTCGTGGATGAAATTTCTGCTTTTATTGAGGACAATTATTCCGACGCGAACTTGAATGTGACCTTGATTGGCAGCCATTTTGACCGCAAAGCGACCTATTTGTCGAAGCTGTTCAAAGATTATGCAGGCGAGGGACTGCTGGATCGGATCAATAAAGTCAGGATCGACAAGTCCAAGCAGCTGCTGAGAAAGCAGGAGCAATCCGTCGGCGATGCCGCATACGGGGTCGGGTTCAACGATATTAATGCCTTCATCCGCGTCTTCAAAAAAGTCGAAGGCATCACACCGGGGAAATACAAGGAACTGGCAGAAAAATAACAGCTTTGGGCAGCCGCCAGGCTGTCCTTTGCTTTTCTTGCGTTCGCTCGGGGCGCTCTTCGCCAAGTTCAGAAATTATTTAACGGACACACTAGCCGTTATATAAGCTAATCGCTCAAGTGAGCCGGAGTATCGGACTGAGGAGCCGTTAGTCGCTTGTTCAGTCGCTGTTTTAGGTCATTTCAAAGCAAATAGCGTCGCGTGTGTCCATTACATTTGTTTTTATCGTACATGGTACGAATAGAGGCTTCCCGGTCCGTTAGGCTCACGCTATGAAAGATTACGACCCCATTTTTGGCTATTTTGAAGACTCAATTGGAGATTTTGTAGAGCATTATCGCAACATTTCGAGATCAAATTGGATAATTTGCAGATAGCTAGAATGTAAGCGCTGTCATATAGTGAAGGTGTGACAACCAGCACCAGAACAACGCTTTCGAAGCCAGTTTTTCTGGCGAAAAACTCAGTAACGCTTTCGAAGCCAGCTTTTCTGGCGAAAAACTCTTAGGAGGTCAACCGATGCAAAAAAACAGAAAAAAGATGTTCACCGTGCTTGTCGCTACATCGTTAATGGGAAGCTTGACGGTTGCTTGTTCGTCTTCCGGTACGCCGAGTACGCAAAACAGCGCCAGTCCGAAAGCAACCGCCGGGGCAGCGACAACTCCGGCGACAACGGCAGCGGCAGCCGTCACGTATCCGATTAAATCGGACAAAACGCTAACGTACTGGGGCGAGCTGCCCGGCAACCTGACCGGAGTTAAAGCCGCACACGCTGACGTTCCTTTCTTCCAAGATTGGCAGAAAAAGACCGGCGTTCCATTGAAATTCCTTGCCCCTCCTACGAACCAAGGACAGCAAGCATTGAACGTTTTGTTAGCTTCCGGCGACCTTCCGGATATGATCGAGTTTGACTGGCAGGGGGCCTTCCCCGGCGGTCCTGAAAAAGCAATCAAAGACGGATACATTTTAAAACTAAACGATACGCTCGATAAATTTGCGCCGAACTTGAAGAAATACCTCAAAGAACATCCGGAAATCGATAAACAAGTAAAAACCGATAATGGAAGCTACTATTCCTTCCCATTCATTCGCGGCGATGATTATCTGCGTGTCTATCAAGGTCCGATTGTCCGGAAAGATTGGCTGGACGATCTAGGTCTGCCTGTTCCTGAAACGATTGACGAGTGGTACACGACACTTAAAGCTTTTAAAGAGAAAAAAGGCGCTACAGCCGCATTCTCTGTTGTCAGCGTGCCCAGACCGTTCAACGAATTGGCAAACGGCGCCTTCGCCGGAGCTTTCGGCGTGACGCGGGATTTCTACACGGATAATGGCACCATTAAGTTTGGTCCGGCTGAAAAAGGCTACAAAGACTTCCTCGCCACACTGCACAAATGGTACGAGGAAGGATTGATCGACAAAAACTTTGCAACGGCCGACAGCAAAGCTTTGGATGCCAACATGGCTTCGGGAGCAACCGGCGTGACCGTCGGCAATGCCGGCGGCGGTATCGGCAAATTCCAACCGCTGATCACAGCGAAAGATCCGAAAGGCGTGCTCGTCGGAGCGCCGTATCCGGTGCTCAAAAAAGGCGACATCGCCATGTACGGCCAGAAAGATCCGTCCTTCTCGCCTGGCGGTATGGTTGCCATCACAGCTTCGTCCAAAAACATCGAGACAGCGGCCAAGCTGCTTGACTATGGCTATTCCGACGCAGGCCATATGTTCTTCAACTTCGGAACCGAAGGCGTTTCCTACAAAATGGAGAATAATTACCCGAAATACACCGATCTGCTCATGAAAAATCCGGATAAACTGGCTCCGGCGCAATCGATGTCGCTTTACATCCGCGGTAATTACAACGGTCCTTTCGTTCAAGACAAGCGTTACATCGAGCAATATTTGGCCTTGCAAACCCAGCGTGACGCCGTTACGACTTGGTCCAAAACAAATGTAGATAAGTACAAATTGCCGCCTATCACGGCTACACCGGAAGAAAGTACTGAGCTTGCCAAAATCATGACGGACCTCAACACATTGGTCGACGAAATGACGCTCAAAATCATCCTTGGCACAGAGCCTGTAGACTCTTTTGAGAAATACCAAGAAAAATTCAAGTCCGTGAAGCTGAGCCGCGCGCTTGAAATCAAGAAAGCATCCTTGGACCGTTATAACAAAAGATAATTAACACTGCCGAGGGAGGGCACTACCCGCGCTCCCTCTTCTCAAGAAAATCGCGGCGAAAGGAGAGATTTCATGCGCAAAGATGGGCAAGCAGCGTTCCAAGTACGCTTCAAACGCGATTTTCTGCTCAATAAATATTTGTACTTGATGATGGTTCCCGTATTGGTCTACTACATTGTCTTCCATTATGCACCGATGTATGGAGCTCTGATTGCCTTCAAGGAGTATACCCCGAATAAGGGCATTTTGGGCAGCTCATGGGTCGGCTTCCAGCACTTCAACGATTTCTTCAGCTCCTACTATTTCTGGCGGATTCTCAAAAATACCGTCATTATCTCGCTATACTCGCTTTGCTTTGAGTTTCCGGCTCCTATCCTTCTGGCGATTCTGATCAATGAGCTGACGAACAAAAAATTTCAGCGTTTCGTGCAAACGGTCACGTACATGCCCTATTTTATTTCACTGATCGTGATTGCCGGGATGATCAAAGATTTTACGAACAATGGCGGTTTGATCAATAACTTCTTCACTCATTTTGGCGCCAGCGATACGGCGATGCTGCAGAAACCGGAACTGTTCCGGACGATCTATATTTTATCGGAAATATGGCAGAAAATCGGGTGGGAGTCCATCATTTATTTAGCGGCTCTTATGGGGATCGATCAGGAGCAGTACGAAGCGGCGAAAATGGACGGAGCCAGCAAACTGAAGCAAGTTTGGCATATTACCCTGCCGGGTATTCTCCCCACAATCGCCATCATGTTCATTCTGCGGATGGGAAATTTATTGAACGTTGGCTTCGAGAAAATCATTCTGCTGTATAACCCGAGCACCTACGATACGGCTGACGTTATTTCCTCCTTCGTGTATCGGAAAGGATTGATTGAATTCGGTTGGAGCTACTCCTCCGCCGTCGGCTTGTTCAATTCCGTCATCAATCTGGCCCTGCTCATTGCCGCCAACAAAATCAGTAAAAAAGTAAGCCAAAGCAGCTTATGGTAAGAAGGAGGGACTGAAGTGAAAACCAGCTACTCAGATAAAGCGTTTACTGCGATCATCCACGTTTTATTGCTCTTGCTTGTTGTCGTTACGTTGTATCCGCTTCTCTACGTCACCTTCGCTTCTATCAGCGACGCTGGGCAGTTGATCACCCACAAAGGATTTCTGTATAGGCCCTTGGGCTTCAGCCTCGAAGCATACAAAAACGTTTTTGACAACCCTGCGATTCTCAAAGGTTACCGGAATACGCTGTTCATCCTGACCTTCGGTGTTACAACGAACCTTATCGTCACCTCATTAGGCGCTTATGTCCTTTCACGTAAAAATGTCATGTGGAACAATGTGTTTATTTTCATTGTCGTCATTACGATGTTTTTCAGCGGCGGCCTCATCCCGCTTTACCTTGTGGTCAAAGGCGTAGGTTTAATTGATTCCCTTTGGGCGACGATTCTGCCTTTTGCCGTGAACACCTTTAATCTGATTATTATGCGTACAGCCTTTATGGCTGTGCCTGAAAGCCTTGAAGAATCTGCAAAAATGGACGGGGCGAACCATTTTGTCATCCTGTTCCGCATCATTATCCCGCTCTCCATGCCTGTCATTGCCGTTATGATTCTTTACTATGCCGTTGAAAAATGGAATGGTTGGTTCTATTCCTCCATCTTCCTGAAAGATCGCGATCTCTACCCACTTCAGCTCACCATCAGGGAAATTCTGATCGCGAATAATACCGACACCATGACAACCGGGGCCAATGCAGCCGATCAATTTCAAATCGGGGAAACCATCAAGTATGCCACGATCATGGTCGCTTCCGTACCGATTCTCATCTTATACCCTTTCGTGCAAAAATATTTCGTCAAAGGCGTTATGATTGGCGCAGTCAAAGGGTAACAATTAAGAGCCAGGGCGCATCCAGCTCCCCGGCTCTCTTCTATTTACGCTCGTTAATCGCTTTAATCCGTTCAACCGGAATTTTCGGCTTCCGGTCATAGGTGAGCAAGCCGTTTATTTCCTGCTCCACATCGGTTAATTGCGTATAACAGTAGCCCTGTACAACTCCCGAATTGAGCAGAGGACGGATGACAGCACGCAGCTTCTGCTCATAGTCTTCATCGTTATCCGCGCCTGAATATCCCCAGCCCTCCCAGTCGCTCTTCTTGTAGGCAATGCCGCCAAACTCGGTAACGAGAATCGGCTGGTTTTCATAAGGGAAGCCTTCTACAGAGAGGCGCCGGTTAGCCGGCATCGCCTGAACAGCCTTCTCCTTTGAGCTGTAGCGTGCTGTCAGCACCTCTTCCCGCCACTCATAATCATGAATCGCGAACAAGTCCGTTTTCACCAGTTCCCAGCCGTCATTGGAGATGACTGGACGCATCGGATCGAGGGATTTGGTCAAATGGTACATGGTCAGCGCGTGCTGCTGCTGCCTTTTATCGATTTGAATATTGGGAACTCCCCAGCTTTCATTGAGCGGAACCCAAGCAATAATCGCCGGGTGGTTATAATCCCGTTCCACAGAAGCTTGCCATTCCTTGGTAAAACGCCCTACGTACTTTTCTGAATACTCATAGGCATTCGCCGCCTCGCTCCAGACAACAAGGCCGAGCCGGTCGCACCAGCACAAGTATCTCGGATCTTCCAGCTTCTGATGCTTGCGGGCGCCGTTGAAGCCCATCGCTTTCGTCAGCTCTACATCCTGTTTGATCGCTTCATCGCTTGGCGGCGTCAAATTTCCATCCGGGAAATAGCCTTGATCCAGCACCATTTTCAGAAAATAAGGACGGTTGTTGAGACAAAGCTTGCCATCCTCGATTGAAACTTTACGCATTCCGAAGTAACTCGTTACGACATCAACAACTTGTTCGTCGAGCAATAGGGTAAACGTCACATCGTACAAATTCGGATGCTCCGGCGACCACCAGCCGCCAAGTCCGTGATCGTTAAAATCGCTCAAACGAACCTTTCTCGTCCCAAAACTGTCTTTCAGTGAATACGTATCCTCCGAAACCAGCTCCCCTTTGAAGAAAATCTCAACCTTCACCTGCTGTTTAACCTGTGCCTTAGCGGCTTCAATGAAAAATTGGAATTCCACCTGCTTCTCATCAATGTCCGGCGTCATTTTCACTTTTTCCAAATAGGCGTCGGCGGATACCGCTTCCATCCATACCGTTTGCCAAATGCCGGTCGTTCGCGTATAGAAAATACTTGCCGAATTCGAAAGCCAGTACTGCTTGCCTCTGGGGAGCGTCACATCCCGGGAGTAATCGACGGCTTTGACGACCAATGTATTCGTCCCATCCTGCAGGGCATCGGTAATATCCGCATGAAAAGGCGTATGCCCGCCCTCGTGCGTCGCCACCAGACAGCCGTTGACCCAAACGGAAGCATCGTAATCAACCGCGCCAAAGTGGAGCAAAACCCGTTTATTTGCAAATGAATTCGGAATTACCACTTGCCTGCGGTACCATACAACATCATGAAATTCATTGCTGCCAATACCGCTCAGCTTGCTCTGAAACGCAAAAGGCACCTGAATCGTTGTGGAAAATGCCTTATCGCCTGTATGCCACTTCTCTTTGCTGCCTGCACGGTCATCATCAAATTCGAACTCCCACTCGCCATTCAAGCTCACCCAGTTGTCTCGAACAAATTGAGGTCTAGGGTAATCTGCCCGGGGTTGATTTGTCATAGTTGCGGCCACCTCCATAATATTAACTAAAATGTTAATTAAATAAGCTATGTATAACTAAGACTATTATCATCTTCCCCTTATTTATTGTCAATACATGTTATTCAATTAACTTCTAAGTTACATTAAGTGAAGAAGAAGAACATAGCCCGCCGCCGCAGGCACAAAAAAACGACACAGGGATCATCCCCGCATCGTCCTTTTTCCATTAATCCATGTACCCGGCAAATCCATGTTTCATCAAATACGCCATTTCCGCTTCCAAAATGGTGTCCACCGCCAGCTCCGTCAGCTTCACATCCGGCCGGCTCAAAATATGATCGATCAGCTCGTCGCTGTCGATATCGACTTCCCCTTTAGCGTTTTCCTCCGCTTTGAGAATGTACGCTTTCTCATACTTTAGCACGAGCTCAATTTGCTTCGTATCTGCCTTCGATTGTTCCGCAATAAAACGGATCAGCTCTTGTTCATTCAATTCCTTGCTCATGATGAGTCATCTCCTAGTTCCTATTCGGGTTTATCACTATTGTAGCATAGTTGTCCCACTTTTATTTTTCTCAGCGATACACGTCTTGCCCGACCCATGTTAACATAGAATGAGTTGGAAAAACATACCTAAACTATGAACATCAAGGGGGCATTTATGGATCTAGAACAGCGCGTTGCCGCATTGGAACAAAAAGTTAAAGCGCTGGAGCAGCTCCTGGACCAAGCGCTGGATCGCAAAACGGCCGCAAAATCGCAAAGCTCAGATTGGCCGTCTCCTAAAACGGAGCAATCCCAGCCGTCTCCTCCGTCTCGTCCGCATCAAGAACCCGCTGTGCCCGCGGCTCCGCCCGCTCCCCCAAGAGATTGGGAGCATCTAATCGCCCGCGTCTGGCTGCCGCGCATATTTATCATCGTCTTCCTGCTTGGCGTTCTCTGGGGGTTTACTGCGGCCGTGAGTGCCGGCTTCATCACGGAACCGGTGCGGTGCATCCTCGGAATCCTTGCAGCAGGCCTTATGTACTGGCAAGGCGAAACACAAATGCGCCGCACGCGCACAGCGCTGGGGCAAGTTCTGCTCGGCGGAGCAAGCGCAGTTCTGGTGTTATCGCTCTTCGCCGCGCATATGCTCTTTGGACTCATCCCCCCATGGCTTGCGTTTGTTCTTTATATCCTTTCTATTGCTGCAAGCGTGTTTACAGCGATTCGTCACCGATCTCAGGCACTCATGATCATCACCCTGCTTGCCGGTTATCTCGTTCCTTTCATGGTAGCATCTGCACAGCCGAATCATTGGGTTTTCGCCGGTTATGAAGGCCTCTTTTCCATGGCGATGATGCTGTTATCCTTGCGTTATTCTTTCCGCGGCGCTTATTTTACCGCTTTTGGCGTACTGCATTTGCCCCTGCTCCTTTCAACCTTGCTCAGCTATGGCGCGAATGACCGTACCGCTTTGCTCACCGTCGTCATCCTGCAGCATCTGCTCCTCTTCGGGATTGCGCTTCTGCGATCCCAAGACAGCCGAATCGGGCAGCGTATCACCTTGTTCTTAAGCTTTGGCCTGGTTGCCGCATGGACATACGGACTGTATGGCGATTCAGCCGGGGATCGGCACCTCTACGAGTGGATGCTCGCTTTGTGGTCGGTTCTGTATATCGGCACATCCTTCCGGCTCCACTGGCAAAAGCGTGCCTTCTCCGTGCAGCTATCGATCGCGACGTTCAGCACGTTCCTATGGCTGCTCAGCGTCCTTCATGCCGACCAAAGCGGAGCAGCGCTGCTGATCGAAGGCGGCATAGCTCTCTCTTTGGGAGTCCGCTTCCAAAGCAGACTGCAGCAGCTCAGCGGCGCTCTCGCTTATTTGATCGGCATGCTGTTTGTATTCGTCCATCCTATTCATCGCATAGGCTCCTACGAATCTTTCGGTTGGCTGGTGCTTGTCGCTACCGTTTGCGGTCTATACGCCTATTTCCGCTCTTATGCCCGGGAAGGCCGTGTACCGTCGCGACTCCCTCTCCTTTTGCTATGGATGGCATTTGTTTTTCTGCTCATTTTCATCTCCCAATTAACGAATGTCCTGACGAGCGGGCTCGATGCTGATTACAAACATCTTATCCTCTCAGGGGTCTGGGCAGTGTACGCCGTGCTCCTCATTATTGCAGGACTGTTTGTCCGGCGAGCGAAGGCGAATCTGATCGGCATCCTGTTCTTATTCGTCACCCTGCTCAAAATCATATTCATTGATTTACCTGACGTTTCCACCGCCGTTCGGGCGATCCTGTTTATCGGCCTTGGCGCCATTGGGGTTGGAATCTCCAGGCTGTTTTATAAGCGCAAGGAACCCAACGACCGTTGACTTAACGTAAAAGCCTTCACCCCCGCTTCCCTGGGGATATGAAGGCTTTTTCACTTTTTCGGGGGCATGATAGAATGTGAACTTTCCTTGAAATCATTGCATTACCCTTTAAAATAGCGTATATTCTAGACTTGCGATTAAAATTTTATATATAATATGTATTTACTTACAAATACATACATTAACAAGATAAAGAGGTGGATCACCATGACTTTAAAAAAAACAGCCGCAGGCGTAATCCTGCTTACGATGATGGTTACCGGAGCAGCTTGCTCCTCAGAACCGAAAAACACGGCAAGCCCCGCTCCAACGGCCAGCGCTGCCGCTTCCCCGCAGGCAACTGCTGAGACTCAGGACGCTGTCAATATGAAAGGGTATATCGCTGCCAGAATTGCGCAAGAAAAAGCGGGCTTCCTTTTCGGAGAAGCAAAATCCAAAGACGACAAGCCGATTCTTAACCCTATCGCCGCAGACAGCAAAGAGAAAGCCGTGAAATTCCTTTCCAGCTACTTCGATAGCGCGATGGCGGATAAACTGGCGGCTCACTATTTGACCGATCAGAAGGCTGACGGAGCCATTGTAACAAACTCTGCCGCGTTCTTCCCGACTAACCTGTTAACTACAACAAAAGCGGACATCACGTTCGATGCGGCGAATACAGCCGATCTAGTCAAGTTCACGACGAAAGACGGCGTAACCTACTCCACCAAAAAAGTAGACGGCAAATTTATTGTCACTGACGCAGCAAAAAAATAAGTCTTGCCCAAGAACAGGCGAATCGAAGATTCGACCTGTTTTTTCTTTTTCGCGGCCTGCATCTTGGAGATAAAAAGAGACCCACAGCAACGGGCTGCGGGTCTTAAAGTATTTATATTTTAAAGGGGGTCGAGTTCTATTATAGGCTTGTTTCATTAAAGTTAGATGAAAGAAACATTTCTTTTTGATTACAAATTTTTGTAGACATTGTAAACATGCACTTGCACTATGGCACACACAGCTAGTCGGTCGGCGAGATCCAAACGACACCTTTTTTCTTCAGGTCAGGCTGCCATTCTTTCGGGGCGGGAACATCGCTGACAATGATGTCGATCTCTTTTAAGTCGGCGATTTTGTAAAATTGCACAAGACCGAACTTCGAGTGATCGCAGAGTACGATGTTTTGCTTGCTGAATTTCATCAATTGCTGGGTCAATTGGCCTTTGCTTTCTTCGAAACCCGTGATCCCTTTGTCCAGCATCATACCGTCCACGGACAGGAATGCCTTATCCGCATTGAAATTTTCCACCATCTTCTCAGCCAGCAGCCCCGTTACTCTGGAATGCATCGCGTTTACTTTGCCGCCAATCATAAAAATGTCGCCTGAGAACAGGCCTTTGTTCTTATAATCAATTAATAAGTACAGGGCAGGTATGGATATTGTTAAAACCGTCAAGTTTTTCTTGTTGAGCAAATAATCGATGATATGCAAGGTCGTTGTGCCGTCATCGATGAAGATCACGTCATTATCCTCAACGATGGTCGCTGCCGATCTGCCGATTTTGCGCTTCTCGTCCGCGTACAGAACTTCCCTCTTCAGGTGCGACGGCTCATCCCTGGACACATTAATTTTGACCGCGCCGCCGTATACCCGTTTCAGCTTATTTTCTTCCTCCAGCTCCTCCAAATACCGGCGTATCGTCTCTGAAGAAACTTCCAAACGCTCGACCAAATCATTCGTCTTTACTTTGCCTTCCAAGTTCAGCTGATTGAGAATAACATTTTTCCGTTCTTCACCGATCAAAGACATAAGGTCGAACCCTCCAATTTCGGCATGGTTTGCTGCCCGGCAGGTCTTACTTCGGCATTTGCCAAGCAGCCGTTCTTTTTTTCACCTTTTTCAAAATAAACTCGTACACCAAACGGACCGCGATATTCGTCCCGACAATCAGCGTAGACATCGCCGCAGCGGCTGCTACGTCTCCTGCATCTTCCATATTAACCAAGGCCACAGCGGCAAGGTTCATATCCGCAGACCGCAGGAACACGACCGCAGATACCGTAACCATTGAGTTAACAAAAAAGTACATGGCAATTTCGATAATAGCCGGTAAAGACATGGGCACCGTTACTTTTAGAAATGTTTTGTAAAAAGGGATGCGCATCGATTCCGAGACGAGTTCGAACTCCTTGTCCAGCTTTTTCAGCGCAGTCGTAGCCGTGATAAAGGGAACCGCATAGAAATGCGTAATGTTCGCAAGCACAATGATCGCTATTGTCCCATACATCCAATTCAGCGGATTGCCAGGATCGTTAAAGAAGAAAATATAAGCCAGACCAATGACCATACCCGGAAGCGCAAGCGGTAAGATGGACAAGAAATAGCCGACCTGTCGCATGCCTTTCATCGATCTGGTCTTTTCGATCAAATAAGCGAAACCGAAGGTGATCATCGTGCCGGCCACCGCAGTAATGAGGGAGACTTTCAGCGAATTCCAGAACGGCTCCAAGCCTGACCCCGCCACACTCGAAAAGTCATAGTGTTTGAAGCTTAAGCTCAATTTGTACGGCCATACCTTAACGAGCGAAGCAAATACAATCGTGAACAACGGAATCAGGATCGCAATAGAGACCAGGAGGCAAAATACCCGATAAAACCTATCGCGGGCACGTCCTTCCGGCACGCGGTACGGCGTCGATTTCGAAGAAAGCATCGAGCGCTGCTTGCGCTCTACGAACCGGTCTACAGCAAAAGCAACGATGGCCGGAATCGTCAGCAGGATGCCCACCGTTGCACCCATGGATAAGTTCTGCTGTCCGATCACCTGCTTGTAAATATCCGTGGCCAAGACGTTAAACTTGCCTCCGATGGCTTGAGGCGCCCCGAAATCCGTAAAACTGGCGGTGAAGCAAACGAAGATGGCACTGATCAGGCCATATTTGACGGATGGCAGGGTTACGGTGAAAAACGTTTTGAATTTATTAGCGCCTAGCGATTCCGCTGCCTCATAGAGCCGCTGGTCGGTCATTGACAAAGCTGTAATAAAGATTAGAAAAGCCTGGGGAAATAAATAAATGACTTCCGATATGACGATCCCGACCGGGCCGTAAATCCCAATGCGCAGCCCCGGCAAAAGGCCGAAAAAACCGTTCGTGATCATCCCTTGATTGCCAAACAAATAGGTAAGTGCAATGCCGTGCATCATGGTCGGCTGAAAGAGCGGCAGCAAGGCCACATAGCGGAAATAACTTTTCCCGCGGATAGCGGTGCGGCTTATGCCGTACGCATAGGTGAAAGCGAGAACAACAGCGAGTGCTGTGGATAGCACCGAAATCCAAATCGTGTTCGTTAGCGATTGGATCAGTGATGGCGTAGAGAAATATTGGATAAAATTAGCTAATCCAACGTACTCCTCATTTTTATTGAGAAAAGCTTTGCTGAACAAAAGGAGTAACGGAATCAACGTGCTTGTTGTCAGTGTAAGTACGAGCAGTACAATCAACACATTTTGCAAGGAAAAGAGGGTTCCAAAGTGGCGTCGGATCGGCGGATTCATGCTGACTATTCCCTTGTTCATCAGGCACCTACCATGCTGTCTGCCGGGAACGTAATCATTTTCTCCTGCGGAAATTCAACGGATACCACGGCATGTTTGGCCAGCCTCAGTTGGTGAGACGCTTGTGCCGACACATCCACGGTCAGAAGCGCATCCTCGTAGCCGCTGCCTGCTGCCGGTTGAAGCAGCACTCTGTAGAAGGCTCCCCGGAACTCGACATGCTTCACAACCGCCTTCATGCCTCTGTTCGATTCTGACGCAGAAATACGGATATGCTCAGGTCGAATCGCCAGACTCCCCTTCGGCGACAGCTCGGCCTGCTGCCTGTTCTCCAGGAAATTAATCGATCCGATAAAATCGGCGACAAAGGCCGAATTCGGCTGCTCATAAACTTGTTCCGGCGTTCCCATTTGTACGACTTCGGAGTTTTTCATCACGACAATGCGATCTGCCATCGTGAGCGCTTCCTCTTGATCATGCGTGACCATCACCGTTGTTATGCCGAGCTTGTCCTGCAGCTCGCAAATTTGCTCGCGAAGCTTGACGCGAACCTTGGCATCCAGCGCCGAAAGCGGCTCGTCCAGCAGCAGGAAATCCGGCGACAGCACAATAGCCCGGGCCAGTGCGACACGCTGCTGCTGTCCGCCGGACATTTGGGCCGGGTAACGATCGTGGAGATGCAGCAAATCGACCAAAGACAGCCCTTCACGCACTTTCTCATCGATCTCTTTCTTCGAGAGCTTCTTGCCTTGCAAGCCGTATGCTACGTTCTGATAGGCAGTCAGGTTCGGGAAAAGCGCATAAGACTGGAACACCATGCCGAAGTTTCTTTTGGCCGGCGGCAGCGCCGTAATATCTTTGCCGCCAACGGTAATGCGGCCTTGCGTCGGCTTCTCCAATCCGGCAATGATGCGAAGCAGCGTCGTTTTGCCGCACCCGCTTGGGCCCAGTAAACAAATGAACTCATTTTTCTGAATATCAATATGAATATTTTTCAAAGCGCTGAAAGATCCAAAAGTTTTGTTTACTCCTTGAATGGACAAGTAAGCTTGTGTCATGATCAAGCAGCCTCCTAAGTCTTGTTAACTTGAGTATAAGGTCGAATTGTTATCGTTTTGTTAATGATAGAAAAAAGACTGCTGCAAAGCATGGTTCGCAGTCAGCCTTTTGTTGGTTTTGCTTTTATTTTTTCGGCTCGCTCTTAGCGTTGTAACGCTTGTCCCACTCAGCCAGAACCGTGTCGCGTTTTTTGGCGGCATCGTTCAAATCATTTTTAATAAGCTGCTTGATCGGATCAACCGAATAGCCGTCCGGGATTTTAGCTGCATCGGTTTTGATAGCCAGAATGGCGTAATTTTTATTATATTCTTTCATAACGTCGTCGGTAATCGCCCAATCCAGGAAGTCCTTAGCGACCTGCTTCACAACTTTCTTTTTCATGAGGGCATTCGCTTCAACATCCCAGCCGGAACCTTCCTTAGGGAATACCACTTCGACCGGAGAACCGCTTTTCTTCTCTTGAATGCCGCGGTAACCGAAGGAAATACCTATCGGATATTCCCCTGTGCCGGCTAATTTCGCAGGCTTGGAACCGGAATGAACATACATCGCAATGTTGTCATGCAATTTGTTCATATAATCCCATGCCGCATCGTTGCCTTTCAATTGCACTAGTCCGGAAACCGTCAAGAATCCAGTACCTGAAGATGACGGGTTTGGCATTGTAATCAGCCCTTTGTATTCCGGCTTCACGAGATCCTCATAGGATTGCGGAATGGCAAGCTTGCGCTTCTCCATCTCCACTTTGTTCACGATGAACGCCGTCTCCCAAGCATCGATGCCAACCCAATGAGTGACCGGATTTTTATCTTTAAAATCAGGCAGAATACGTTCAACGCCTTTTGGTGCGTATGGCTCTAACATGCTGTTCTGATCCAGCACAAGCAAGCTTGTTGCGGCCAAGCCCCATACAACGTCTGCTTGTGTGTTGTCTTTCTCGGCAAGCAGTTTGGCCGTTACGATTCCAGTAGAATCACGAACGATGTTTACTTTTACATCCGGATATTTGGCTTTAAAAGTTGTGAGGTACGTTTTGATTTGATCATCTTCCAATGCCGTGTAGACGGTTAAGTCCTTGCTCTTCGTATCCACATTCGCTTCTGCGCTTGCTGCCGGCGCGGATGTCCCTGTTTTCGTTCCGTCTGGAGTTACCGCCTTACCGCCGCAAGCCCCTAACATAATAGCAACTGACAACAATGCGACTGCACTTCCTACTGATCTTTTCATCTTCCTACTCCCACCTTCATTCGAATTTATCGGCTTTGATTTCTTAACCTGATAAAATTAGTATAAAATAGATTTGTAAATTCAGTATTAAGTGCAAGTAAAATGTTTGTTTTTAAATTTTATTACTTGGTTTTAATTTGTTTTAACTCATTTTCCAAAATATCTGTCTCTCGATGCCTGCAAGCAAGCGCTCGATGTCAGGAAGATGGATATCCCCAATATTGCCGATTCGGAACGTCGCGGCAGCGGTTATTTTGCCCGGATAAATCACAAAGCCTTCCTCTTTAATACGCGAATAGAACTCATCAAAGGAAAACACAGGCGAATCCGGATACAAGAAAGAGGTGATAATCGGCGATTGCAGCTCGGACGGAAGCAAAGTTTGCAGACCGAGACGCTGCATGCCGGCAACCAACGTATGTTGATTGCGAGTGAATCTTTCGAATCTGCGCGCAACGCCGCCTTCTTCTTCCAATTCCTGAAGCGCTTGATCAAAAGCTCGAACCGTATGCGTAGGCGAGGTATAGCGCCATTTGCCATTGCCTTGCTCCATAGTCTCCCACTGATCGTACAAATCTAACGACAAGGAACGGCTTAAGCCTTTGCATGTCATCAAAGACTTTTTACGGGCAATAATAAATCCGAAACCGGGAACACCTTGTATGCATTTATTGGCACTGCTGATTAAATAATCGATGTTTAGCGCCGCTACATCAATCGGAATGCCGCCAAAGGAGCTCATCGCATCCACAATTAACGTTTTGCCGTACTGTTTGGCAATACGGGCTGCATCCGCGATCGGATTGATCATCCCCGTCGTAGTTTCAACATGAACGAACGCAACGTGCGTGATGGATGAATCTACCTTGAGCACTTCCTCAAGCTGCTTGACGTTAACCGGCTTGGTCTCCCCGGCATCCAGCACGATCGAGTAAATGCCGAGAACTTCGGCCATTTGGGCAATTCTTTTACCGTAAGCACCGTTCGTTAGAACGAGCAATTTGCCTTCTTTCGGAATGACGGAACCGATCACCGATTCCACACAAAACGTACCGCTTCCTTGCATAAGCACAGCCGTGTAGTCATCCGGTTTGCTCGACGCCATCGCGACCAGCCGGCTGCGAATGGACTGCACGAGTTGATTGTAATCCTGGTCCCACGTACACCAGTCGCGCAGCATGGCAGCCTTTACTTTTTTACTTGTCGATAAAGGGCCTGGCGTCAGCAATAAGTAAGGGTTATCCGGCAGTTGATTCGTCGTTGTTGTCATGGACGTTCACCTCTTTGAAGTTTTTGATTGATTACTGGAATGAGCTGGTCAAGTTCGCCGATGGTTTGAATAACGTAATGTGCGCCTTCTTCACGAAATTTGGCTGCGACCGCATCCATCCGCGCTTGCAGCATATCCGCCTCGCAAGCTGCCACTTCCGCTTCACTCATGCCCAGCTCGCTGCTGCCAAGAACGACGCCAATTGTCCAAGTACCGGCGTTGACGCCTTCCTGGATATCGCTCACCGTGTCCCCCACCTTGATTACGCTATACAAGGGATAGACATTCAGGGCAGCCGCGTTCTCGTAGATCATCCAAGGATAAGGACGACCGGCAGGCACATCATTCGGCGTTACCAAATGGTCCGGAGCATAACCGCGTTTCTTCGCTTCCACGGTGACAATCCTCATCATCTCAGCCGTGTAGCCCGTTGTTGAGCCGATTCGAATGCCATCTTGACGCAAGCGCTCTACCAGTTCCAGAGATCCCGGGACGGGCTCGGCATATTGATCAACGACAGCCATCATCATCGGTTCAAAATCCGCATAAAGCGCGTCAACGTCCGATTCCTGCGGCAGCTGACCGTATCGTTCCAACCACAAGCCGGCAACCCGTTCCATTTTTAAAATTGCGCTAATATGATCGCGTTTGAGCAGTCCCATCGGAGCTCTTGCTTCAGACAATGTGATGGCAATCTCTCTCTTGCGAAAAACCTCCATGAACACGTTAAGGGGAGCAAAGCATCCGTAGTCCACCATCGTCCCCGCCCAATCAAAAATAACTGCTTGTATCATTGGATATTCCTCCTGTTTTGACTGATTTGATTGTAATGCCTAACACTTTTGTTGGATTTGGTTGCGTCTATAGGTACATCTTAAACTAGAAATGTAATCGCAGCGTTAAATCCATGTAAAATTTGTGTTTTTAATTTGTTTTTATTTGTTTTAGTTGCTTATGTGGCCGAATTTACTTACATCGCTAAACATTCCAGTTGACTTCCTTGGCATTATGTTGGAAATTAAATAAATAAACACGGGGAGGGATCATGGGGATGAAGCCGATTAAAGCGGTTATTTTCGATTTGGACAATACGCTGCTATGGGATGAAAGAAGTATTGAGGAAGCATTCAAGGCAACCTGTCAAGGAGCCGCTGAAGCTGTACAAGTAGATCCATCCGCTCTTGAATGCGAGGTGCGCGAATCATCTGAGCGCTTATTCAAGGAGCTGGCCTGTTACGATTATGCGAAAATGATTGAAATCACACACTTGGAAGCACTTTGGGGACGGTTTGACGCGCAGGAGTTTCCCGCCTTTCTGGAACTGGGACAGCTTGCGCCTGGATATCAAAAGAGTGCATGGACTCAGGGTCTGCTCAAACTCGGTATCGATGATCCGGAGCTGGGCGAAAGCCTTGCGCTGCGGTTCGCAAAGGAACGACGGGAACGTCCCTTGGTCTATGAGACAACATTCGAAGTGTTGCAAGCTTTGCGGCCCAAGTATCAGCTTCTCTTGTTAACGAACGGCGCACCTGACCTGCAGCAGGAGAAAGTAGACAGCATTCCGGGACTCGCGGATTACTTTGATCATATTCTCATTTCCGGCTCTTTCGGGCGGGGGAAGCCAGATCCCTCTATTTTTGCACACGCTCTGAACCTGCTCGGCGTTTCGGCGGAAGAAGCCATCATGGTCGGGGACAATTTGAATACCGATATCCAAGGAGCTTTAGCGGTCGGCATGCGGTGTGTTTGGATCAATCATCATCAGAAGACAGCACCGCTCCACAATTCACCTAGTCATGAAATTGCAGCGCTGCGTGAATTGCTTGATATTTTGGAGGCATAACCTTACGGATATCAAAGGCGTTAACCCTTGCTTGGAGCCTAATCCCGGCAGATAAAAGCCTCCAGAGCCTTCTGTCCTGCGAAAACAGGGCTTCTGAGTGAGGCTGGAATCGTGGGCGGGATGCCCAATCTTAAACGAAAAAGGACTGCTCCAAAGGTCAGGTAAGACCTTCGAACAGTCCTTTCATTATTGCCATTCCTCCGGCAGATTCAGTTCCTTGCTGGTACTAAGTCCATCGTACAGAGCCTGCCGGCGAAGCACCACATAAAGCTCCGCTTTCGTTGAATGATCGTACGGAAGCACGAACAGGATGCCGATGCCTAGCGCCAACGTCCCCAGGATGTACCATCCGAGAAACGAAAGATCCAGAACAAAAATCCTCCACTTCTGCCCACTCGTCATGTGTTTACTAAGCTCGACCGCCCTCTTCGTACCGATTTGAGGATTATCCGCCAGAATAAAGGGCACCATGCTGTAGGCATATGACTTTACAATCCCCGGAATAATGAGCAGCAAAAACCATAAAAAGGTTAAAATATTTTTCAAAAACATCCCTTTTACGATGGCCAAATATTTGCCCTTTTGAAAGGAATACACTAGATAATTCATATTCACATCTTCTTCAGCAGCCTGCTTAAAATATTGCATGACGCTCACTTCGAAGGGAGCTACTACAAAAATATGAAAAGCAACCGATAAGAGCGCAACAAAAACCAGGAGCATAATCGCTCCGATCATGACCGCAACAAATACCGGATTGTTGATAAAATCCCCCCAACTGCTGTTAGTACCGGTAAAGGGGAAGCTTACGGAAGTCCCACCGCCCGAATTGTATGAACAACTCGACACTCCGCCGCTCAACACTGCCAACAACAAGCTTACTAGAAAAGCCTTCCAGTAAGAGGTTCGCAGGACTTGCTTTGCTCTACTTTTTAGTTCACTGCGCGTCCAATCCAAGAAATCACCATCCAATTTCCATGTATTTACTATCTATCGTACAATAGAATAGCCAAAAGTAGAACCCCCTCGGGGTTCAGACCATAGCCATTCCCCTACTCTTACCCCGATTCGGTTGAAAGAATCCTATATCTTATCACACTTCGGACACAGCAGCCGTTATCTCCGCGAAGAGCATCATGTCTCTCTGCTGACGGACACCAAAATCCTTATTTGCCGATTTCGGCGAGAAATCAGTCCCTAAGTGAGCAAATAACAGCGTTTATGTCCGTTTCATGTTCGAAGAGGTTCTTCTCAATCGAATAAGGGCCTCTCAGTCTGTTAGCAAGGGCACAAACTTGAAACAGCACAGGAAGTTGCTGATTTTGATGTACTTTCTGCAGTCCGCATCGAAATTCTGCCAAATTAGGGGAAAGCAGCATTTCCCCAAAAACATATACATATAGAATTCAAAAAAGGCACCCGCAGGTGCCCCTCCAACTTTAAATGATTTTAAATTCCGGCTTCACCTTCGTGAAATGCGGGTTTTTCCCCGTCACCATCAGCCCCATGCCCCAGTCAAAATGCGTCTGCTCCGTCGGGAAGTCACTCGGGTCGCGATACTGGAACAATACATTTCTTCGTGTTCTTGAACTGCGGTTCGATTCGGAGCCATGAATCGTTAAATAATTGAAGAACAGCACATCGCCTGCCTCGGCTACGCAAGGCGTTCCTTCTTGAATCGGATACGTTTTATGATTCAAATAATGCTGGCCCATGTGTTGCAATGTGCCTCCCAGATGCGAGCCCGGGATCACGCGCAGGCAGCCGTTCTCTTCATCCGCATCATCCAAATGCACGCTCGCAGCGAGCATGGTGTGCTTCTCATGCGGGAAGTACGGATGATCCTGATGCATCGGGAAAGCGGCGCCGTTTTCAGGCGGCTTCACGAGCATTTTGGAGTGGTGCAGCAGGACATTGGGCCCAATGAGCTGCTCCAGCACAGCAGCCATATTCGGATGGATCACAGCGCGCATAAATGCGGCATCGTGATAATGCACATCGTGAAACCCTTTTAAGACAAGCTTTTTCAATTCCTCCGCAGGAAGGAAATCCCCCTTCCATTGATCGTTGCGATCTGCTTTGGCTTCGGCTGCACGTATAATAATTTCCTCTACGGCATTTCGCATTTCTTCAACTTCCCGCTGATTGAATACCCCTTTCACGAGCAAGTACCCATTTTCTTTATAAAAATCTACATCTGCACGAGTAATCATTGTGCTTCCCTCCATCACAAAATTTGTTTGTGAACCGCTTTCTTATTTATTATTATAGGGAATAAGACCGCGATCTGTCTTTTTCTGCAAAGGACAGGTTTTTGCAAAATAAGGACATTAAGGGTGAGAAGGATCATGTACTTGTGCAAAGAAACCAACGCCATGCTCAATGAAATCGCAACGGTTATTCACGGACCTGACGCCTGCTTCAAAATACAATACTGGGGTGTCAATCCGTGCTTGTTCGACAATCAGCCCCATAAGCATTCCTTCTTCGAAGTCTGCTATGTGCTAGGAGGCGAAGGCGAATATACGGAGCAAGGCCGTCATTACCTCCTTCGAGCAGGCACCCACTTCTGTTCCAGACCCGGCATTACGCATCAAATCCGCACTCAAAAAGGCCTCTTTATTATGTACGTCGCCTTTGAACTGGACGAATCCCAAAGCGGTGAGACGATGAGAAGCGCCTTCCATGAGCTAGCGGGGCATGCCGAAGTTTACAAGGATGACGGGGACCAGTATCCGACTGCCCACTTGTGGAAGTCGCTGCTGATTCAAGAGCGGCAAGGAAGCGTACCGGCGGCAGCCGTACCTTCGTTAGCCTATACGCTTCTCGTATCGTTTCTGAACCTTTTTGGAAAAGAAACCGACAAACCTTTTGTCCATCGAAAAAATACGAATATGCTGCTGCAGCGCGCCAAACTGTATATCCGCGACAATCTGTCCCAGCCTCTTCATCTTGGCGATGTAGCTGGAAATCTCAACGTTTCGGAGCGCCACTTATCGCGCCTGTTCTCAGAAGGCATCCATGAAACTTATACCGATTTCATCCGCAGTGAGCGTGTACGCCAAGCAGCCCACCTGCTATTGACAAGTGAGCTGTCGATTAAAGAAATCGCCGAAGTGACGGGCTTTTCTTCCGTCCATTATTTTACGCATACGTTCACCCAAGAAAAAAAGCTGCCCCCGGGCAAGTTCCGGAAACAGGAACAGACGGGTAGGCAGCTATAGAAAAGAATCCCCTTCATCCAAGCCTAAGCGCTCGAATCTAGGGGATTTCTTGCTTATTTCCTGGGAAATAGTTGAAATTAGTCGAAGTAAACCGCTTTGCCTGTTCTAGCGGACTCATAGATGGCTTCTAAAATCTCGGAAACGACACAAGCCTGCTCCGGTGTAACAACCGGGTCCGTATCATTTTCAATCGCCTGAATCCATAGGCGCATCTCCAGATCAGGCGCACTTTCCGTTTCGCCGTCATAGAAAGCAACGCCGCCGGCTTGCAGCTCGACTTCTGTTGTGTATAAGCGGCTGTGCTTCTCGCCGTTGATGCGAAGACCATTCTTCATGTCAGCTCCGCCTTCTGTACCGCTTAACGTACATTTCGCTTCATCCACTTCAAGCGTGTTCAGCGCCCAGCTGGATTCAAGAATAATGGTCGCGCCATTTTTCATAGTGATCATCCCGAAAGCGGAATCCTCCACTGTGAACTTGGACGGGTCCCAAGGGCCCCATGCATTGGCTGCATTTTCGCGTTGGGACAATTTATGATAAGAGGTGCCGAGAACGACCTTCGGCTCATAGTTATTCATCATCCAAAGCGTCAAGTCGAGCGCGTGCGTACCGATATCGATCAACGGACCTCCGCCTTGTTTTTCTTCATCAAGGAAAACTCCCCATGTTGGGACCGCGCGGCGGCGGATGGCATGAGCTTTAGCGAAGTAAATATCACCCAGCTCGCCTTCCGAGCATAGCTTGTGCAAATGCTGGCTGTCGCTGCGGAAACGGTTGTTGTAGCCGACCGTCAACTTTTTGCCGGTACGTTTCGCTGCTTCCACCATACGGCGCGCATCTTCAGCCGTTTTCGCCATCGGCTTCTCGGACATCACGTGCTTGCCGGCTTCCAGAGCCGCAATCGTAATTTCCGCATGCGAATCATTTGGCGTACATACATGAACGATGTCAATGGAGCTGTCTTGCAGCACCTCACGGTAATCTTCATACACGCGCGCTTCGCCTTTTCCATACTTAGCGGCAGCCTCATGCGCTTTTTCAGAAATAATGTCGCAGAACGCAACCATTTCTACATTTTTTAGCTTGTTCAAACTTGGCATGTGCTTGCCGTTGGCAATTCCTCCACAGCCGATAATCGCAATTCGATACGTTTTGGACATCGTAATCCTCCTTAAGCTATGTAAACATCGTATGCTTCTATCTTTTGTTCTTCGTCGGTACACTTAAAGTATACCAAAATCAAAATAAAATAAAATTTCGGATCTGGCGATAAATGTATACGATTGTGACATCTCTTACTTTTCGTTCTTCCTTATTTCAATCTTACGGATACGGTGATCGTCCCTCTCACGGATCATGAATGTCCATGATTCGTAGGTCCATTCTTTCCCGGCTTCCAGCTCCGGCAGTTTGCTGTACAACCAACCACCGATGGAGTCCACATTCTCGTCATGGATGTCTGTTCCTAATCGATAGTTGATCTCATTAATGTGAACGATTCCTTCGACTACGTAGTGATTTTCGCCAAGCACTTCGATCTCTTTCGTTTCATCTTTATCAAACTCGTCCCGAATTTCCCCGACGATCTCTTCAAGGATGTCCTCAATCGTGATCAATCCGGACGTCCCGCCGTATTCATCCAGCAGCAGAGCGATGTGAACATTTTGCTGCTGCATCTTTTTGAGCAAAACTTTGACGAGCATGCTCTCCGGAACCGTCAGCATCGGCTGCAGCAAGCTGTGCAAATCAAAGTCCGGATCGTTCAGGTAGCTCAAGAAAAACTGCTTCGTATTGACAAAGCCGATGATATGATCCTTGCTCCCTTTAGCAACAGGGAATCGCGTATATTTTTCACTCGTAATAATGTTCATGTTCTCTGCAAGGGATTTATCTGCAAAAAGGCAAATCATGTCCGTACGAGGCACCATGATCTCACGCGCCAGCAATTCATCAAAAGAAAAGATGCGATTCACATAGCCGAATTCGGTCTTATTAATTTTCCCGCTCATATAGCTGTCAGATAAAATAATGCGGATTTCTTCTTCGGAATGGGCTTCTTCATGCTCGCTGGCCGGCTTCATGCCAAACGCTTTGATAAGCTGGTTCGCTGAACCGTTCAGCAACCAAATAAACGGGTACATGATTTTGTAAAAATAAATAATGAGGGGGGCCGTAAGGATGGAAATCGCTTCCGCTTTTTGGATGGCTAACGTCTTGGGGGCCAATTCACCCAGCACTACGTGAATATACGTGATGGATACGAAAGCGATCGCAAAGGATAGAAAATGGGATAAGCCTTCCCCTGCGCCAATCCATGTGAATAGCGGATGGAGAAGCTTCTCGACGGTCGGTTCGCCAAGCCAACCAAGTCCTAGAGCGGTAATCGTGATTCCCAGCTGACAGGCGGATAAGTAGCCATCCAGATTGGAAACAACCGTTTGAACAGCGCGCGCATTTTTTTTGCCTTCCGCCACCATTTGATCTACGCGGCTGGGCCTGATTCGAATAACAGCAAATTCCGTTGCCACAAAAAAAGCGGTTAATACAATAAGTAGTGCGATTAACATCAAATTAATTAACATAGGAACCTCTTTCGAGAAGTTTTTTTATCCATGATAACCAGTATCTGCATTTATGCGGTCAGCTATGAGGCTTGTGAAACAAAAACATTCATGACCCTGGTCGGGTCACGAGGGTGTCCCATAAGTAAGAACTAATGACTTTAGGACATGGCTACCATTCAGAAAAATGGTTTTTAAAAAAAGCAA
>NZ_JBYTBS010000073.1:0-29012 GCF_058789495.1 Paenibacillus sp. FW126-R14 | reverse complement strand
CAATTGAGAGAAGTTAAACGATTGATTTTCTTTAGATTTTAAAATATTGATTAGCTCGTTTTTGTTAAAGGATTTCTCTGTCTCTGTCACATTTACGCCAAGGTCTACTACCTTTTTATTTTCCATTCTCAGCTCATCGAGATGTGTTATTTTGCTTAAATCGAGCGATCCTCTAAACGCTCGCCCTGCCAGTGAGCCATAAAGATTCTCAAGTTCTTTTAGATATTCCAAGTATTTTTGTCTTAGAGAATCAACAATTAAATATATTTTTTCAAATTCGTCCTGTAATTCAACGGGAGGAACCTTAAGTTTAATTTCTCTTATCACCCCTAGGTTTAACCCGCTCATGATCGCCCCTCTTGTTCTTTTCTCTAATTGTTTTTTAACAGAAGGACTAGAATGAATTGCAAAAGAAACGAAATAAGGATTAGCAATTGATTCTTCTAAAGTAATAGCTGCAAGGTGCTTTGTATTTATCGCAACAGGTATATCATCAGGAATTACTGCCGACCTCCCAATAGTACCCATAATTGTAATAATCACATCACGCGGATATATTCTATAAGAAATTAATTGATTATATTTTTCATTCGTAATAAAACGACGTTGTTTCCACTCAAACCTATTATTAACGGCATTATCAATCCCAAGTACCGCAATTTCACCACTACTCGTAAATTCGCTATGCAAAAGATTACTACCGAAGGGTCCTGTCCGCATACTTCCTTTTTTCTTTTTCGCGAGTTGTTCAATCTCCATCAAATCCCAATCATTATATCCTGTAGCTGATACACCAAACATCTTTAAAAATTTACTTACTAGTAATTTATCGAGTAGATTGATACTTTCTTTACATTTAAAGATTAATTCCTCTGAGACAGATAACAAATGCGCGATTCGAATTTGGTCTTCGTAATGTATTGGTACAGGAACCATGGCGTTTAAATAATCATCAAGTTTCAAATTTATGATACCTGTTGTTTTATTTTGATACCGAAGAGTTTTCCCTATTTTGTGGAAATACCAAAGTACATAAAATAAGTATTTCGGATATACTTTATTCTGGTCTGGTCTTAATACAGTTGTAAAATTGTTACACAAATAAACTTTATTATCGGGATTAGTGAACAGCACTACCCTACCAACTGGTTGATTTGGGCCACCACCTGATTTCTCAATTAAGATATCACCATCAACTAGTTGCTTTTTTTTAATCTTACTTTCAGGTATATCCCTTATAACAACATTTTTAAAATCGATTTTTCCTGTATTCAAAAAATTTGCTGTACGTATAACATTTACTCCGTTCTTATTTAAGCACTCATCCCCCCATTCACCTGATATCTTTTCTAGTAATAAATCATTTATTTTAATATTCTTCATAATAACCTCTTCAAGTCTTTAAGAGCATCTTCAATTTCTTTTTCGATATTTAAGAGTGATTCTAAAATTACCTCTGGCTCCTCAAAATCTGGCTCATCGAAATTGTCATCTTTATAAATCGAAATATTAAGATTATATCTTTGTGCAACTATTTCGTTTTTAGGTACAAAAAAAGTTTTTGTTTTCCGATCACTATGTTCTTTCGAGTCCCTCTCTCTATACTTTAATATAATGTCTCGTAGGTCTCCATATCCTTCGAGTTTCGCACGTCTGTCATCTAGAGTATATCCGTCACTTTTCATTTCATAAAACCAGACGTTCTCAGTAATCCCACCTTTAGTAAAAATAAGAATAGCTGTACTCACTCCTGCGTAAGGCCTAAATACTCCACTCGGCATAGTGATTACGGCTTTAAGTTCACATTTTTCCATCAATATTTTCCTTGTTTCAATAAACGCTTTACTTGTGCTAAACAATACCCCTTGTGGAACAATGACCCCTGCAGTGCCTCCTATTTTAAGCATGTTAAAAATACGTTCAATAAAAAGAAGTTCCGTCTTATTTGTATTTAACTTTAAATTTTCATTAATATCTCCTTTATCAATACTCCCTGTAAATGGAGGGTTTGCCATAACGATATCATACGTATTATCTTGGTTATATCCTTTACTTAAAGTATCTTTATAGTCAATCTGAGGTGAGTCTATCCCGTGCATCATTAGATTCATTAAACCGAGACGAACCATTGTAACATCAATATCATATCCATAGAGACTTTGTTCGATTATATTTTTAACATCCTGAGTTAAAATACTAGCAACTGAAGTTCGAACAAACCCATCTTCGTCAGGTTCCTTTTTATCCTTATCGGAATCCAATTGGGTCACCATATATTGGTATACCCCTAACAAGAACCCACCAGAACCACATGCTGGGTCAGCTATTACTTGTCCAAGTTTGGGAGCAACAAGTTCAGATAAAAGCTTTATAATATGCCGCGGCGTTCTGAACTGACCATTTTTCCCAGCACTTGCTATCTCATTAAGTAGCATCTCGTAAACGTCGCCTTGTATATCTTGAAAGGTTTGATTATTCTCGGAGGAATCTTTTTCAATCTCACCAAATACTTCTTCAATAATGTTGATAGCTTCAATTAATAAGGCAGGTTTTTCAATAATAAATACTGCATTTCTCATGTGTCTGGTAAAAGGTGTTGCTTCATCGTCAAGTTCTTTTAAAAATGGGAAAACTTTATATTGGACATGATAAAGCAATTCATCAGCTGTTAGGTTACGAAAATAACTCCATCTAAGTGTCTTCTTTTCGATTCGAGTGTCTGTTCCTGGTAGTACAAAAGTTCCATCAAACTTAGAATGATAGACTTCCCCTACCCATTCTGCATCGTCTTTCATCTTCTGATCTAAATCATCTAACCGTTTCATAAAAAGCAAGTAAGTTATCTGCTCAATCGCCGCTAAAGGGTTAGAAATGCCACCACTCCAAAATTTGTCCCACAATTCGTTTATTTTGTTTTTTAATATCTGATTGTTTTGCAACATCTAAGATGCCAGCCTCTCTGCTAATTGCAAGATTTCTTCAATTTCACTTGGTGAAAATAAACCTCTAATGCCACGAGGATGTATAATTGTAAAAGGTGCTTGAATCAAATCTTTCTTTTGAATCTTCTGTCGATCTATTAGAAAATTCCTTAACAACTCAAGAAAATCTAATTGTTGTCCGCTTAGATTTGAATGTGCTTTTATATAATCACCTATAGCCTTTGATACTGTTTCGGGGAAGCTTTCCAATTTTTCGATACCCAAAATATGCCTTATGAATTGGGTTATTTTCGCCTTGGGATTATTATAAACAACTCTCAATATATCTTCCGTTATATGCGGACGATCCGCATGCAGTATTTCTGCTAATTCCCTTACTTCTTCTTCACTAATCTGTTCACCATTTTTAATTTTTTTTAAAACCGGGTTGCTAACAATCAAACCAAGAATCATTTGCTCTACCATTTCTTTATATTTAGTGATGCTGATAGACTCATGTTCTGGTCCAAATTCAACCCTTTCCTTTTCTTTCAAGAAATCCTTAAGATCAAATTTTTGAATTCCAGACGCTGTATTTATTCCTTCCCGATACTTCATAAGTGGAGCAAGCTTTTCCGTAAGTTTATCTAGGTCATTTTCTGATATATTTGACCAAAAATTTTCAGATTGTGATATTTTGATAAGCTCTGCTTCCTTTGCCACCACATTTACTGATAATGGAAGCTCGCTAATCTGTTCTATGATATTTGCCTTCAATGTTTCGTACTTATTACCCACTTCGAAAAAAGCGGCAATAGAGGTTTCCAGTACATCTTTCTCAAACTTCATAGCTTTAAAGTCAGTCTGCGAAACCGATTTGAACAATGGTTTAATATATTTTTCCAAAAACTCCAATTTTTCAATCGTTAGTGCCATCCAGAAGTTGTCATCCTTAATTCGGTTAAGTGCCGTAGCCGCATCTTCGATTATAACCGATTTTTTAGGAAGTGACCCTATCTGCTCCTTCAATTTTAATATCTCTTTGTTAGCAATATCAGTTCTCCCTTTCTCCATTGCCCTCTTGATTTTTTCAAGTCTTAATCCGACATATCTAACTGGCAAAGGAATTTTAGGTTTAAGTTCTTTTCCCTTCGGGGTAAGTTTAAAGTATTCAACGTTATCCCAACAATCCATAATTAGGAATATGTCCTTTACAGGACACCATGGTTTGATTTTATTCGGCTCAAGGAGTCTTGTGCCCCGACCAATCATTTGCCAAAACTTGGTATACGAAAAAACTGGTTTTGCAAGGACAAGGTTTACTATCTCTCTAATATCAATACCCGTATCCAACATGTCTACACTGATGGCAACTCTTGGCATGTCATTATTGGTAAATTGATCTAACAAACCTCCCTTACCATAGACCCGCGGATCGTCAGAAACTATGACTCTTGCCAATTCCCCATTATACTCTGGATAGAGTGAATCAAAGATCTCCTCAATTCTTCTTGCATGTGATTTTGAAGTACAAAAGAAAATCGTTTTTCCAGGGAGCACACCATTAGGATCTTTAATACATTCCTCCATGAATTCCCTTACGATTAGGGTGTTCGTCCCCCGATTTGTCACTTTTTTTTCCAGATCATTTCCCTCAAAATTTATCTCTTCCACTTCTTTTCCTTGGAGAATCATCCCCTTCTGATCCTCAAGTGAAATAGTTCTTTTACTGATTCCTTCATCTTGAAACTTCGTTCTTATCTTCAAAACCTCAAAATCGCATAAAAAAGGAGGTGTATGATTCAGAGCGTCATTATAAGTAAATGCAAAAGTAGGAATTTCATCTTCACAATTAAATAATTGAAAAGTATTATGGTCGATTATATCTGTTGGGGTAGCCGTTAGACCTAGACTTAATGCATCAAAGTAATCTAATACTTCTCCATACGTATTATAAATGGAACGATGACTCTCATCTGTGACAATTAAATCAAAAAAGTGAGGAGACAAACTATTATCCTCACTACGAATTATGTTTAGCATTGTTGGATATGTAGATACGTATATTCTTCGATCTTTGGCAATAGACTTTTCCCCTTGTTTTGGCCAACGTGGTTCATTCGGCATATACTCTTTAAAAGCTAACAAAGCTTGTTCTCGTAAAGCCACCCGGTCCACAAGAAACAAAACTTTTTGGACACGTCCTGCACGCATAAGCGCTTCTATAAGAGAAATACACGTCCTGGTTTTCCCTGTACCAGTAGCCATAACCAGCAAGAACTTCCGCTGTTTTTTTTCTATCGCCTCCATAACTGCACGAATAGCTCTAATCTGGTAATCACGTCCTGAAATTTGTGTATTAATTAATTCATCTTCTAATGTCTTCTTATTTTCACGAATAAAGTCATACCGCTCTAGATCGTCTCTTGTAGGAAACCCATGTACTTTACGGGGAGGGTACTGTTCTAAATCCCAAAAATATGTTTCGAGGCCATTAGTGTAAAAGCAAAAAGGTAGTTTCCCACCGTAATGATGCTTAATATTATATGCGTACTGCCTGGCTTGCTCTCTTCCTAATTGGGCATCTTTGGTAGTTTTTTTAACTTCAACTACAGCAAGGGGGTTCTGATGTTTATCCAAAAGAACATAGTCACTAAAATGATATCCTTCGTATTTAGTCAGATTCTCCCTGATCCCATTATTCATCTCCACTAATATACCAAACTCTTTGATTACTTGATTCTGATTGTCAACATTCCAGCCGGCCTCATATAATTTTTTATCTATTATTTCTTTTCTCGTTTGATATTCCGACTTTGACATCTTTTATCACCCTATTATTAATATCATACTAAAATATATTAATTAACATATTCGACCAACTCATTAAGCTTCCTGCCCCTAATTTTTAATGTATCTCTGACTTTTTCCTTCTAAATTATATCTTTGATTCCTATGCATTATAGATAATCCTTGCGAGAGAATAATAATACAGAATACAGAACAATATCTAAGCAGTTCTGTACTTTGTATTATCTACCCAATAGAGGGTGGAATCGGGGAGGAGAGTTATACCAACTTTCTATTTAACATCTCCACAAACTTAACATCAGCCGGGGCAAATTCATACCCTCCCAGATCTTTCGAATACACCCATTCAGATTGGTCATGATCGACCAACATCAATTCCCCACTCACAAATTTGGCTTTATGTGCATATAGTCGAATATGTTTCGATCCATAATAATGGTCATTTACCCCAAATGATTTATACGGTTGAATTTGAATATTCATTTCTTATTGTAATTCTCTTTTTAAGCATTCTTCAATCGTTTCGTTATTCTCTATCTTGCCACCCGGAAACTCCCACAAGCCTTCTTGAGCTTTACCCTTCTTACGTCTAGCTATTAAGATCTGACCAATTTCATTTTCGATTATCGCTGCAGCCACCTCAATCATCGCCTTCACATCCTATCCTATTGCCTTATTTGCCACTGGCACCAATTCCGGAGGCATCTCTTCCTTCAATTTCCAAACAAAACTCATGGGTTTATTTCCTTCGTGCCTTACGTACTCGGCTTCCCCTAAGAAAACAAAAGGCGAAGTGTAGTTATTCTCCTCCTTGTATTCACGGACAAATAACGCTATTCTATTCCCCATGTGCTTATGATGGATATATCGCTTAGCCGTATTCGTTTCTTCCGAAATACGACTCTGGGTTTGCCAATGAAAAAGACGTTCATTGATGGCGTAATCTTCATATTGAGTCGACGGAGAAAAGTCTTTGTCGGATTTATTTAATGTAATAAAGAAAATATCAGTTCCTTTATCCTCGAAATACTTCACTCCTTCACGAAAAGCTGGAGCCTTCTCTTCATTCCAAAAACCGAAGGCCGCCAGCACTTGATCCGTTGAATATGTACAGTGTAGATCCAGGGGACATGCGTATGGGAACTCATTCCTTTTATCGACAAAGTTAATATGTGCGTAATTATATTTTAGTATTTCAATGATTTCATCCTTAAACATTTTGCAGGAAACAATAGACTGAACAGCTTGATTAATGTCCAGGTACCCTTGTTTTTTCGGTTCTGATCGGTAGAAAGTATAATAAAACATATTCAACATCAGACGCTCTTCTTCTGTTTGCACGGGTTTTCCTTGCTCAAGATATTCGATTAAAAAACCTAAAAGTCTCCGAGAGTTCTTACTTAGTAAAGCCGGAATACGTTTTGTCAGGTACTCCCTATTCTCAAACTCAAATGGCTCGAGTAAACCCGCTTCAGCCATCAACCCTCGAAATGTTCGATTCCCATTACGCCCACCGTAGAAATCATAAAGACTCATTCCGTGATACCGAATGAAATTTTCTAGTGTTAAGCTTAATCCAGTACCTTCTGCAAAATATTTTAACTTACCAACCAGACTCTTCCTATTAATTGATGTTTGCTTCAGATTTCTAAGAATGTACTCTTTAGCCTGTTTCTCAAGCTGAATGAAGCTTCCGCGTGGTAGGCTCGAAAACCCATGCTCGACGTAGTGCTGAACGGAATGTTTTGTTTTGCCAAGTATAGCTCTAAATTTCTCTTGGAAATTATATTCTTTTTGCGCTTGTCCAATAAAATCAAGAACCGTTAAGCATTCTTTTCCGTCTGCCAAGCGAAGCCCACGGCCAAGCTGCTGTAAGAATACGGTCAAGCTCTCTGTAGGACGCAAGAATAAAATCGTGTTGATCTCCGGTATGTCTACCCCTTCATTGTACAGATCGACAACGAAGATCACCTTGATATCACCTGAAACTAATCTTCCCTTAGCAGAATTACGTTCCTCATCGCTAGACTTTCCATGCAATGCAATAGCGGCTATCCCCGACTCATTGAAAACTCTAGCCATATAAAGCGCATGATCCACACTCACGCAAAACCCTAGCACTTTGACGTCATCCAAATCTGTTACATATTTCTTTAGGCTATTTATAATTTGACTCGCTCTAATTTTATTATGGGTGTATAAGTTCTCGAGTTCATTCAGATCGTAACCGCGCCTTGTCCATTTGACTTGAGATAGATCAACGCTATCTGTCACACCGAAATAATGAAAGGGACAAAGCAACTTCCGATCAATCGCATCCGTTAAGCGAATTTCTGCCGCGATGGTGTCATTAAAGTAGTGCAATACATCTTTTCCATCCATCCGCTCAGGAGTGGCTGTTAACCCTAATAATATCTGAGGCTGGTAATAAGACAATAGCTTTTGATAGGAAGGAGCCGCGGCATGGTGAAATTCATCAACGATGATATAATCATAAAAATCTGGAGTTGTTTTTTCAACAAGCTTTAATGTATTAAAGCTTTGAATACTAATAAACAGATGATCAATGGAATCGGCTTGATTACTCCCAACATGAAGCTCTCCGAAATTCAGATCCTTCAAGATAAACCGGAATGTATCCAGACTTTGCTTAAGGATTTCCTCGCGATGGGCGACGAAGAGTAGTCTTGCTCTCTGATTACGACCGGCAAACCGCTTATAGTCAAATGCAGAAATAACCGTTTTCCCTACCCCAGTAGCAGCAACCAACAGATTTCTTGTTCTTCCATAAATCACTCTCTGAGCCTCTAACTTCTCAAGAATTTCTTTCTGATAATCATAAGGTGTGATGCTAAATTGGAAGGTTAATAGGTTGCTCTCCTGTTCCTTCTTTTTTCCAAGTGCTTGCTTGAGCAGTAACTGATGATCCTGATCCGAGATGGAGAAATTCTTAAATTCCCGATCATTCCAGTAGCTCTCAAAGGTCGCCTCTATTTTTTTAAGTACATCATAGGAATCCTTCTCCGTAACCTTTACATTCCATTCCAAGCCGCTCGTAAGAGCAGGATTTGATAGATTGGATGACCCCACGTAGGCTGTAGTAAAGCCTGTGTCTCTTTTGAATAAGTACGCCTTTGCGTGTAATCGTGTACGATCCGTGTCATAAGAGATTTTGATTTCTGTGTTCGGTAGCTTGCTTAATTCAATGATGGCCTTGTAGTCCGTTGCTTCCATATAGGTCGTTGTTATGACACGTAAACGGCCCCCATTTGATGTGAACCCCTCTAACTGCTCCATTAGGCAACGCAGCCCACTCCATTTAATAAAGGAAACCAATAAATCAACCTGATCTGAGCTTACGATCTCCGTTTTTAGTTCACTCATCATATTGGGCTCAGAATGAGACCCTGTAAATAATGAGCTTTGTGACAATGGAGTTGTAGGTCTATTAACCTTGGAATCCTTGATGCTACGAATGTGGTTTAGCTTGGAATATACGTAGGTTAAAACCTCACCCCGTCCATCAAGCTGCCATTCTCTTAATTCCTCGTTCCCTAAAGTATTGCGAAGGGTTGCAATAAGTTCATTGCAAGTCCGCACCTGCAAAAGAAGCGCATCTTCATCATCACTATTTTGTTCACGAATCATTTTCAAAGCTCTTCGGCTTACTGCGGCTAAATAATTAGATAGTTGTTTTCGTGCTTCCTCTGGATCAAGTTGTTCTATACCAATTTCGTATAGCGAAGGATCTAAGTCAGACAACTGTCTCCTTGTAAGATTGTTGATAATTTGCTCGTACAGCCCCTGCTTCATAAAGCACCTCATCTGCCTTGGAGTCACCTAAATAAACGATTTTATACATGAAGACCCCGTCATTACTGAAGGGGCCCTTGCTTTTGCTCTTTACGTTCAAAATGATGATGCAGCCTAAAAAGGCAAATTTCTTTTGTCCAGCGATACAGGATAGACCGATGCTCATGAGCGAGCTCAAATCTTAGACTAAACACCCCATCCTCGAAGCGGGTCATGCTCCCTTTAGCCGAGCCCCACTTCGTCATTGGCATACGTTCAATAAGCTGGCTAACTCCGGTCTCATTATACTCCCAGAGCCGTTTCGAGTCCTTATCTGAGAAATCGATTCTCCTCCGATACTCCTTTTCCATAATATAACCGTGAAAGAATGGCGCAACCTCCTTTGAGGTAATAGACTCCGCCCAATGTTCCGGTCCACTTTCGAGCATGTAGAGGAGAACAATCATTTTATAGCTCTTGGTCATGACCGTCTTCTCGACATCACGGATCCAAGCTTCATTTCGATAATATACTTCCTCTTCCTCCTTCGTTAAGCATTCGGCCCATTGAAGAAAACCAACATAAGAACCGAATTCATTCCGGTATTCCCAGCTGTTGGACCTCCCATAAAGGTGAAGCTCTAGATAAGTAGGGATTCGTCCGAGCTCATTCTTTAGATCAAGGAAGGAACGGTGCAACCGCTCGCGATGCGGTAGCTTCTTACGGCTTAATTCATCGAGCAGATTGATAACGGCCGTCTCCAGATGAAGCTCACACCTTGCAGGTACAGATGGAATAGCTGATTCCTTTGCTGTTCCCTTTGCTTCCCCTTCACTTGCAAATAATCGTAGCTTCACATCTGCATTTCGGTAATTTCCAATTAAGTCAATGATCGTACAATGCGACTTCTGCTCTGACAATCGCAGCCCTCGACCAACTTGTTGTGTGAACACAGTTAATGATTCCGTTGGACGGACGAAAAGCAAGGTATCTGCACTGGGAATATCTACACCCTCATTGAACAAATCGACGGTTAATATGACCTCTAAGTTCCCTCTGGCTAGACGTGTTATCGCCTCTTCCCTTGTGATTCCTACCGTTCCAGAGTGAAGACTGACTGCTGATACTCCCCTGTCTTGAAAATAGCCCGCCAAAAAATCCGCCTGTCGAATGGACGAGCAAAAACCAATCGTTCTTGTTTGCTTATGCTCAGTCCAGGCATCGTAGATCTTGTCGGCCAGTGTTTGTTTTAGCTGCGCCGCAGTCAACTGTTCATCATCATAGTGCGTTCCAAGCCACCTAATGGATGAATAATCGGTATCATCATAAACACCAAAATATCGGAATGGGGACAACCAACCACGACGAATGGCCTCAATAAAATGAATCTGGTAGGCAACATTACCGTCACAAAGGGCATAGACATCCTTTCCGTCCATCCTATCTGGTGTTGCCGTGATGCCAAGTAAAAACTTCGGTTTAAAATATTGGATGACCGATTGATACGACGCCGCGGCAGCATGGTGGAATTCGTCTACCACGATAAGATCAAACTGGTCCTGCGCAAAGGATTCACGGTGTTTCTTCATTCCGAGGGTGTAAATTGAAGCAAACACACAGTCTGCGTTTCCCTCTTTTATGACTCCATTATAGATACCGAAGGTTTTTTCCGGCATGATGCGCTGGAACGATCGTTTCGCCTGAAGCAGAATCTCTTCACGATGCGCTACGAATAGCACACGATTAAAGCGCTGCGCAAAAAAGCCGGCAAGATAGGTTTTTCCAAGTCCCGTGGCCATGACAACCATTGCTTTGTCATATTCCTCTTCCAAAGTTCTCTCCAGTGCATCTATTGCATCGATTTGAGCAAAGCGAGGATGGATAGGAGTTTGTTCGCCTTCCGAAACCGTTTTTTCTACAGAATTGCCCGTATTTTCTGTGCCATATTCATCCTCTTCCATCTCTGTAATCATGCGGATCAACTCCGGATTCTTACGATGGCAAGTCCGGTACTCCTCTTCATAGATAGCAATGGTATGGTCATTCAACGGTAATGTAGAATCATGATAGAAGTTCTGCATGAACTTGTCCAAAGCGACTTGGAAGGTATAAGGCTCAGCTTTTGCATTCATCGCCAAGTTCCATTCCATCCCCATTCTCATGGCGGACATAGAGAAGTTGGAGGAACCGACGATAAGCAGCCCTTCACCGTTTTCATTGTCAAATAAATAGGCCTTAGGGTGAAAGGATGTTCCCATACTTCGCCATAACCGTGCTTCCAGCCGTGTATCAATATCGATTAATGCCTGCAGGCCCTCCGGCTGCGTAACAAAAAGATAATCGCCGGCCAAAACCTTCACTTCGGCTCCACGCTCTATTGCACTTTTCAGATGGGGCGCCAATAAGCGTACACCTGACTGCATAACGAAGGAAGTCATAATATAGATACCGGAAGCATTCTGCATTCCGGTGATCAACTCGTCCGCTAGATTTTCTGTAATTAGTTTGACATTAAGCGTTGTCGTCGACATCGATTAGGTACACCCGCTCCTGAAATCCTCCACGTGCTTCCGCCTTTTTCTCTCTCAAGGCTTCAAGTTGTTCCCATGTTGCACCATGTACGGTGGCCAACGCCCGAATGATCTCGAGCATATCTGCTAGTTCTTCTAACGATTCTTGTGGACTTTGAGCGGAAAAGTATTCCTCTGACTCTTCCTTAAGCTTTATGACCAGCTCTTTTTTATACTCTTCCTCATCCAAAATACGTGTGCGACATTCCTTACCAGTCGATTGGATCACTTGGGGAATAAGGTCACGAACAAGTTTATTGTAAACCGGCATGGGTATCTCATCCTTCACATGTTAGTTACCTATTATTTTATCACAATTAAGGGAATGGAAGGGATTAGTGAAAATTGATATTTAGTTTAAATTGATGTAAGAACAAAACAAAATATAAATCGATTTCAAAAGAGTCCCACCTAGAAAGAAAGATAGGGTCACCTTTAGGTGACTTAAAGTGACCTTTGGGTGACATAAAGTCACCCTATATCAGCAATTTAAAGAGCAAGCACATCTAAAAATGTTCAATAATCCTAAGCTGAAAGCGAATAATACTTGCTCCTATAACATTTCAATGTAGTACCATGTAAAAAGACAAGGTCACCTTTGGGTGACTTTGAGTGACCTTTGGGTGGCTTAAAGTCACCCTACAATAACCTGCGAATACTAGCTCTTGCATTCTATCTGTTATTGGTTTATATTTACTCCATACCTCACTTTACTTTTCCCTCTACTGCCGGCAGGCGCTAGCAGTCATTCTAAGTCTTAAATTGTTCCTTAGGGAAGACTGTGTTTTAATTCGTATTTGAATTGATTATTTAATGTTCTCTATGAACCATAAGCCCTTGGGCAAGTTATTCCTTGAGAAGTCAAAGGACTAACCAGCCAAAGGGCTTTTTATATTTCAATTGGGCGCTTCCAAGCCAAGAAATGATGTCTTTATGGACAAAATTTCTTGGCTTTATATATATATTTTCTTTTTACTGATTTTTCAGGCTTATAGCGTATCTACGCTAAATTTGGGTTCGGTGAAGCCCATAAGTTCACCAAACAACACAAAGCTCATTATGAGCGACAACCGCTGGCACGGCAGATAGGTGCACCTAACATAGCCGGGATCGCCCCGCCGAGCTATTGTTCACAAACAATCGGGCAAGAAAACGACCTGGTCTTTTGCCGAGCTTATTGCTTGCTTTAATGCGGGTTGTTGTAAGCAGAGCTTTACGCTCACCCATCCTGGGAATGCTTTTCTTTACTCAAAAAAATGTTCCTTGAAAACTTAATACTTCTCTCCGAGCCTCAGAGAGAAATTTATAAATTGGCATGCTCATCCCACATATACCAAGGTTTCCGGATTCATGATGCATGAAGAAAAGCTGAAGATGAGCTTAACCCTTAGTTGAGCTATGTCTTTTTTAAATAAAACCATAAATAAGGAGCTGGATTCAATGATGGAAATTCATTCCGAAATCCAAAAGGTCCCCATCAATACATTAACAGAACATCCTTTGAACAAAGAATATCACTCGGATTTGACATCATCTGAGTATGCGCTTTTATTAAATGACATTAAAGAAAATGGTCTACAAAACCCAATCTTTATTAATAAAGACGGACTTATTCTCAGTGGAAACTGGCGTTGGAAAATTTGCAAGCAACTTGGTTATGAATACATTGATGCAAAAGTGGTAGATTATTCCCAAGCTAAAGAATTGGAACATTTGATAATTGATAACAAAACACACCGCAGTCCAGAATATGATCGTATCAAACTCGCAAAACAAATCAAACTTATCTATGAACTTTGGAACATCTCACCTGGTCGAAAAAGTGTGCATGATGCACAGATTAAAACCCGTTTTCATGTTGAAGATGTGTTTGGGATGGACGAAACCAAAATTCGAAGACATTTGCAGTTACTCAACCTGAACCAAGAACTTCAGAATCTTGTTTCGAAAGATCTCATTCCGTTTATGGGAGGTGTAAAATTGTCTACACTTTCTGCCGAAACTCAGAGCAGATTTTATAATTATTTTTGCGAAATGGAATTCCCCGAGATCACAGTTCAAAAAATCAAAGAAATCATTGAATCTTTTAGTAATCCCGAAGAAAACTTAGAAAAAAATAATGATTCAGCACCTAATATTGAAAATGCAATTGATATTGAAGAAAAGGAAATTGCAAGACTTCAAAAAGCCATTTCAAAAGTCCTCCATTTAAACCTTAGTAAAGGATCAAAAGATAAATTTAAAGCAACGATTATCAGCACTCTAAAAAAACTTGAGGAGAACGCCTAATGGGGAAATCCACAATCGAAGTTCAGATGGAAGTCTGTTTCCGACACAGTAAAAGAAACAGCTATCTTTGCAGAAAAAGATATGTTGGAAGTTGCAGGCCCTTTATTACTTATTTGGATGATGTGTTTAAGCTTCAAAATCTTCGCAATCTTCACGATAAGCATGTAGCTGCGTACGTTACAGAGAGACAAAACCAAGGTTTGTCAGCAAAAACCATTTTGAATGATTTATGCGCTATCCGGTACCTCCATGACCTTATCCAAAACCCACGATACGAATTATCGGATAATAGAACCCTCCAAGATAAATATGGACTAGTTCTAGAAAAAGCGCCTGCTGTTAATGGAGACAGATCATGGACTAATGAAGAATTTGATCGAATGCTGCAGCTTGCCACTGTTTTGAATCGGGAAGATATTAAGGATGCTATGACCTTAGCAAAAGAACTTGGACTTCGTGTAACTGAGGTCGTAGCTATGTCACGTGCCCAAGTTGAAAAAGCACTGCGCACACATATCCATACAGTTAAAGGCGAAGCTAAAAACGGAAAACATAGGGATGTACCCCTAACATACACAGCTGAGCGCAAAATGAGAAAACTTATGCAAGGAACGCCTCGAGGGGGGAAAGTTTTTGTTAAGGAGGGAGAAAAGGTTCATCATGTCACAAACAGGATCCAGAAATTTATTAATCACCATCGCGAAAAAATTGTGACAAGGGAAGGGGAACAACAAAGAAAGGATCGTCGGTATGGCACCCCTCGAGAACTCACTATGCATGGCCTGCGATACAATTATGTACAAGACCGTTTTGAGACTGAATTATCGAAAGAAGGAGTAACAGATATAGAGGCTGCACATATGATCACAAAGGAGATTGGACACAATCGCACCAATGTTCTTAAAGTATATAAAGGGGGATAAGAAAACACATTAATAGACCGTCAGGGTATAACTAAACAATTGGTTATACCCTTTAGATTTAATAAGCAATTTTATTCTTATCATAACTATTGATACTTCTATTAACCCGCTTCAGGCTGCCTTGTTCAGAATATAACTGTTCGGCGAATTGCCAGATCTTAACAAGTTTATCCAGTTGTCACATCAACTATGATAGAGACCTTCCGTAAAAGCTGGTTACTCTACTCCGCGTTATCAATTTGGTCTAATATCATCATTCCAAATCTCAGTAATTCTAGATCCGAAAAATCCTTTACCGGCATCACTTCATTATCCATATGGGACCGAAATTCCTGAACCTTTTTAAGAGTTTCCGAATTACTCGTTTGACTCTGTAATACCTTCCTGCAATACAACTCAGCCAGACATTCTCGAAGGACATCCGTCATCTTATTTGCTTGATTTGTCATATTGAACCCCTCATTAATTTTGAATCGTGTTTAGATTTAGCTGCTCATGTGCCCTTTGAATGCCTGCTTTGCAACATAAAGCCTTACACATTTTAAGCGAAATCGTTCAGTAGACATTATACGCTAACAATATCGCAAATTCATTCATATTTAGTCATTTGCTTTTTATCTATATTGATAGAGGTAAGCAGTATATTTGTTGCTTAGATAAATTTGTATAAATCAAGCGCGTTTTGAAAAGATTCAGCAATTCTAAAATTAAATATCTCTTCTTCACTGTAATTAGACGCAGCATATTGAGATAGGCCTAAAATTCTATAGTTTGCCCCATCGTCCCCCATTAAATTAGTAATCCCATCTTCAGTTTGGGTAACAACCATCCGGTGTACTTGTTCCCCTTCTTTAATCTCTAGGATCAGTTGATCATCTGCGTTACGAAATATCTTTTTAAACCGAAAGCATTTATGAATACCTTCGTTATTTACCAAAATCAACGTATGTATCCGTTCCGTCTTCATAAAAATCCCCCTCTCCAAAATTCGAAGCCACCCAAAATACTACATATAATAAAAATATAGAGATCACCTATATCTCACAAGTCTCTTATTAGGCTTAACTATCGAAAATGAATCTTATCAGACTTATATGTACTTAATTTAAGAAGGAGGAAAAATGGATACTTTAAGAAAACTTATCGGTAAAAAAATAAGATCTATTCGAAAGGAAAAAGGAATAACGCAGGTCGAATTAGCCGAAAAGGCACAACTGATGTACCAATATGTTGGAGCAGTTGAACGGGGTAGCCGAAATATTTCTTTGGACTCTCTTGAACGGATTATCACTGCATTGGATGTAGATTTCGAACAGATTCTTAATCTAGAAAACATGAACAAGAATTTAATCTCTGAAGAGGAAACAAACAAGGGTTTTATTCTGACTCTTCATAATTTCTTGTTAAAACCACGATCTGTTGAAGAAATAAAAGCGATATACAATATCACTGAGGAAATTTTGAAGATATTACCTCCAATTAAACAAGCCTAGGCCTGTAGATTCTAATATTAGCCCTTTTCAGGCGTAAGGATATTCTCATCTGAAAAGGGTTCCTACTTGTCTATATCTACATCTGCAATAGCATCCTTTAAGATGAAGAAACATTCTTCTAATATTATCCTAGACCTAGTTTTTGTAGTAGGGATCATTTTCGCTCCCCCCCTTATCCAGTACTATTTTTTCGCCATTAGGCTCTTCACGAATGTACTGGCCGTCTTGCACGTAGAATAATGGAGCCCCTGCTTCTTTTGCCTTCTTACGAACTGATTTTTTTACTTTTTTAAAAACCTGCATCAATTCATCCCTGCTTAAATCAGACATGGATTATTATCCCTCCGTTATCTTGACAAGACTTATTGAAGTATCTATTATTAAATTATACCATTTGGTCTTCACCCTTTACTTTTATTCCCTCCAGACGGTCTGGGAATCATTCTATTCTTTAATTCTGCGCTAAAATTTAAATGGACGATTTTTCTCGTCAAAAATATATAAAGCCCTTTTCAGGTAGTATGCTTTTTTCCTACTGAAAAGGGCTTTTTTGTGCTTTTTCAATAACTAATCTCAATCAGCCGAGTTCCCACATCATCTGAATGGCGGCTTATAAAAAGGGAACACCAACATTTGAATTATGGAGGTCGATTACAAGAAAAAACAATTTTAGTCCCCGTTCCATGAGTACAAAATTTGGGTTGTCCGAAAATTGCTGGCGATCCCAATAAGCTTTACTCTCTAATTAAGGAGGTATTTCACATGCGTGATTCTTATAAACAATCCATTGACTATATTCCAGTAGCAAAACGCAATACCTTAACCCTTAAGGAGGCCTGGGAAGAAATCTTCGAATGCCAGATCTCAAAGGACAAGCTTTATGCAGAGGTCCGAGCGAAGAAGATTCCACACACAAAAATTGGAAATAAAATACTTTTCAGAAGGGATACTTTGCTGACTTGGTTTCACGAACAAGAGGTAAAAAACTATTGTTCATCCGAAGACATTCATTCACACGCATAATAGGGGGGTGTTCTCTTGGCAAGTGTACAAAAACGCGGTAATGATTCATGGCTTCTAGTCGTGGAGGCCGGTAATGGAGCTGACGCAAAAAGAATAAGACGAACTAAGACAGTTAAGGCAAAAGGTATTCGCGAAGCAAGAAAACTGCTTGCAGAATTTGAAACCGAAGTTGAGTCAGGCCATTATATCGCTCCGGAAAAAATGACTTTTGCAGCATTTGTAGAAGAGTGGAAAGAGAAATATGCTCAGCATGAGCTTGGGATTAAGACTTTAGATATTTATTCGCGATTCTTAAAAAACCGAATCCTTCCGGTTTTTGGCCATATGAGATTAGACAAAATTCAGACCTTTCATGTAGTCAACTTTATTTCAGAACTCAATAAGGAGGGAAGCCGGCAGGACGGAAAAAAGGGCCATTTATCCTCGGGCACCGTACAATATACTCATAGAATCATAATAATATATTCTCCCGCGCAGTGGAGTGGAAGCTTATTAAGAGCAATCCTGCTGCAGATATCAAAAAGCCCAAGGTCAAACGAAAAGAAATCGAAGTCTACGATGAAGATGAAGTTGCTGTGTTGTTTGAACTATTAGAAAAGGAACCATTGAAATGGCGTATGATGATCATGCTTGCGATAACAACAGCACTTCGCCGTGGTGAGCTGGTTGGATTGGAATGGAAACATATAGATTTAAACAAGGGCATTCTTGAGGTAAAGCAAAGCATTTCTCATTCTACTAACGGTCAAAGAATTATTTCCGAACCTAAAACGGCGAAGTCAAAACGCAAGGTAAGTCTATCTGACAATGTGATTGAGCATCTTAAGGAATATTACTTGGAGTCTCGGAAAAAACGCCTCGCATTAGGTGATGCCTGGAAAGGCGGAGATCATTTCTTTGTGTTTAGCAACGATGAAGGAAACGCCTATTATCCCGAAACGCCTTACCTCTGGTTTCGCAATTTTCTTAAGAAAAATGTCCTAAAATACATTAGATTCCATGATCTCAGACATACGAGCGCCACTTTATTGATTAACAAAGGTGTGCATGCAAAACTTATATCAGAGCGCTTGGGCCATTCGAATATCTCGACCACAATGAATGTCTACGGGCATGCTCTACAATCAGCGGACCGTGATGCTGCCAATAAACTTGATTCGTTGGTTCCACCCAAGAAAGAAAAGAAGAATGGTTAGCTGAGGCCGTACTGGATAATTCCAGTGCGGTCTATTTTTAAGTCCACTACACTATTGGAAGGATCTAAGCCCCGCCCTTACGTAAGTTGTTGCAATAAAACAAAAGAAAAAAGCGATCACCCACCGTCCTAAAGGTTGACGGCCTTACGATAGGCACGCTTTTTTCTCACACGAAATAACGAATCTCCTGTGGGCAGTAGCCCATTATCAAACATAAAGCAAACGGTCTGGCACCCGTCTTCATTTATCATACTACGACCATCTTTTTACAGCAACTTGTTATCTTTTGAACTACTTCGAGTATCAAAGTCTACAGCACGTTCAAGTCTTACAATATCAGACTTAGGAAATCCCATTTCCCTCGTCTTTTTCCTGCAATACGAACAAGAACAGTGAATTTTACCCTTAGCAAACTTCCCATCAAACTTCACATGCCATCCGAACTGCTTAGCAATCTTACTCTTACGCTGGATTACCCTTCTTCGATGATGCCGGTAATACGCACGGGTACGATTTCTAGATTTGTTTTTCATTCCATCACGCCCCTTGGGAAAAGGCCCAGCCTGCAAAGGAGCCAAGGGGATTCACATCATCCCTTACAGGCTGGGTGTGATGAAACTACTAACGTGAACAAGCACAGTATATATCACCTCACATCAACTCAACTTGATAAACTATTTGAAATCCATTAATCCATACATTCTACTCCGTGAAGAAACATACATTCTACTCCGCGATCTATAGCATTCAAAGATATTAAATTGATTCCTTTCCTCACTCGTGTCCTTTCACCCCCGATATTTTTCCCGAATTCTGGAACGTTGATTTTTTTCCTTTTCCTCACTTACTTTTCCAGCTTAAAACGTCTCTCCATCTCCTGGCTTCCTCAACCCTGTGAACTCTTTCGTTACGCCGATTTACTCTTTGATGATAAGCTTCTTGCTCCGCGAGACTCATAGTCTTTAGGTTTTGAATTGCCTCACTCATATCTTTATCATACCCATCGCCATTAAGCTCTTTCTGCTTGTGATAAGATCCCCATGCAACACCTTTATCCCAGACACTTTGGAGTTCATATGCAACTTTATCCGCAAGTTCTTCTGTAGGTAGCTCCATTAACGGGGTATCGAAGATGCCATCAACTACAAGAACAAGAAACTTGCCATCTCTAATTACCGATTTGTACAAAGTTCCAGCCCCCTTTGAATCATCTTAATGCCTATTATTCTAATCAGCTTATTCTCTGTCCCTTTTCCAGTCTGCTAGAGGGAGAAAGTAAGCGTCATATTCTCGCAATGCTTCTTTACTCAAGCATTTTCGCCATTCCCATAAATACATAATATAAGTCTCCCCTGTTCCCATCCTCCAAAACATGCTGTAGGGATGGTGCTCAGGATAGACCATCCATTGAGGCAAAAAGAACTCCGGCGAATAACCTTCCTGTTCGTTGCGAACTTCCATCAAAAGCTGGCCGAGCATGTTACGTCCGGTTCCATCTCCGTTGTCACCCCAGAAAGAATCATTGGAAGTATGCTCAACCAAAATACAATTGCCCGTAGACATCAGGATTTGTTTAACCTCATCATGCTGTTCAACCTTAGCCCGAACCGCTTCTTTCATGATACTGACTTTGCATTCTTCCCAATCCCTTCTAAGCGGCCACGTTCGATCTCTGCCCATTTTCGCTGCTTCCATAGCGGTCGGTGCTGATCGAATGAATTCTTCATGTTCTGTACCTGCAAACTTCATAGCTTGAAAATAATGCTCGGACGTTGGCCACAATTTACCCACTATTTCTAGAGGGTACCGTGCAAAATTGGAAAAGCAGCCGTAAGGCTTATTGGTCTCGTAAAACCTTATAATCCGTTCCTCCGGCTTTACCTGCAGCAGCTCACGTCTGTGTTCTGCGATTACCTTCTCCCAGTGCCTTCTTAACTCATCAGGAATATGATCCAAACTCCTCACCCTTCTAATTGACCTCTAATTCCAATCGATTTATAAAAATGCTCAGGGTCCGCATGACTCGGAAGCACTGAGACCTGCCCATCCCCTATCTCAATAACCGTCCATTCTCCACTTTTGGTTCTGGCGATATCCATCGTAAAAAACTGACTAGCCACACCCTTTGCTAAATCTATAAACGAGTCGAGATTAGGAACCTCTTGTTGATAGTCCACCTCATCCCAATACTCCGCACACTGAATCAGCTTGTGATCGAGGAAAAACAACCGGTACTCATTCGATAAAGGCATACCGCTCTTGGGATGCTTGGTGAGCTGTTCAAGTTGTAAACTCACGAATCACAATACCGCCATTAAGCTCTGAGCCTTGGCGATCAATGAAGTTTCGTAGAACGTTTGAGCCCTTTGCTGGTCGGAAGCATCGGGTATAAAGCAGGCTTCTTCCCATTCATGCTTTCTAGACTTTACGTAATCCTTAACCATGAACGGTTTGTTTTGAAAAATGCGCATCTTCTCAAACAGAATGTCGTAACCATTTGAAAGCCCTTCAATTCCGAGCCAAATACTCTGTGGAGTTGCTTTTTTAATGGCCTCATAAGAATAAGGAAAATAGTGCCCATTTCTATATTCCGTAGGAGAATTGATCAAGACGACATTTTTCTGCTGCAGTGCACAATATAATTTTTCGTAATCATGCGGCTTTAGCATCCATCCCCTGTAGATGAACCTCTCCGGGGGTTTCAAATGTTGGGATCCACTTAACTGCCTTGGATAGTTCCCCATCCAAAGCATACTCCAGTGAAATCAAATAAACATCCATATCTAGCTTTCGGGCACATTTGTATTCCTGTTCATATTCTTGATCAATAACCTTGCCATTCAATGAGTCAGAGCAAAATAGGATCTTCATACGGTGTCCTCCATACAATAAGGCTAACCAAATCGTACCATATTTTGGTGGCTGCTTGGTGAGAGAAAATAATTATACAAGCACAATTACTTCTTTAATTTCTCCCCTCTAAGAAACATATTTTTATCGACAGCGTTTATATATACAGAAACTAACAAATTTAGATGAGGTGAAGTATGAAGAAATTAGACGGCCTCTAGCTTCCCACAAGGAGGGGTTAGAGAGCCAAATGAGTAATAGTGTGAAAAAATCACCCGTATGCACAGACCACCATACACCCGGTACCCGCTGGAGCAAACGTCAGGCAAGCAAGACCGTTCGCCGCTTCACGGGTGACGTTCAAAACGGCAAATGGTACCGAAAGTTGTTCTGTTCCTGGAATATTTGCGACTACCGCTTTTACAAAACAAAGCAGCAAGCGATACTTGAATGGGAAACATCCCAATGGCTGAGGGACCAAGTATTGACTCAGGCAGAAGTTATTAAAGATTGGGAAAAGTTCCATAAAAGAAAATAAACTCAAGCGTCGGTCAGGGAAGCCCGGCGCTTGAGCTTTTATATGGAACATTACTACCACCCGTTAATATGTTCCTTCTAAATTGGTGGATCTAACTTGGACAATTACCATCTCAATCTACTCCTAGACTACAAAGTGGAAACCACGTGAGATGCCTTTAATGGCTCCGCACAATGTCAATTATTGTTGAAAGATCATCGAGGAAAAGGTCGGATAGGTACAGACTGCTCTACCACTGAGCTATTCCGCTTTTTGAGCGAATGTTGGATTCGAACCAATAAAACGTCGCTTAACAGGCGAAGTAACCCATCCACCATGCGCCTCGATGATCTTGGCAGACCTTATCTTTAGGCGTCTGCCTTCTAATCATATTTCCGCTTACTTATATGCAAACGAACAACTTGAAAGTATTACGAACTGGGAATTACTACTCAAGCGGTTTATTTGACTATATCTCCAGGTTAATAATCATCTTGGAGCTTATTTACAAATTACTTCTCTCGAAACTGACTTAACGAGCATAATTGAAAAAAATAAACACCTGTTTAATAACAAGTGTTCCATCAATATCTATTAATTTCGTCTCATTTTATGAAAATCACAGTGCAATGTAATATCCTTCAGGTTATAGTTACATCATTCCAAGTGTAACAATCCAGAAGAAGGTTGATTTCTGTAAATTATCCCATGAATGCAATCTTGGGAAATTCCCAGGAATTGGACAGGACAGGTTTTTTCAATTATTATTATTGCTCATCCACCCAAAAAACTATTAATGTTCAGTTAATCGGGTACCAGAAACACCACGATCAAGAGAATGTAAAAAAGAAATAACCGCGTGGATGCAGTTATTTCTTTTTTTGTCCAATTTGTAGTTTTCACCGCGGAGCAACTTAATTCTAATTAACTCTGGAATATCACACAGCTGTGAAATTCCAGAGTTAATTAGTTGTTTCAAAGAGTTTTTGCTGGGTAGATTTTATATTGAAAAGGTTCAATTATTAGTTATTACGAGATGTTACCAGGAGGACAGCTGTTTTCTACAGTCATGTGGTTTCGGAAAAGCCTGCCCTGCAACTTAGTAACTCAAAACTATAATAACGGTCAAGGCGATGTCACACTCAGCATGTAGACCCTCCCTTTAGCCAAAAGAGCCATACCTTAATTTAACAGGAATCCCAACGATTCATGTCGAAAGAAACCTATACAAACTCTGACCAAAGTGGTGAACCGCTTGATTCAACTTGATTTTATAAGAAAAGAAAAAAGTATTCGAGAAAAGGCAGTAAGGAATTATTACGAACGAATATCGTTAAAATGCAGAAAGAGTAAGATCGTAGAATTGAATGATTGGTGCGATCGTCAATTGGATATGGATGCATTGTTCCCGAAGACTCATTCGTCGATGCGAATGAAATCTTTTGAAAAAGTCGTAACGGCTGATTTCAAAATCTTGCTTTCAATACGGGATTTTATTTCCTCCAATCACGTTGTAATGCACGAGTCGTTGAAGAATTACCTGATCGATACGGTATATCAGCACAACATTGATCGTCTTCCATTTGTTCAAGTGCTGGGCGTAACTGTTTGCCCTTATTGCAACCGCAATTTCGTCAACTCCAGCGACCGAAAGACCAACTGTCAGTTCGACCATTTTATTAATAAGAGCAAATTCCCTATTTTGGCGGCATCATTTTACAATCTGGTCCCTGTATGCGCCAGCTGCAATCATGTAAAGCGTGATCGGGACTTCTCATATTCCCCTTACGATGACACCGTTCACACGGATGATATGGTTACCTTCAGTTATGACATTACAGGGGTCAAGTATTTGTCGGACTCCACGCAGTTGCAGGTGGTGCTGAAACCGGGATTCAGCAATAAGCTGCAGGACAATCTCAACATTCTGGAGTTGCAAACGGTTTACCAGATCCATAAGGACAGCGTTCAAGAATTACTAATTAAGAAAGAAATCTATACGGAAGAGTACCAGGATCAGTTGTATGGGAAATTCGAAAGTTTATTTGGTTCTTGGGGAAATTTCGAACGATCGATTACTGGAGCGTATACCAATCCGGAGAACTATGGGAGACGACCCTTGTCCAAAATGATCACGGATATCAGTAAAGAACTAGGGCTTATAAAGGAGAAGTATTCGGTATGAAGCTGCTATATATGTACATTAAATCGTTCGGAGATTTGTTTCAGGACATTTCCTTCGACTTTTCTCATGAATATAAATTATATTACGACAAAACCCGTCAGTCCCTAACCATTGATAGCAACTCGCATGACCTAGACGGGTTCTATGGGGATGTCATCTCCGATATCACAGCCATCGTCGGAAAGAACGGATCGGGGAAAACCACGATCCTGGAGCTAATCGGCAGAACGCTGAAAGATCGGTTGGAGCTAGCCAATGTAGTCGATAGGGACCTGAGAGACCAATACTTTATGATCTTCCACGCAGATGACGATACGTTTTATTTCGAGGGGATCGGCATTGTCGAGATCGGAAATATATCCGGCTACGGGAGTTTATTGGAGGGAAGTCATGCCGTAGCCCGTAGTTTTTATTTTCGAAAAGATGACCATGGGAGTTATCGAATCATCGAATCCTACGATAGCAACGTAAGGGATCGCATCATTTACATTCGGGACGATGTAATGATGAACTCGAGCAGTTATCTGTTTTATTCAAAGTCGAGTGAAGTTCGCTTTATCCCTAGGGTAACGGGCGCCTACTATTCATGGTCAGATTGGTACCAGGTTTACTTAGACTTGTACAAGAAGGGGATGATTCAAACTTCGACCGTTCATATCATGTTCAAGACACGCAAAGTAATCAAACATATCAATGAAGGATTTATTATTCCATCGATAAGGGAGGATGGCAGTCCAGCCCTTAGTGGCATGTTATTGATTAATGAAGAAGATATGGGCGATTTCTTTTCTCGCTTAATGTCAGTGTTGGTGAACTATTTTATAAAATTAAGTAATGAGGTATGTTTTTCGGAGATTGCCAGCGCTTGGAACAATTTCAAGGAAGATTACAGAGATAAAGTTCACTTCACCCTCCGCGAGTACCAAATGCTGTTTAAAAGATGCATTCTCATAAATAAAAAACATGAATTCAAATCCACGGAAGCTGCGTTGGTTAGAGATTATATGGAACTTGCGAGCCATTTGTTCGATGCACTCTATCAAGCGAAAGAACAAATCGTTCCGGGCGTCGATGAATTTCAATTGGTTGTATCGGGTTTGGAACATGACGAGAAGATAGCGAACGTCTTTCGGAGTTATATGGAACTTCAGGAATTCGTCCGATATCACTTCCAACACGATCCCGAAAACGAAGATTGGGATTTAACTGAGGTATCTCGAGAAAGATATTCGGGCCAACAGCTCTCGATCGCTATGCCGTTCGAAGTCGAGAGAATGAAGATTTCCACCGGCGAGAAGAAATTGCTAGAGTTGCTCGGCACGATTATTTACGAAGTGAAAGCGTCCACCGAAATGCAACCTATTGGAGTGTTCAATAAAAAGATTAGAAAAAATCATATCATCTTGGTAGATGAAATCGAAGCGACCATGCACTTGGAGTGGTCTAGGAATCTGCTGGAGTATTTATCGACTTATTTGCAAGACCTGACCTTGGACTTTAACGGCACGGTATATAAGTATACCGATTTGGGGATTCATGTACAGTTGATCGCGACAACACATTCCCCCTTTCTCTTGTCGGATTTAAATCGTAATTCCATCATCGCGTTGGAATTGACGAATGGGAAGGTAAGCAAGAAAGGTTATATAAGCGCGTTCGCGCAAAACATTCAACGAGTGATGAGCAATGAATTTTTCATCAAGGATTGCTACGGAGCATTCGCTCAAAGAAAAATCGAGGATATTATTAAAAAATGTAATGAGGAACGACCAATAGACACTATGGAGAAGAGACGAATTAAGTTGACTCTCGACGAAGTAGGGGAACCGATTCTTCGAAAGAAGTTGGAGGAGAAGTTCATTCAAAAGTTGAAGAAAGATTCCGATGTACAAGAAGAAGAGCTGGAGTTGGTGAATAAAATCAGGCAGCTTTATGTGGAACTAACTAACGAGCAAGTCATGAATAAGTTAAAGATTATGCTGGAGGAACAGGGAAAATAAAAATCAATGAGTTCCATTAGCATATGCCACCTGCAACCGTTTTTGCTAGCGTGCAGTATTGTAACTCTGGGTTGAAGTGACTTTGTATTTTGCATTTCAAACAAAGGATTAACTTTTGAGTACGTACCATATGTGCTATTAGTTTGTTTTGGCGTATTTAACAAGAAAGGAACGGATCGGAAAGAAAGAGTGTACTTCGTCTTTGATGCTAATCTGAATAACTATGATGATTTATGAAATCACAAAGGCTTGAAGAAAAGGATGTGGAAAGTGTTTCCGGATACTGATGAAGTAGAGGAAATCTCAATAAAATTAATAAAACCCGAGCCTGATTATTTTAAAGGTTATTGCTGTAAGCACCTGACATAGATACTTTATAAATACTGTCAAAATCAGATTTTATACAAAAATGGTATATGCGCATTTCAGATGTATTCACGATTGTAACGTAGCCGCACTATCCAATTACTGATGGTTAAGTGCGGCTATAATTATGGCAAGCTAATAAAACAGATGAATTTTGAAGTAGATTATAGCTTCGAATTATTCGGTAGTGATTACTTAATCTCATGTATTTCATAATGAAAAACCATAAAATAATTCTCTTAGCAATGGGGGAAGTATAAATTAAAACAATATTAACTAATTAACTAACTGGTTAAAAGCATACGACGATCTTCAGCATCTTTTAATTCTTTGAATTAACATCCACCTTTATGATCACAAACGGTACCCAGTTAGTGTATAAAAGCATCAATTAAATTCGATGATTTCACTAAAGAACTCCGCGTATCGTCCACTCTTGTATTTTTCCTTTATTTGCAGCATAAACGAATAAGCTTCATCTTCTTCAGGACCTGGGAAAAGATCTCTTTGAGTTAAGCCTGTTTCATAATCGGATGGAGCTAATCTAATTTGCAATACTAGGCACTCTGCCAATCTATTCTGATGAAGTGACTGCGAGCCCATAAAGAAATATCCTGATTGATTAACTGGTCTTTTAGTCATGAGCCCAAACTTGCTTGCAAGTGTGTCGATTTTTCTAATCGAGGTACTTAAACTATGATTCGCCGTTTGAATAATATAAATAGAGGGCCATAATTGAGCGTTCTCTGGCCACATTTCCTCTTTTAGTTTTACATAACTGAAAGTTCCATCATTATTATTATTCAGTTTATGTGTAGCAAACCATAAAGCAACATTTATATCAGATGTTACATCAAGACCATGAGTAGGTAGCCCATAGTGTTGAGCAAGTGCCATAATCTCATGATCCCAATCACCTGATGGACTCGAGGCTATATCAAACCATGTTTTATGTAATTCATCTAGATTTTTACCTTTAGTATAGTTATTCTGAAAAATAAAATCTTGCGTTAATACACTCAAAAGCGAATGAACATCCTCGTAATTTATTCCTCTTCTTTGCGCGGCACCAACTAATGAGGGTTCAACAATATCCGTATTACCAAACAATAATTCTTTTACAGCATCCAACCTTTGTAAATGAAACGCACTAGTTTGACCACGATAATATACACCACTTGATGTAAAAGGTACTATTGGAACTGAATTACATATTCTCCTTATCTCTTCGATGTTGTTTACTTCTACTACTGGAATTGAGTAACTCTTTGCTCTTATGGAGCCAGAAATCTTAAGAGTACTATAAAAGTCTCTATAATCAATTCTGTGTACATCATTTCTTTTGCCGTAGAGTGCAGACTTTTTATTACTTTTTGTAATCCAGAACGGAGATTGATAGTATTTATCAATAATTGCTCCTAGTTTAGTCGTACTATCTTCATAATGAAATAAACATTTCCTTCTCTTTATATTTATCATTAACATCACTCATCTTAGAGTTCATTTCAACATTTGGTAGATTCAAGCTGTTATACTCATCAAATGGAATACCACCCAAACTACCAATGCTGTTAATATCTTTAAGTTTAGTTTCTCTTCTTATATCACTAGCTGTAACTGCGAGCAACCCACTTTTAGCATAATCCTCTGAAGTCGATTTATTTAGTCCTATTTCTCTAAACTTCCTACTATTTGTTCTTTCATTTCCTAATCCTTCGAGAACTAATTGCTCTGCAACATATGAAGGAACGGGAACAAAGCCTGTGTCAAATTGGCCCGCCCCAAGATATTTATTATGAATCGCCCTTGGCCAAGTCCTACCCGAAAAAGATATATAATTAATATCCCTTTTGAACTGTTTATTTTGTTCAAGAATATGCAAAAAGCCCACTTTGTATAAAGACGACAACATTTTTAGAGTAGAAGTAAAGGCATAAGGCCATGGATCTTTACTATTCCAAAGCAGCCCTCTCTCAAAGTAAATATTACTTTCACTAATTAGGGCTTGCTGAACAAGATTCGCTCCAGCTTACGCCCAACGCAAATCTCTAAATCCAAACAGTCTGAAAAAAAGGA
>NZ_JBYTBS010000072.1:0-29650 GCF_058789495.1 Paenibacillus sp. FW126-R14 | reverse complement strand
ATATTAATATCTTCCCAACAGTATCTCCTCTGATAGATGCTCCTAAGCTGAAAAAGATTATAGATGCACAAAGAAATACAGCAGCAAGTAACGTTGCAGATTTTGAACGAAACATTTTCGAAAAGAGTAAACCGAACATTGATAAACAAATTAGCCCCTCAAAAAGTGGAAACACATCATAGAATAAATTGCTTTTAGAACTTATTATCTTTTCTATTAAGGTACCATCTCTAATTATCTCGAGTGTATTAACTTGTTCGATCGAACGCCACTTTTGAAAAGTTACTGACTCTTCTAGCGGTCTTCCGTCTAATTGCTGAATGATATCCCCAACTTGTAAATCTAATCTAGCTGCAGCTCCCTCAGATATTATGTTACTTATTACCCATTGCTGCCCATTCTTTAGCTCGACATCAATACCTATATACGGAAAATTAAAAACAAACATTGAACACCTTATTTGCAAAATAATAAATATAGCTGCACACAATCCTATTATTATTTTTTTCTTCATTCGACATACTCCTACATCAAATTACTTGCTATAATTTATCATGTATCTTATTAATTTTGAAAGGAGAAGACAATGATGGCAATTATTCAATTAAACCCCAAACTGCTAGAAACCGTACATTTGATGAAACAAACAAGTGTAAAAAACGATGGGATTACTAACAATCTACTCTCCTCATCCGAAGCAACTGCTTTAAAGAAAGTATTCACAACTCAAGGAATCCAGCAAATCAGTATCCAAAGCACATGGTACTAACCCTCAACCTTATTTTACCAAATTAAAAAAGGATTGTATAACCAGCTTTGCGCTGTTATACAATCTTTTTTTTCGTCTTCACGCAAACATTTAAGCTGAATGCAATTTTCATATATTCCACATGGTAAATTACACCTATTTACTCTCATATCTTGAAATGGACACAATTGTAAATATATGGAATTTCGTCAAATGTTAGTATCCAAACTAACAACACAACTTGGATCTTGCAAATTTTAATTCTGACAACTCGCAAAAAACGTTAACTCATGAGTTTGGTCATACACTTAGTTTGGGAGATTGCAATAATGAAGGAGCACCAGTAATGCAACAAGGTAAACTGACAGTCACTTTACCAACATCTGTAGATATAGCACATTTAAAAGCCAAATGGGGAAACTAATTCATTTATAATTGGAGGATAACACAATGCTGAGAAAGAAATTTTTATTACCTTGTTTAATAGTTGCAGCACTCTTGGGAACTGGTATATACATATATCTTGATCAAAAAATAACTAAGGTTGTTTGGGAAGCCGATTATCCTCAGTTTGACTCCACAGAAGCCCTTATTCAAGCAAGTGATTTTATTTTTAGTGGTACCCCTTTAGCAAGTGGGAATTATGTAACTAAAACAAAAGAAGGCTACTTGGATGAATCATTTACAATAACAGAATTTAAAATATCAAAAGTCGATAAAAAACTCGCAAGCTCGAATATAAAAGAAGGTCAAGTAATTAAAGTTGTTGAACCAACTTGGGTTGTTGACAAAGCAGGAATAGAACCTGGAAAAACCAAGATTTCACGAGAAGGGTATGAACAAATGAATACCAAATCCCAGTATTCACTTTTCCTAAGGCTGAATCAGAAAGGTGATATGTATGTTATTAGGGGTGGTTATCAAGGCAAATATAATCTAGACGATACGGATAATATTGAATCAAGAAATATTGAAAATAAGGAACGGTTTAATAAAATTAAAAATAACGTAATAGCACTATATAAAAAATAGCAACTAAGACTTATTTTTCTTGCCCAATGGATGAGTGTATAGTTAAGACATGTAGAAGTGCCCGTAGTAATAGATCCAGCCTCTGATTTCTGTTCCATCGCTTTGCATGCCGTGTTGCTTACTGCTAGCATGAAGGTAGGTTGCACTGCCAAGCGTATCAAAGGATTGTATAACCAGCTTTGCGCTGTTATACAATCTTTTTTTCGTCTTCACGCAAATATTTACGCTGACTTTACATGAACATGCAAAAAGTTTGCGTGAAAAACTCCCATTTTTGCGATGTTATCACATTAATCAAATAATATGATAATTAGTATATATATGGAAAATACTCAAACGGAGTTGAGAGGAGAGTCGGGGGATGAAAGATAGAAAAATGAGTCGATGGAGTACCTACGATCCCTTCAACATCGAGCTCGCCGATAAAAAAGTGTATGACATCGTCATCACTCACCATGCACACAGTAGATATCGCTTACGTATTGGAGACGAAGCCACCTCGCTGGAGGAAATATGCGCCTATCTATGGGAGAAACTGAAGAACGGTAAAGTCGCTCCTTACTATAAGAACGAGGAAGACGTTTATGCGGTCGATGATGATTTGCTCTTTGTCGCCCAATTCGATAACGCTAACTCAGAGACAGATCTTTTGGGGAACCCTTTACATAGAATGATCGTTGTCACCTTTCTAGGACGAATGAGCGAGAATTTGGAGCTTCGTGATTTGCGGAGCTATTACTCCTGGCTGCGTCATTCTCGAAGAATGACATTAATCAAAAACAGCAGGAAACAAAAATAACTTGGTAAGATACGAGGACGCTCATGAAAACACTTAGTCACCAGGGCTTGATTAATGCCTACTTGGAAGCGATAAACTTGCAGCTTGAGCAAGAATTCATAGACATGCTCCTGAAGGAGCTGATAAGGCGGGAAATTCTTATTGAGGGGTTGTTAGACCACGCGGATCTTTCAGGCAAGAAAATTAACGACATAAACAAATGAACGACTTAATATTCAAGTGCATTATTCATGCTAATAGCTACTCGAGCTTGGTGCTGATTCTACTGCATTTTTAAGTGAATCTCCAAACTTAGCCAACTCATTTTGACTTGATTTCAGTAGAAATAATCTTCCCTGATCTTCAAAAGTTAGTAAGTATAGATCGGTGTCGCACTCATAAGTCCAGTGTAATTCAAGATAACAATTATTCTGCTTCCTTCACTCTCTTCAAGATAATGGTGCAAAACCTCAAAATGAATTTCAATACATGACGTATCATTTAAGTCTTTTAGAATAACAAAATTCATTTTATGTACCACCTTTTATTTGAATATCCAACTTCCTAATACCCATCTATCACTAGATATTCTGCCACTGGTCCTATTAGAAGATATGTCTTTAGTAATACATCGATATTACCTCTCAGGATAATGTGAAATTCATTGCTCTGATCCACGGTCCTATTGTCTCGTCCACTCCATCTGCTTCCATGTATTGCAAATGCGAAATCTTTGGAGATAGCCGCCCACCCTCAAAAACAATGAATATACGGTACTCCTTTTTTATACTTTGATTCGTAAGTGTTACGTATACACTGCCTTCAAGCGCATTATCATCCAGACTTACTTGAAGTCCGCGATAGTCTACTAAACTTGGATCCTTACTCTTGAGGTTCGCCATAAAATGAGCTGTCGCAAATCTTCCAGTAACAACGGGAACTACGTGATACATAAATACAAAAGCAACATAACTTAAAATAAGTATAGCAGACGCATAAAGTACTTTTTTCTTCAATTTATTTACCTCCTAGCTCCTAATTAGCTAATGATATTTCCATTGTTTTATGCATATCACGAAAAGCAAAGGTAACGCAAGAACAACATCCAATTATAAACCAAATATGTAGATAAAAGGAATCTGAATTAATAAAACAAAGACTACCGAAAAAGGCCACTCCCCGCCCCTTTCGATAGCCTATTATTTTACACATTCTACGCCGTCCCAAACGTGACGCCTAGTTCCCTAAGCCGCTTGCGATACGCAATACTCAGTCGATCCGTATTCAAATGCAGCTCCGCCTGCAGATCAAGCGGCAGCAGCTCAGGCTTCTGATTTTCGACCATTTCACGATCCTGCTCGATCAGCAGATCCTGGAACCGGACGAAAATATCATCCGGCTCCTCATACGCATAGTTCCGCTGCTTGAGCATGAAAGCTTGGCTGCGCTGCTCGGTTTCCGGCAGCACCATGAGGAACAAACGGAAAATATGATCCGTATCCCGGTCTCTTTTCGTAAACGCGACGCTTAGCGGACCATACACTTCATACACATAACGGCTATGTACCCCGCGTCCCGTTCCATCCGGATCGGGCTGGTAGACGACGATCTCCTCCGAGGTGAGGACGCCGTCCTCTTCATGCACCTGGTAGTCGCCGATCTCGGCAAATTCACTATCGCCCAGCAGACCCTCATGAACAAACATGAGGTGAGAGACATCGAGGAAGTTCTCAATCACGCGGGGCCCGGCGGCTTGCAGGATATACGGTCCCATCCATACTTCTTTGAAGCCTTCGGGAATATAGGCACTAACTTTCGGCAGCGGACCTGCCGGTTCACCCAAGCAGACCCAAACAAATCCGTGCGCTTCCACACAACGGTATACGAATGCTTTCGCCTTCGAGGGAATGGCACGACCAGCCGGCAGCGAAGGGATTCGCGTACACGTCCCACAGCCGTTGTAAGACCAGCCGTGATAGGCGCACACGAGTTCATCTCCCTTCACTTTGCCGAGCGAGAGCGGTACGCCCCTATGAATGCATAAGTCTTTGAAGGCATGAACGCCGTCAGAGGTGCGGAAAACAGCCACTTGTTCACCCAGCACGACAACAGAAACCGGTCGATCCGTCAGCGCCGACGACAACAATACCGGATGCCATTCGTCCAGCAGCGTCCTATCTTGTATAGTCATCGCCCTCACAACCTTCCCCCATTATTTTGGAATGACACCTTTAATGCCCTTAACAAACCAAGTCGTCCCCAGAATTTCTTCGTCTGTCATCTTTTTGCCCTGCTCGAACCTGACTTTCCCGTCCTGATCGACGATAGGGCCTTGGAACACCTCAAAGGTTCCCGCCATAATCTCTTGCTTTTTCTTCTCAACAAGCGCTTTGACGTCAGCAGGCACATTTTTGCCAAGCGGTGCGATGTCTGTAATGCCTTCCTTCATGGTGCCAAAATACGCTTCGGATTTCCAAGTGCCGTCCATCACGCTTTTCACTGTTTGTACGTAGTAAGGGCCCCAGTTCCATTTCGGGTTGGAAATGTACGTTTCCGGCGCGAACCGGCCCATATCGGAATCGTTGCCGATGCCCCATACTTTGCGCTCAGCAGCCGCTTGAATGCCCGCCGGTGAATCTTGGTACGCAGCCAGCACGTCCACGCCTTTATCGAGCAGTGAAATCGCCGCTTGCTTCTCGGTAGCCGGATCGAACCAGGTATTGCTCCAAACAACCGACACGTCCACGTTCGGATTCACGCTTTGCGCGCCTAAGGTAAAAGCATTAATGGTATAAATGACTTCCGGGATCGGGAATGCGCCCACATAGCCCATATGATTGTTTTTGGTCATTTTACCGGCGGCCATGCCGACGAGGTATGCGCTCTGATACTCGCGTCCCATGTACGTCCCCATGTTAGGCAGTGTTTTGTAGCCTGTCGCGTGCAGGAATTTCACGTTCGGGTGCTTCTTCGCCACGTTGTACATCGGGTCCATATAGCCGAAAGAGGTTCCGAAAATAATATCGTTTTTCTGTGCCAACTCTTCGAAAACCCGCTCCGCGTCAGGTCCTTCAGGAATATTTTCGACGGTAGTCGCTTTGATGCCGAGCTCTTTCTCCATCATTAATCGGCCTTGATCATGCTCGTATGTCCAACCTCCGTCACCGGGCACGCCGATATAGACAAAGGCCACTCTAGGGAGCTTTTTTTCCGTTTGGGAAGGAGCTGCGCTTGCAGCCGGTGCTGCCGCAGGGGAGCCTGCCGGCGTTGTCGTGGTGCTCGTCGTTGGTGCGGATGAACTGGAACAAGCAGATAGGATCACTAGGAAGATAGCGGTTAAGGACAACATCAGTTTTTTTGGCATCATAGCTTCTACCCCTCTCTTTTTGTCGGCAGACCACATCGTTCTACCGCTCTGAAAATACCTTCATACCCCGTGCAGCGGCATAAATTGCCGCACAGCGCTTGTTCGGCCTCCGCCCTTGTCGGGGCGGGATTTCGGTTCCACAAAGCCGTTAGCGTGACGACCATCCCTGCGGTGCAATAACCGCACTGCAGCCCTCCTTCCTCCAACATCGCTTGTTGAACGGGATGCAGCGCCTCCCCGCCGGAGATCCCTTCAATGGTAGTCACTTGCTTGCCGGCGGCTTGATACGCCATAAGCAAACACGCATTTACGGGCTTCCCTTCCAGCAGCACCATACAGGCGCCGCAGCGTCCAATCTCACAAGAAACTTTGGTGCCGGTTAAACCCAGATCATCTCGTAAAATATCCGACATCCGCTTGGATGCAGGAACCGGAATCGCGACATCCTTCCCATTAATGGAGCATTCAAGCACATAGGTTGCCTTAATCAATGGCCTCCCTCCCCCTCCAGCCCTTCTAGCCAATCGACGGACTGCACAATCTGTTCCGGTGAAATCGGGAGACGGTTCACCCAGATCCCTGACGCCTGCCGAACCGCCGCCGTTATCGCCGGCGCGAGTCCGACGCTGCCGATTTCGCCTACCCCGCGCGGCCCGAAAGTATCGCCCTCGGGTAATTCTTCAATTGCATCTACACGAATCGTATGCGGACTATCTTTGAAAGTAGGAATCAAATACGTATCCAAATTGTGCCGCAAATACACGCTCTCCTCCATAACGGCATCCTCGGTCAACGTGTAGCCCAGTGCCATCACGCTGCCGCCCTCGATCTGTCCGAGGAAGCCCATCGGATTGATGACAGGTCCTGCTGCAATCACGTGATCGGTCGCGACTACCCTCACCCTCCCTGTCAGCATGTTCACTTCTACCTCTACAATAGCTGCTGCGTAAGTGTACAAATAATGCGCCCCGACCTGCCCCGCCGGCGTCGTCGGGTAGTCGAACGCCGTCTGCGCAAGGATCGGCTTCGCTGCCGCTTCGGCAGCAGCCGCCAACTGCGCATACGTCACAACCGGCTGACCCGGCTCATCGCCTTTGCGATGAATCCCGCCTGCGCCGGTTGTCAGCTCTTCAAGCGCGAAGCCGACAAGCTCAGCCGCCTGCTCCAGCAGCGCCTGCACGAACGGCGGCTTCAGCCGCTGCAGCGCGCGCCACATCATCGTGGTGGCGCGGGAAGCCGTGCTCGAGCCGCTGACCGGCACGCGGTCGGTATCGCCGATGACAATGCGAATGTCATCGGCGGCGCAGCCGAAGCAATCCTGCAGCATGAGCGTAAGCGCTGCGTAAAGCCCTTGCCCGAACTCCTCGAAGCCGAAGGAGGCTTGGATTTTGCCCTCCGGCGTGAGCTCAATGCGTCCGCCGGAATGATCCGGGATGCCGAGGCCGAGCCCGGCGCCGTGCATCACCATCGAGGCGCCGACGCCACGGCGCAGCCACGGCTCCTCCGCGCTCCTCTGCGGCATGCCCCGCTTCGCCCAGAGCGGCGATTCCTGCACCTTGCTCCACACTTGGTCGGCACCGTCGGTCGCCACAATCTCCTGGCCTAACGGCCCAGGATCATCCGGAGCGCGCAGGTTCAGCTTGCGCAGCTCCCAAGAATCCATCCCGAGCTTTTCAGCCAAGCGCTCGATCTGGCTTTCAACGGCGAAAATCACCTGATTGCCGCCGAAGCCCCGGAATTCCCCGGATACGCCGTTATTTGTGTAAACACTCGTTCCCTGTACGTCGACATGCGGAATCCGGTAAGGTCCGATGGTATGTTCCGTAGCGAAATTCAGCACCTCGCAGCCCAAAGTGGCGTAAGCGCCGGTATCCGCAAGAAAATTGACTTGATGGGCGATAAGGCGTCCGCTGGCATCTGCGCCTGTCTTCATCATGATCCGCATCGGATGACGTTTGATCCCGGCAATGACCGATTCACGGCGGGAATTGTGCATTTTGACCGGAGCGCCGGTCTTCAAGGCAAGTATAGCGCCAAAGGGCTGCACGTTAAGCTCATCCTTCCCGCCGAACGATCCGCCGATCGGACTGGATACGACGCGGATTTGCTCTTCTGCCATAGCAAGAATGCGCGCCAACTGCATCCGGTCTTTGTAGCCGTGCTGTGTCGGCGAGTACACCGTCAGTCGGCCGTCTTCCTCAGGAATGAACAGGCCGCCCTCCGTTTCCATATACGTGTGCATTTGCCTCGGCGTATAATACGTCTCCTCTACGATGTGCGCACACTGCTCAAAGGCCGATTCAGCCTCCCCATACTTCACACAGGTTCGGTGCAGCAGGTTGCCCTCAGGGTGCAGAAGAACGGTTCCCTCATCCAGCGCAGTTTCCGGATTGTCTACAACCGGCAGCGGCTCGTATACAACCTCGATCAGGCTAAGGGCGTACTCGGCGATCTCTTCCGTATCCGCAGCTACAGCCGCCACTGCATCTCCGACATAACGAACCCGGTCATGACACAGAACAGGTTGATGCGGGAAAGCAATGCCGAACAAATTCATGCCCGGCACGTCCTCCGCTGTTATAACCGCACGAACGCCGGCAAGCGCTTTGGCTTTCCTTGTATCGATCGAGAGAATCCAAGCATGAGGATGCCTGCTTCGCAGCACCTTCCCATGCAGCATGCCCGGCGCCGTTAAATCCGTGAGATACCGGAGCTTTCCCGTTACTTTCGCTTCACCGTCGGGACGAACGATCCATCTTTTTGCATACGTATTACGATCTAGAAGCACCGGCTCCGCCCCCTTTACGCCAAGCTTTATAGCATTCGGACACAATTAGATTCGCCGCCGTCAGCTTGCGGTATGCAATACCCGCGTAATCGTCGGCTGCAGCGTCGAAACCATCGGACACTCCCTTATGCAACATTTGCAGGACTTCCTTGGTTAGAAGCTTGCCTGCCAACGCGTCCTCCAGCTCTCTAAACCTTGCCGGAACGGCGCTTCCCCCTCCCGCGCTCAAAGCGATTGCGGCAACAGTGCCGTTCGCTTCTATCCTTATACGGCCGGCAACCGTTACAACCGATGGAGTGAACGCTTCTCTACGTCCTACCTTCAAATAAAAAGAATGCTCCGCAGCCGTATTCCCAAGCTCTGCAGGGGTCTGTCCCGCATCATTCGTCTGGGCACATACCCGCCCCGGAACTACAATCCTTGTCATTATCTCAAAAGGCGTAAAATTCGAACCTTGCAGCCACTCCTCCAACGACAGCGCGCGTTCTTTCTGTCCATCCGACACCGCCACATGTGCATTCATAACCAGCAGGGCAGGAATGAGATCGCCTGTGCGAGTCATCACATTGCCTCCGATTGATGCTAGATGGCGTACGGAAGGAGCTGCAATTTCAGAGCACGCTTGCATCAGGAGTCCGCATCGCTGCTTCGTCATTTCATTTTCCATCACATCGGCTAAACAAACCGCAGAACCTATATGAACATGACCTTGATCATCTAGGGTTAATCCGGAAAGAGCAGGAATCTGGCCAAGGCTGATCAAGTGCTGCGGAGGCGATGAAAGGCCATTTTCCCAGCGTGTACGGAGCCATGTGCCGCCAGAGACCAGCACCGAATTCTCTCCCCATTTACGCTTAAGTTGCAAGGCTTCCTCCACAGTCGTCGGCTGCCACACCGAAGGCTGCTGCTCTGACAGCCGGTACAAAGGAACTGACATGAACAAACCTCCTCTGTGTCATCATCTCGAAATAATGGAAATACCGGACCCCTAAGATCATCCGTAATTAAATTAGCTCAACTATAAACAATCCCCAAAAACAGAGTCAACTAACTTAACATGAATTTGTGTTTTTGTATAAAAAAATAGCGCATTATTAGTAATAATGCACTTTTCGCTACTTTTATGTTATTTAAGTTAACATTAAATCATGTTCGCATATATTTTCTTAGCCTCTTCAAACCGTTCTGCTGTGTCGATGTCCATGAATTTAAGTTGTTTTTCCTCTATGACGCGTCCACGGTACAGCGGCGAGCGAAACAGGGATCGCGCCCCTGCGTCCCCTTCCAGAGAGGCTGCCGCAGGCCACATACCCGGCCCCATAATCAGCGGAGGCTTCGGCATTCCCTGATCCCCGCTGGCGATGTAATCCTCCCCTGCATCTTCATGAAATGCATGCATAAGGCCGCACAACATAGGCCCGTCGATAAAAGGCTGATCCGCCAGCAGCACCATGATGCCCTCCGCACCCTGCTCTTTGGCTTCCCGGATACCGGTGCGTAGCGAATGTGCCATCCCGTATTCCGCGTCATGACAGACGGCAATTCGGCAGCGCCCCAGCATGATCTGCTCTTGAGCGAAGATTGGCAGCCAATTCAGCGTATCGCCTTCACGCACGACAATAATGACACTATACAAATCTGATTGTAGAGCTTGCTGGAGAGCAAGCCCGCCGAGCCGTACGCCATCTGCGATTTCCAAGGACGTCTTCGCCGTCCCCATTCGTCTGGAGCTGCCCGCTGCCAAATAGACGCCAACGACTTTCCGCTTTCCGGCGTTCACCATGTGCGGGCCCCTTGGATATCCAGCCCTGACGCGACAGAGGAGCTCCTCTCTCCATTTGCGCGAACACCGCGCTTTATACGAATCAATTCCGCTACGATACTGACCGCGTTCTCGACAGGTCCTTCCGAGCCGATGCGCAGACCCACCGGGTAATGGACCCAAGCGGGGCGCTCCACGCCATCCAGCAGCTTCTCTGAACGCACTCTGGAGCCCATAATGCCAAGGTAACGCAGACTCATTTTCGCCGCTCCGCGCACGAACTCGGCATCCTTATCGAACTGGTGGCTCATCACGACGACATAATCCTCAGCGGTCAGCTTCAGCTTTTCAAGCAAAGTCCCCGGAAAAGCGGCAATCGTCTCCGCTCCGGGAAAACGTTCCGCCGTGCAGTAAGCATCGCGCCAGTCCGCGATCACGACGCGAAATCCGCTGCTCAAGGCCAGCCCCGCAAGCGGAATGGCATCGTCGTTCGCACCAAACACGACGACCCTCGGCTTCGGCTTGAACGTGTAAACATAGCGGCCAGACGAGGAGCCGCAAGCGGCAGAAGATCCTTCAAGCGCGTCGCACAGGCTGTACCGGATATCGGAGTACCCCTCAATAAACGTACGGACTAGCTGCCTCGCTTCTCCGCGATCCAAGGCCGCTTTGGCAGCCAAGAGGTGCACGAGCAGTTCGCCGGTCACTGGCTCCAGCAGAATGCGGATCAATCCGCCGCACCCGATCGTTTCGCCCCATCCGAAATCGTCGGCAGGCCGCATGTCATACTCGACCATTTGCGGCTTCTGCGATTCCTCGACCAGAGGCACATACCCGGACAGATCGGCCTCCAAGCAGCCGGGAGATATGCTCCCAACCGAGCTTCCATCCGCCATCAACAGCATCATTGCCCCTTGCTTGCGGTAAGCGTGACCATCCACATGAATAACCGTCGCCAACACAGCCGGCTGGACATAACGCTCTACCGTTTCCAAAATGTCATAGGCCTCCATCACTCACCGCTCCTCGCTTTATGGCATCATCGTTTTACCAGCCGATTGCTAAACCGTCACCCCGCGGATCCGCAGCGCCGCTCAGAAAGCCTCGCTCATCAAGAACAATCCCTTGGGCTTGCCCCATAATGCCATCCCAAGGATTCACGGGCTCAACCCGGTGTCCCCATTTTTTGAGGCGGGCATAGACCTGATCATCCAATCGATGTTCGAGCTTCAAAGCGTCCCCATCTTCTCCCCATGTGCGCCCGTATACCCAACGGGGCAGTGATATAGCTTCTTGAATCGACAGCCCATAGTCCAGCACGCCGGTCAGAATGGAAAGCTGCGTTTGCGGCTGCCCTTCTCCGCCTTGTGTGCCAAACAGCATGTAAGGCTTGCCCGCTTTGCCGACCATCGCCGGCATTAACGTATGAAACGACCTTTTTTGAGGCTCCAGCACATTCGCACAAGCAGGGTCCAACGAGAAAAAGGAGCCCCGGTTTTGCAAAATGATTCCCGAATCGCCCGGCACATAGGCAGCGCCAAAGTCGAAATATAAGCTTTGAATGAAAGAAACCGAATTGCCTTCCCCGTCAACAACCGCCGCATAAGCCGTATCCTGGCCGATCGCCGGAGATAAGTGTTCGCTTGCCTTGAACGGTGCCTCTTGGATAGTCTGCCAGAGTTCCTTGGCATAAGCCTTAGACAGCAGCCGCTCCAGCGGGATCTCCCGGAAATGGGGATCGGTTAAGTACAGATCGCGGTCTTTAAACGCCTTTTTAATGACTTCCGACATGATATGATAAAAGTTGGCTGAAGCTCTGGGAATCGCGCTTACCTCTATATGCTCCAGCATATTCATCATCATCAGCGCGGTGAATCCTTGCGAGTTCGGCGGCATTTGATAAATGTCATACCCGCGATACGTGGTGGAGAGCGGTTTCACCCATTCTCCGGCATACTGCCGGAAGTCCTCCTCCTGCAGCAAGCCGCCATCCTGCTGAATGCTCTCCACCATATTTTTCATGACATCGCCCTTATAAAAGGCATCCCGCCCCTCCCGCGCAATCCGGCGAAGCGTCTCAGCCAGCTCTTTCTGAACCAGACGATCTCCTTCATTTAAAAGCTCACCGCCGGCCATATATAGCGCGCTAAGCTGTTCGGAAGCCCGTATGAACGCTTCATCCTTCTTCATCCAAAAGCGTAAATTGCGCGAGATCGGGAACCCTTTTTCGGCATAGGCAATCGCAGGCTCCAGCAGCTTCTCCCAAGGCAGCCTGCCGTACTTCTCCCACACCTGCCACCAGGCATCTACCATGCCCGGCACGGTGATCGCGCTCAGAACCCCTCTCTGCGGAATCGCTTGCAAGCCTTTGGCCCGGTAAAAATCAGGCGTCGCCTGCGCTGCAGACTTCCCGCTCCCGTTAAAGCCCGTATAGGTGCCTGTTGCTGCGTCATACATCAGGAAAAAAGCGTCCCCGCCGATGCCCGTCATATGCGGATAAACGACACCCAGCGCCGCACTAATCGCAATCGCGCTGTCAAAAGCGCTGCCTCCCTGCTGTAAAATCCCACTTCCTACACTGCTCGCCAAATAATGCGGCGTGGCAACCATCACATGTTCCGCTCGCGGCATGATGTTCAACATGGCTGTTTCTCCTCTGCATGAGCATATTGGCGTAAAGCTGCTTGCAGCGCTTTGCCTGCGTTGAATTCGGCACCGTGCCAGAGGAGAACAGCCTCGAGAGCGCCGAGTACATGAAGCACGTTTTTCTGATTGCAGCTGAAGCCCATCGTGCCGATTCGCCAGATTTGACCTTTGAGCGGTCCGAAAGAACTGGCGATTTCAATCCCGAACGTGTTCAGCAGCATGGAACGGACAGCTTCTCCGTCTAAGCCCTCGGGGATGAGGATGCAGGTTACGACCGGAAGCTTGCAGTCCGGATTCCCATACAGCTTCAGTCCCATAGCCTCCAGGCCGGCGACCAATGCCGCCTCATGCCGTTTATGACGCTTGAACCGCTCCTCAAGCCCCTCCTGCAGGACCAGCCGCAGCCCTTCCCGCAAGGCGTAGAGCATCGACGTCGCTTCCGTGTGATGATTGAGCCGCTTCGGGCTCCAGTAGTCCTGCAGCATGCCAAGGTCAAAATAGTTGCTCGCCACCGGCTTCCTGCCGGACACCTCCGCCCCTTGCTCGCGCAGCCCCCGTTCGATCGTCTTGCGGCGCAGCACCTTGGCTTCGACGCGTTCGTTATAGGTGATGGGCGACAGGCCGGAAGGGACGGACAGGCACTTCTGCGTCCCGCCGATGACCGCATCGAGCTGCCATGCATCGGTCATTACCGGGGCGCCGCCGATCGTGGCTACCGCGTCCACAACGAGCAGCGCGTCCGCTTCACGGCAAGCCGCTCCGATGCCTTCGAACGGTTGGATGCAGCCCGTGGACGTTTCGCCGTGAACCATGGCCACGATGTCCGGCTTCTCCCGGCGGATAGCGTCGACGATTTCCTGCGGTTCGAACACGGTGCCCCACTCCCGCTCCAGCATGACAACCTCGGCTCCGCAGCGCTCCGAGATTTCCACGAGCAGATGACCGAAGCGTCCATAAATTGGAACAAGCACCTTATCGCCCGGTTCAATCACACTGACAAGCACGGCTTCAATCCCTGAACGCGAGGTGCCGTCTACCGGGAAAGCCCATTGATTGTTCGTTTGAAACACTTCGCGAAGCATTTCCATCGTTTCATTCATCAATTCTGTGAATTCCGGATCGAACTGCCCCAGAATCGGATAGGACATAGCACGAAGCACCCGGGGGTCGACCTCTACGGGTCCGGGAGTCATAATCGTTCTCAGCGAAGGCGATAAGTCCTTATATAATTTCATCTGCTTCTCCCCCATAGCCATATTGGTATAAAACGTGAACCAATGTTTGGAACCCGGCGACCAGATCGCCGGCTTCCGTAAACTCCGCAGGACTGTGGCTGATGCCCGCCACGCTCGGCACGAAGATCATCGCCGACGGGCAGATAGGCCCGAACAGCTGAGCATCATGCCCCGCTCCGCTCGGCAGCCGCATACTTGGAAAGCCGCCTGCTTCACAAGCCGCTTCGATGGCTGTCGAAAGGCCCTCATGCATAGCCACAGGCGAAGCCTGTAAATTTTCAACCGTTTCTATAGTAAGCCCTCTTCGCAGTGCGATTTCTTCGAGCTTTGTTAGCAACCTTACACAGAATGTACGCATCTCAGGCTCGTCAGTATGCCGGATATCAAGCGTAAACGATACGTCTCCCGGCACCACATTCGAGGTTCCCCGTTTTACTTCCAACCGCCCCACGGTAGCAACGAGCGGCTCTCCCGCTTCAAGTGCCATTTGCTCCGTTAGCGTCACCATTTCAGCAGCTCCGGCGAGCGCATCCCTGCGCATTGTCATCGGGGTCGTACCCGCATGATTGGAGCTTCCTGTCACATGTACAGTCAATCGAATTTGACCGACGATGGCGGTAACAACGCCAATTTGTTTATGTTTATACGTCAAGACGGAACCTTGTTCGATATGAACCTCGATATATGCGCCAATCTGCTCGCGCTTAGCCGGATGCTCTCCCAAGCCGGCGGCATCGAAGCCCGCTTGCCGCATCGCCTCAAGCAAGGTGACGCCAGCCGGCTCGGCAAGCTCAGCCGCCTGCGCCAATGACCTTGCGCCCGTGACATGCCCCGAGCCCCAATAAGCCAGCGGGAAACGGCTTCCCTCTTCTTCACAGAATGAAACGGCTTCCAACGTTCGCTTCGGCTTCCCGTACGCCGCCTTCAAATAGCCCAGCGCCATCATGGAGGCGACGACGCCGTATGCGCCGTCGTATTTTCCGCCGTTTTTGACCGTATCGACATGCGATCCTGTCAGCACCGGCTTCAAGGCAGTCTGGCTGCCTGACAATTTCCCAAACACATTGCCAACCGCATCAAAAGCGGCTTCCAACCCCAGCTGCTGCATTTTACTAACAAGCGCATGCTGCGCTTGCAGCCAAGGCTCTGTGTAAAGCAGCCGGGTCACTCCCCCCTCCGGATCTGCTCCATACGAGGAAAGCTCCTCCAACACTTCCAGCATCCGCTCGCCGAATTGAGCAAGCAGGTCTTGTGAATTCGGTATCCGTTTAGCCACCGCCGCCACCTCCACCCCCAGCGATAACTGCGGGACGCAACCACGCCCCTTCAGCAAGAGAGGCAACACCTTCGCCAAGCTCATACACCTTTCTTCCACGGCAAAAGGTCGCTTTCACACGGCATTCGAACGTCCGCCCCACGTAGGGACTATGCTTGTGGCGGTAAAGCAGATCATTCGCCTGCAGCGTATAGAAGCCGTTCAAATCTACCAAAGCCAAGTCGGCATCCGCTCCGACAGCAATAGCTCCCTTGCGAGGATACAAGCCAAAACGCTTGGCAGGCTCAAGCGACAGCATCCTCGACAGTTCGGGCAGCGGCACATTTCTGCGGAGATGCCCTTCATCCAGCATCAGCTCCATGGAGCTCTGCGCCCCGGAGATGCCGCCCCACGCTTCGAAGAAATCCCCCTGCTTCATCGACGTTGGGCATGGGGAATGATCCGAAGCGAGAATGTCGAGCCGTCCGGCCAGGAGCTCCGCCCACAGCCGGTTTTGATCTCCCGCCGTGCGCAGCGGAGGCGCGCACTTCGCAACCGGACCCAGCTGTGCCAAATCCTCGCTGGTCAGCGCCAAATAATGCGGGCACGTTTCTACCGTAACGTCCAGCCCTTTGGCCTTCGCTTCGGCGATGGCCTCCACGCCTTCCGCGCTGGAGATGTGCACGAAGTGCAGCTTGCAGCCCGTTTGTTCTGCGTAGCGCAGCGCACGCTTCACCGCTTCCAGTTCCGCCTCAATCGGCCTCGTGTCCACGAAGTCGAGCGCTCCCCGCCTGCCTTCTTCCTGAGCCTTGGCGGCTCGCTTGGACACGATCTCCTCGCTTTCGGCATGAAGGGCGAGCACAAGCCCCAAGCGGGCTATCTCCTGCATCCCTGTGAAGAGTGTTTGATCGTCAGCCTCGGCGAAAATATCTTCCCCTTCTCCGCCGGGACAGGACATGAAGGCTTTGAATCCGATGACTCCGGCCTCCGCCAATCCTTGCAGATCGCCGGCATTGCCGGGAACCAATCCGCCCCACAGCGCATAATCGACCAAGGATTGTCCTTCAGCCGCCGCCAACTTCCTATCAAGCGCGCTAACTCTTACCGTAGGAGGAACGCCATTCAGCGGCATATCGATATAAGTCGTACATCCTCCGGCTGCGAGCGCCGCAGAACCTGTCGCAAACCCCTCCCAGTGACCGAGCGCGGGCTCATTGAAATGAACATGCGCATCGACCATGCCAGGCAGAACATGCAGGCGCTCTGCATCATAGACAGGCGTATGCTCCGCGCACATGAGGTTTTCACCAAGTGCGGCAATTTTACCGCCACGAATACCGATGTCTATCCGCCGGACTTCATCTATGAGAACGACGTTTCCATTGCGAATCACGAGGTCAAAATGGTTATCCATCCGAAATTCCTCCCCGGAAGCTTTGATATAGCAGCGCTTGTCACCAATCGCTAGCTGCCTCTGTATGTGTTATATCCCCATGGCGCAATTAACAGAGGGACGTGATAATGGCTGTCTGCCGCCGCAACGCCGAACCGGATCGGCACTTGATCCAGAAAAGGCGGGTCGGCCAGCTGGATGCCGGCTTCCCGAAAATATTCGCCGACATGAAAGACCAGTTCATACGTACCAGGCGTAAAATCTTCCCCGCTTAACAGCGGACCCGGCAGCCGGCCGTCCTCATTCGTGACGACTTCGCTCAGCAGGTCCGACCACCCTTCTTGAAGACGGTACAGCTCAATGCGTACAGCTTTCGCAGGTTTACCTTGACTGATATCCAGAACGTGCGTCGTTAGTCCAGCGCTCATAGGCCCTCCAGGTCACGCTTTGTCATCGAAAAGCCTTGAAATCCGTACGGCGGTCTAGGCTCAGTAAACACCTTTCCTTCACCTGCCGAGGCTTGCTCCAGAATCGTTTCCCATGTACGGTTATTGGATTCAAACCGAATCTCTTTTAGCTGCGGAAACCTTAGTAACGCCCGCTGCCCGATGCGGTAGATGAGATTTTGGATCGAAGGGGAATGCTGTTCGTGAAAAACGGTATGCGCAATATCCCGAATTTGCTCGGAAGCCACATAACGGCCCCGATCCGAGTCCAGCGCATCCTCCACTTCTTCATAGCTCCAAGCCATATCCAGAAAAATAAATAACGGGCGGTCATACGATTCCGGAAGCGTCGTATACTCATCTCGTACGAAGCCTGCGAATGAACTGCCTTTTACCTTGATCAGCTTCAGATCGGCAATACCGCCTTCATACTCCACAACGGCGATCCCCTCTTCCGTTCGCGCCATTTCCACCTTGGCTGTCGGATGCTCATTTTGCGAATACCGGTATACCAAATGACCGTTCTCGAAACCTTCGGCTCCAGGTACCGGCAGGACATCGAAAGCAACTTGGTCGGCCGTCATTTTCACGCCGGTCATCTGTGGATAAGTCTCTAGGAACTTACGGCTTGCGAATGCCAGAAACCCTTCGGCCGTTGCGCCTTCATATTCTCCCGCTTTGCGCAGAATGAAATTTTTCATGGAGTCCGTGGCCACCACCAACGTGTTATCGCCTTCCGTGAAAGAAGTGAAAAACTTTTCTCCGCTAACCGCCACCTTAATATTCATACCGAACAGCACATTGTCTCGTCCGACAAAACCCGATTCAGGAATTAACGTTAGATTCGTAAGCGGCTTGGCATAGGACCTGTATACCCATACGTCGCCTTTTCCGTAGTACATGATTCTCTCTGATCCGTTCTTCATCGCTTTCCCCTCCGCTGCGTTGACTAACAATGCCTCCAGACGAAACCGCCCGATTTTGCAAACCTCCTGCAAAGCCATGACCAGCTCTTCCTTCACCTCTCGATGAATCCGCTGACTAAGCGCTTCGCGTATCGTTTCCTTGGTCTGACCCTTAACTGCCATGATGAACGGAAACTGAAAAGCCTCCGTATACCGCTTGTTTAGCTGAAGAAACAACTCATATTCTTCCGGTGAAAGCTGGTTTAGACCGGCTCCCGCTTGCTCCTGTACGGAATGCTCCGTCATTCGAACGCGCGTTCCCAAATCAGGGTGCGCTCGAAGCAGCGCCAACTGCTCTTGTTGATGGGCACGCCATACCTCTCGTTCCAGGCTGGAGATCAGGTCCTGTATGGTTGCAAAAGGCCTCGAACTCCACGCACGCTCCGCTACCCAAGGGGAGTGTTCGAACAAGGGACCGAAGGCATCGACAAACCCTTCTTGTGTCATTTCATTCACTTGCTGCAGCGTTTGCGTCATTACCGTTCACCTCGCCAACGTCATAAATGTTAACATTCATGTTCAAGATTTGTTTCATTGTACTGGCGCCATCCCTATGGGTCAATTTATATGAAAGAAGTTTGTAAACTTTCATAACATCCGTAATTTTTTTTGTGAAATTACAAAAAAAGGCCGCTAGGGGATAAAGAAACTCTCCCTAACGGCTTTTTTATTTTGTAACGTTCAGCAAAATTGTTCACCTTACAGCCTCTGCTCCCGAATATAAGGAACGCCGAGCGCCTCAGGGGCGCCGGACGGCTTATTGCGGCTGCGCCAGCCTAAGAACATCAACACCAGTATGGTCACGATGTAAGGTATCATTTTCAGAAAGTACGAAGGAATATGACTGCCAATCAGCTGGACACGGAACCCCAGAATGTCGAGCACCCCGAAGAAATACGCGCACACCAAAGCGCGAATCGGGTTCCATCTGGCGAATATGATTAGCGCCACTGCGATCCATCCACGTCCTGACGTCATCCCTTCATTCCACGTTGGCGTGTACACGAGCAGCAGATCCGCTCCGCCAAGACCGATCAGCATCGAGCCGATGATGATACAGCCGTAGCGAATCGCGACCACTGGAATTCCCATAACGTCGGCGGTTGCGGGATTATCCCCCACCGCTCTCAGATGCAGCCCCCACGAGGTGCGATGGAGGAATAGATGCATCACGATCACCAGCACAAAGCTAAACCAAGTGAACAGATCCATATGAGCAAAGATTTTCCCAAAGAGAGGCACACTCTCCAGCCAGGTCAAATGAAGCTTCGGCACCGCCCCAACCAACGGCTGTCCGCTAACCGGCTTCCCCAAATAGGCGCTAAGCCCCGTACCGAATATCGTCATCGCCAGCCCGCAGACCACCTGATTGGCATGCAGGGAAACACAAAGAACCCCGTGCAGCCCCCCCAGCATTCCGCTCACGGCAAGTACGGCGAGGATCGTCCATAGCAAATTTCCGGTATGTATATACAGCAGACATGAGGTTACCGCTCCCATCAGCATAAGCCCTTCGGCGCCTAATTGGGTAATGCCGGATCTCTCAATGAGAATCCCGCCCAACACGGCTAGAAGCAGCGGAGTTCCCGACGAAATAGCTGAAACGATTATTTGCGTAATGATCTCCATCACTTCTCAGCCCCTCTCCATTAACATCGATGCAAAAAGCACTCTCAGCTCCCAGCTTGCTCAACTATTGCGGCGTATGCGAAATTTCCCAGCCAGGCCTCCTGCAATCAGGAAAAACAAAATCGCTCCTTGAATCATCGACGAAATCGAGGACGGAAGGCCGATCGTTTGCACGCTATACCCACCGACAATAAGTCCGCTAAAAAGCACCGACGAAACCACCAGACTAAGCGGGTTCAGCTTTGCCAGCCATGCCACAATAATAGCCGTGTATCCATATCCCGGAGATATCCCGTACATCAGACGGTGCGCCACCCCGGAAACTTCCCCCATGCCGGCAATTCCGGCCAGACCTCCGCTAATGATCATGACGACCATCACATGTCGAGAGATCCGTATGCCTGCATTCCGCGCCGCCTCCGCGTTGGCTCCAATTAGACGAAGCTCGTAGCCCCAGCGGGTATAACGTATGACGAAAGCATAGAGCAGCACCCCGATGATGGCAAAAAGGATGCCCCAATGGAGCCGCGAAGCGCCAAAAGTGGGTAACGACTGCGCCGCCGTGAACATCGGCGAACCCGGGAAGTTGAAGCCCTTCGGGTCTTTCCATGGACCGAAAACGGCATAATTCAAGCCAAGCAAAGCTACATAATTCAGCATAAGCGAGGTGATCAGTTCATTGACTTGGAAGTAGATCCTAGGGATCGCCGTCAACAACCCCCATAGTCCGCCCGCTGCGATACTTGCCACGACCATGAGAGGAATCGACATATACATCGGCAAATGCGGAAAATAAATCGTTACCGCCGTTGCCGCCATCGCGCCGGCCAAAAACTGTCCCTCGGCCCCGATGTTCCACACGGAAATCCGGTACGCGATCGATACTCCCAAGCCGCAGAGCAGCAGCGGAATGGCTTTAACCAACGTCTCCGTCAGGCCGAAGGAAGAACCGAAGGCCCCTTTCAGCATTTTGCCATACACCATAATCGGGTTCATGCCGTTCAAAGCTATAAAAATCCCGCAAGCGGCAAGCGCCAAAACGATGGATACAATCGTTATCCACCATGGGTTTTCCCGACCCGCAGGGTCAATCTCGAACCGGTACGGCAGTCGAACGCCCGATTCCCGCTTGATATTTTTCGTCTCGGTCGGAATGGTTCCAGCCGTTTGCTGCTCGCTCATCCTGCATCCTCCTTCTCTGATCCCGCCATCAGCATCCCCAAATGCTCACGGGTCGCTTCTTCTCGAGGAATATCACCTACGATGCGCCCGCCGTACATGACCAGAATCCGGTCAGACAGCTGCAAGACCTCATCCAGATCTTCCGATATGAGCAGCACGGACCTTCCCTTCTTGCGCAAATCCTCCAGCAGGGCATGCACACCGGCGGTTGCGCCTACATCGAGCCCTTGCGTGGGGTGTACGGCAACCATCAGCTTCGGTTCGAGATCAATCTCTCTGGCGAGCAGCAGCTTCTGTTGATTGCCTCCCGACAAGAACTGAACAGGAGCATCGATTCCCGGCGTTTTTACGTCAAAAAGCTCGATGAGCTTTTGCGACCAGCTCCGGTTGCTCCCTGTGCGAAGCAGCCCGAAGCGTGAGCGCTCCGGAGCGCGATACGTTTTGAAGAGCAGGTTGTCGACGGCGCCCAGGCTCCCTGCGAGTCCGCTCTTCATCCTGTTTTCCGGCACATGGGCGATGCCTTGCCCGATAGCTCCGCGCACCGAACCGTTTTGTAGCGGCTTGCCGTCAAAACGAATCTCGCCGTCTTTCCACTGGCGGAGACCCGTCAACACTTCCGCAAGCTCCTTCTGTCCGTTGCCGGATACGCCGGCCACCCCGACAATCTCCCCTGCCTTCAGTTGAAAATGAAGCCCGTCCAGCACCTTGCGCCCATGGCCTCCATGCACATTCAGGCCTTTAACCACGAGCATGGCGCTGCCTTGCGGTTTCTCTCTCTTGATTGTGCGGTTGTGTACGCCCTCTTGGCCAACCATCAGCTGCGCCAAATCACGCTCGTTCGTCTCCGACTTCGCCATCGACGCGATCATCTTCCCTTTGCGCATCACAGAGATCCGATCCGAAACGAACATGACCTCTTTCAGCTTATGCGTCGTCATAATGACGGTCTTGCCTTCCTGCTTCATGCGGTTCAGCGTTTCGAACAACTGCTCCGCCTCCCCCGGCGTCAACACCGATGTCGGCTCATCCAAAATAATGAAGTCGGCGCCGCGATACAACGTCTTCACAATTTCAACGCGCTGCTGCTCGCCGACGGATAACTGCCAGATGGGCCGATCCACCGGAAACGGCAGACCGAAATGATTCGAAATCGCCTCAATCTCCTCCGACTTCCTAACCATCCACCGCGGGCCTCTCCAAAATGAGGAGGATTCCCCTAGCACAATGTTCTCCGCGGCCGTCAAAGTCTGTACAAGCCGGAAATTCTGAAACACCATTCCGATTCCAAGACGCATGGCATCCTTCGGCGAACGTATGCGCACCTTTTCACCGCGGATGTGAATTTCTCCATACGTTGGACGGTATACCCCAGAGAGCATGCACATCATCGTGCTTTTGCCGGCACCGTTTTCGCCAAGCAGCGCATGAACTTCTCCGGCTTTCGCCCCAAAATCGACTTGATCGTTGGCAATAACAGAGCCAAACTGCTTGATGATTCCCATCATCTCAACGGAATATTGCTCCTTTTTGTTCAATCGATGCGTCCCTCCTCGGCTAACCGTATATGCAAGGGCAGCATTTCCCCAGGAAGGATCTGCTGCCGCTTCATACTTCTATCCATTTGTTCCACTATACTGTTCAGATGAATTATACGTCAATTAACATAACATCAGATTTGGGAAGATCACGAAAGATGCTTCCAACTTTGTGCTGTTCACCAATATTTATGTCAACTTAGATTACAGGAAATTAAAAAAGAGCTGCCCCAAAGCGTCTTTACAGACTTTTCAGAGCAACTCTTACCTATTTTCGAATTATCTTATGAAAGAAATATACCGCCATACACGAAACCGATAACAATGACGAAAGCCGGATGAACCTTTTTCATTTGGATGAGATAGAAAGCAACCACGGCAATTCCAAAAAACTGCAGGTATCCGATCTCATTCGTCGATTCCACCAGGGAGCTCCACGTTACCAGCACCATCATGATCGCGATCACGGGCTGCACAAGCAGCGTCATGCCTTTAATCGCAGGCGATTGCTTATATTTCTGCAGCATATTCAGTAAAATAATGAGCGCAATAATCGACGGAACGACGGTTGCCGCAACAGTAATCAGAACACCGATCCATCCGGCGATTTCATAGCCGACATACGCGGCGATTTTCGTTGCAATCGGTCCCGGCAGCGCATTGCCCAAGGCCAGCATATTCGAGAACTCACTGCTAGTCATCCAATTATGATTCGTTACGATATCCTGATACATCAGCGGTATCGAAGAAGGGCCTCCTCCGTATCCAAATACATTGGATAGAAAGAAGCTGACGAATAAATGCCACCATTCCATCATACGTCATCACCTGTCCCCAGTCGCTTCTTCTTCCACTTATCCTTGAGCTTATGATGGAATGAGCCGTATAGCAGAAAAATAAAAATAACAATCGCCGGATGCACGGAGAACGTCTGCAGCAATAAAAAAGAAATAATGAAGAAAACAATGCCCGCTGCCCAGCCTAATCCCTTAACCGCTTTCTCGCCAAACTCATATGCCATTACAGCAAGCATCACAGCTACGATAGGCACTACAGCCGCTATCATCCCCTTGATCACCTTCGACGTGCTAAAAAACTGAATAAACGCATACAATCCGACCATCGCCACACAGGTAGGCACAATATGGGCAAGTACGCCTATCGTCGCTCCCCCTACACCCTTGAGCCGATAGCCCAGATAGCCGGCCAGCTTCGTTGCAATCGGTCCCGGCAGCGCATTCGCTATGGCCAGCACCTCCATAAACTCCTCATCTTTCATCCACTGAAAGCGTGTCACTGCTTCATAGCGGATCAACGGCACAATCGACGGTCCGCCGCCATATCCCAAAATCCCTGTCCTCAGCATCGCCATGCCGATTTGGACGTATGTATTTCCCACTCGTCTCACTCCTACTTCTGTCTTCTCCCATTGTAATATAATTTCTAAAGTTTTTATTGATTCTATCCCATCTTTGTGAAAAATGACAAGTTTCTTTTGCGTATTTGGATGCCTCGATAGGGTGGACACAGACCAAAATAGATAAATTCTGTGAAAAAAAGAGGTATTCCATATAGCAGGTTTCCCTACTTTACAGAATACCTCTCTTAGTAAAACTTCTTCAAATTCTCCTTAACTTTCTGCTTAACCATTCACGATCTAAAAGTTGCCGATCGCCGTGGAAGTATGGATGACATCTGCGGACCAGTTCTTAGGAATTGCGTCTTTACATAATTGTGATTGAACAGCTCAAGCCTCACGGGCTCGGTGTGTTTGGGGTTTGTCGGCACGACCGGAGCCGTCTCTGGCTCAGCGCTTGGCGATTCTATGGATGGATTCTCCGATCTATTCGGCTCTGTCGCATTGCCTAGCGGTTCTACAGTAGTGACCCCAGTCACCGTAAGCCTGTAACGATCCATGAATTCCCCATAAGTGGCTTCAATTACCGTCGTGCCCACTTGAAGCGCGCTGACCAATCCTTGCGCATTAACGACAGCTACGGATGGAACTGTACTGCGAAACGTTACGCCGTTTGCAAGTTCGGTCATACCGCTATTGTCGTATACAGCTTGCGCAACAATCCGATCTTCCTGCCCGATGCTTAATTGTGTTTTACCGTTTAATGTTAAGGCAGACATGACAGGTGCTTCTACGCTGGCTACGGGTATCAGACGTTTTGGGTATGCGTTGACTTTGGCATATCTTCTAAATATACCTCGTTCCTTGGCGTAATAGAACTGAGAAGAGTCGCCGGTGATTGTCTGGGAAGATATCATCAGGCTTAACTGTTTGTCCCCAGCCAATTCTGCCGCAACTTGCGTCTGAAGATCAATATTTACGGACTTCTCAGCAGGAGGCATCTTCCAGGAGGAAAAGACTTTTCCCGCAGCAGGCATGGTGCCATAGGTAACTGTCCCTTCCTTCCATGAGTCGCCATTGAGCGTCTGGATTTGATGTGTTTGATTCCCTTCAGAAGCAGCAGTCAATTCCAGTTGTGAAAATTCTGGCGTAAAGACAGCAGGATACCTCAAATCGAACCGGAGTAAAATATTACGAGCGCCGTGAGGGCTATTGTTTTTCAGCTCCAGCGTATTTGCGCCCCCTTGATTCCTTGTCAAGAAATTCGTATACACAGTTGCATCATCCGACACGGGGATCTCGTAATATTCAGCTTCCCGGATGTCATGGTTATATATGCGGTATTGATCGCTCAACGGACTCTGCATAGCCAGTGTCCCGATATCCGATAATTCCCCATCTCTCGCTTGCAATGCGAACTGATCGGCGATCTGAACTTCAGGCTTATCCTTAGGCGCGATGTACAAGTTATACTTCTTCGCGAAAAGGTATGCCTGTATGGTGACATGATAGGTCGCTCCCTTTTCGTAGGCTAAGGATGACACTTTCGCATACTTCGTTCCATCCCAAGCTTCGAAATAACCGTTCTCATTAAGTCTGAGCCGGATCGGCAAATCCGCGACGTCATTTGCCGCCATGGATTGTCCCGTATAGCCAATAATGCCCCCGCTTCGGTCTGCAGTCGGAATCAGATCGAATTCTATCGTTCTGGCCCCCGTATTCCCCGCTCCCAAATCCTTGCTGACCAGCGTTTTGGATGAATCCATGGAGGACACGCCAACGGCGTAAATATAGTCTCCTGAAACTGTAAAACCCGATAACGCAGCGCCATTTAGCTTAACGGTCGTGGCGCCAGGAGCGCGAATCGCAATCGCCGAAACGGCGCCGGGGTCGCTTGCGGCAACCAGATTGGATCCGTTAATCTCTACAGCGGTCCCATTCCAATCGACGGACATATCGCTCACGACCATTTTGGAAGCAATGAGATCGGTGCCGCTGTTCTTGAGTGTCGTACCCGATTTCAGGATGGCGGATTTGATCGTCCCATTGCTTTTTTTCTCAGCGTAGGCCAGCTTCCCGTCAAATGTAAACGTGTCGAAACTGCGCGTATACCGGGGATCTTCTTCGTGTGACAAGTAATAATAGCCCGAGGTTCCCGCTTCTGCGATATTATCGATCTTCAGCGAACTGGCGACAGTCGCCGGAACGGACGGCGCAATACCAAGCCGGCTAACCTTGATGTCGCGAGTTTCCCCACTCTGGGTCGGATACAAGATCGTATCGAAAGAAATATCTCCGGGTACGTTTTTCGTATAGGAAGTGTACTTGACGGTAGTATATGATCCCTCATTTTCGGCGTAATAGCCGTCATCGAGCGTAGCCGTCAATTGATCGGGATCTGCCGGAACGACTTGTAGATTGGCATCACTAAACCTGGTGCTTGTTTTTTTGGCGGCTGCATCCAACGTCGGATTAGCCTTATCCGTGAAATGCCAGGTTTGTTGGTACTTGTTTGTTCCCAAAGGGGCCTGCACATAGTCCGAAACAATAGAGAACGACGATTTCAGGAATAGCGTCTCCCTAGCATGCGTGAATCCAGGCACATTGTGGGTAACGCCAGTAACAAAACTAAATTTCCTATTATCTGTCCAATCTCTGAACCAGCCTTCTGCCAGATTTTGAGCGGTATCGTTAATTTCAATCGTATTATGCGACTCGGTTGAAAAACGCAGCCAATTGGAAACCGGATTGTTGCTGTAATTGTATTTACCCGGATCAATCAGTAGGGGCCTGCCATAGGCATAATAGGTGATGGCGTTGTCGTCGGGGTGCCTATGCTGCGTATCTTGTTTAAGATTCGTCGTCAAATGCCGGTCATTCGGCAACCAACCACTCCGCATCGAGGCAATTTTACCTACTGGATATAGAATGGACGTGTAGTTAGGCGGCGTTTCGTAATACCGGAGATGCGTACTCCTATAATTGGTATAATAGCTGTCTCCTAAATTGATCCCGCGACCGTTAGGGAACGAGATGTCGGTTAAGTATTTAATCATCTCGTGAATGGTTTTATCGATGCCATCGATAGTATCTCCGTTTGCGGATCCAAAATCTCTTATTCGCGAAAAATCTCCTATGGGAATAATGGTGTACATATCGCTGGATTCTTGATAGGCTCCGTCGCTGTAAGTCAGTGTCGAGACTAAATGGTTTATATTTTTCTTGACATTGGATAACCAAACGGGAGATGCCGTGAACTCAGGGAAATAGAGCGCCGTGAAATAAGAACCCTCTACGGTAAACGTTGCGTGGTTGCCATGACCGTAAAAGCCATTGCCCAAATAATTTTCTGTCAGCCAGAACGTTTTCAGAATATCCGTGTTGGCCTCCGTATTCATGGCAGGGCTGTTTTTCAACCGATGGTAGGCCTTCACCCAACTTCCGGTCCTCCCGCCAGCTTCCCAGTAGCTTGGATATGAGGCAATACCGCCGGAGGAAGCCTCGCCTTTAGCAATGTGGTCAAGCATGCCTTTGATTTCATTGGTATCTTTCGTCATATCCGTTGTGTTGCTGACTCCTGGAACAGTTCGAATAGTTCGATATTTATAATAGTTCAGCAGGTCCGTCTTGGCCTGTTCGTAATTCCCGGCCTTCACACTCGCTTGTACCGGGGCTAACCCTGGAAAATCGTCATAATTCAGCTTGCCGACAATTGACCATTGCCCCTTCGCTCCATCCCATACGCCGAAAAATACAGCGTCAGTCATTGTGCTTACACTGACGGTTGCAGCGTAAGCATGCGGAGTGTTTGCGAACAAAGGGATTGACCCTAGCAAGCCGGACAGCATAAACAGAATAACAACAGTACTTGCTTTTTTCAGGATAAGCTTTGCGTCTGTTAGTATCATTTCCTCACCTCATCATCGGATTAAAATATAACTATGCCCAGCAGCGCTATGCGAATGAAGAAACCTCCTCTCCTCGATGTTGCAATAAAGCTTCGTTCTCTCACCACCTTGCTCACTCACTTTTTTGCGACAATTTTATATTTGTTTCGACAATAATTATCTAAATTAGTCCATATATTTGTAAATAATGCATATACATTAGAACTTTTGTACTATAATAAAATCGGTCGCACCTTAAAATGAGTGTTAATCAAAATACTATATTGCGCCAAATGCTCTTAAAATTAGAGAAGCTTTAGAATTTACCTTTACTTTGGAGTTAATTTTGTTTATATACACTCTGACGGTATTCTCACTAATACCTATCAGTTTAGAAATTTGTTTGCAATCATAGTCTAATATCCAATAGTTGGCGATTTCGATTTCTCTTGGCGTTAGTTTATACTGATCAAGACGCTCTTGAACCAGTTCCTCTAATCCCCTCGCAGTGCCTATCGATTCATATTTCTTAAATTCGTTTTCTAGCGATGAAGCAATCATTTCAATACAAGGAAGAATATAAGTACCTGGTACATGATGTTCCGTTAAGATGCCTACTGTTCCAACTATGTTCTTATTAAAATTGCGAATAGGCATAGCTAATGAATTCCAACCCTTCATGAACTCCAGGTAGTGATCGTTACCTTGAACATATACCGCCCTTTGTAGCTCTGTGCATAAAGCAACAGCATTCGTTCCAGCGCTGGAAATGGCAAAAGAGGCGCCAATACCAATATTTCTTCTCGTCTCTATCATAGGAAGCAAATTATTGCTCCCATTGATCCACAGAGTTAAACCATGAGTATCTGTAATAAACAGCAAATACTCAAAGAATGAGAAGTTAGGCATGCAAGCATGTTGATTTTGTAGAATTTCCATCAGAATCTGGTTTCTGGCATTTATTCTTTTCAAATTGATGCCCTCGTAACGCTTCGCAATTTGTCTGGAACAACATTTTGGACCGTATAACTCTGATTTTGCTTGAGCAGCTTGAATAATCTCTCTGGATATACCCACTTCATGTTCAAATCTTTTCGTGTATGTTTGGTTATCAAGAAGCGTCATCAAAACTCTCCCCCTAGTAAATAGGAATTTCCTAATAATTAATATTCTGATTTAATATAAAAGTATAATTAGTTATAAAGTACCATTTCCTAGGTGATGCGTAAGTTCACCTCCTCATCTAGCTTAGTAGTTGTGGAATGATATGTTTCTTATCCTGTATCTCGCTTCTTTCTTCTCCTTTTCCCCCTTTATCTATTTTTTTAGTCTTTTGTAATATCGACCATCTTGAAAGCGGTTTTTATAAATTTTGGAAAACTATATTATAGTTACTATACAGTTTCTTATCAATATTAGGTATAGTACACGTTCGCTATGCTAGAAGACCTAAGTATTCTCCCAGTTATTGTTAATTCGAGCATCTGCGGTTTCTGATAGACTGGGGCAATTGAACGCAAAAAAGAACCTTACGAGAATATCTCCTCATAAGGCTCTTCTTTTGATTATGTGCTTGGCAACGTTCTACTCTCCCAGAACCCTGCGGTTCAAGTACCATCGACGCTGGAGGGCTTAACGGTCGTGT
>NZ_JBYTBS010000071.1:0-31441 GCF_058789495.1 Paenibacillus sp. FW126-R14 | reverse complement strand
GTATAAAACAATAGTCATTCAATGATTTGGAAACCAACATGACAACATGACAGGGGACGGGGTAATCGAGATGGCCATTTCTAAGCTGCATAAGTTCCGGTTAGCCCTTTTTTGGCGGCTTTTCACCAACTATTTTATAGTTATTCTGATTCCGGTCATTGTCGCCAGCTTTCTGGCTCATGTGCTTGCCGTCCGAACGATCGAGAAGGATGCCGAAAAACTCAACGACGTGGTCATCAGCCATTTCTCCAAACAAACCGATACGGCACTGGATTCACTTAAAACGAACATGATTAACATGCTCAGTTCATCCAATTTGACCGGTGTGCTGCGGGTCGTTGACGATTCGAGGGAAAATCAGCAGCGTGCGGAGCAGTTTCATGCGCTCAGAGAGCAGTTGATGAAGCTTCAGTCCGATAAATTGGTATCGAAAGTATTTTTATATTTCGCCAATCGCGATTTGGTCGCGGATGTCGATATTTATACGGATAAATCGTATTATTTCAAAATGAGTTACCCCCTCGGCGATCAGCAGAAGAGGGACTATTTATCCCATTTTACGGGTAAAAGAATGATGGATATCACCGATTCGAGCTCGCTCGGCATGTACGCCGTTATGAGCTACCCGTTTAATACGGAAAATCCGGAGGTATACTTGGTCGTCCATTTTGATCAAGACAAGCTCAAAGAACAAATCTCCATTCCCGAGAAATGGGTTACGGGTACGGCGATTGCGACCAGCCAGGGGGACATTTTGAACCAGAACGGTTTGACGGACAGGGAAGTTAAAGCCGTTTTGGCGCATACGCGCGCGAATGACATGGCGTCTCAATTCCTTGTCACAGACGAGATTGCGATGTCGCTTGTGAAATCCCGCTTCAACGATTCCTGGTATTACGTGACCATCGCCGATCTTCGCACCTTAATGAAGCCCGCTTATATGACACGGGTTATCAGTTGGGCGTTTCTCGTCTTCTTTCTTGTGGTGGGCAGCTTTGTGTCCTATTATTTAAGCCGCCGGTGGTATCGTCCGGTGCAAGAAATCACGGAAGTAAATAAAGAGCTTTCGCAGCGAATGAGCGGAATGGTCCCATTGATGCAGGAGCTTTTCGTCACCAAAATTTTGCAGGGGGAATACAAGGACGAGCTGTCCATCGCCTATTATGCGAAAGAAATTGATTTCTCCTACGATAAGCATGCGATGCGTACGGTGCTGTGCATTGCCTTTCATTACAATTCGGAAGTGTATGAAAAGCTGTCGGAAACGACGAAGTCCTTCCTGTTCGTAGAGATCAAAGAGTTAATTCGGAAATCTACGCCATCCATGGTGTGGCTCTGTCAAACGAAACCGGATATGATGGCCTGCGTTGTGACGCATGATGCCTTCCTGCATTTGGGCGCGGATGAGGCGGCAGATGTCGTCAAATTAGTATTGGAGTCTTACAGCCAATATTTCAAGGCGACAATCGGTATCGGGAAAACCGTGAACGCTGCGGAGGAACTGCATGAATCCTACGATCAAGCGTTATCCGTCCTGCAAAACCGGGGATTGGATGCCGATGTGGAAATTTGCCGCGGACCGCTTGTCGGCGATCGGACACAGTGGGAAAGCTTTTTATCCGTGCAGGAAGTGAACAGGATCTTTAATCAATGCAAAACGCGAGAATATGACAAGCTGCTGGAGTCCGTGTGCGAAAAGCTCGAAGAGGGCAAGCTCAAGAATGCGACTGCCATGCAGGTGAAATACTTATGCACGGACGTGCTGAATACATGGATACGAGCGGTAGAAACCGAGCACAACGATTTTAATGTGCCGTTTTTTTCAAGCCTGTACGTAAAGCTTCACAGCGTGATGACCTGGGACGAATTGAAGCAATGTTTTGTTGAAATTCACAGTGTGTTGTTCCGAACCGAGGAGCCCGATCAGCGAACGCAGCAGTTTTCCGAGATTCTGGCCTACATACATGAGCATTATAACGAAGAGCTTTCGATTGAATATTTTGCCGGGTTGTTGAACATGTCGAGCGGGCATTTCAGCCGAACATTTAAAGAGGCCGTAGGCGAAAAGTATGTGGAGTATATTGCGAAATACAGGCTTATGAAAGCGAAGCAATTTTTGCTGGAGACGGATATGAAAATCGATGAGATTGCAGAAAAGGTCGGCTACTGGGGCCGCAATTCGTTTATTCGAACTTTCCGCAAATATGAAGGCATTACGCCGGCCAAATATCGGTCGATGGATCATTAAACGAGTAGAGACTTCATTTTTTCCGAAGTCTCTATTTTTTCTTCCAGCCCTTCCAAACAGCTGAGAAACCGCATGAAATCAAGGATGTAAAAAAAGAGACAGAGGGCAATTATGCGTGCTTTACGGTCGCAACCTCATCTCTGTATAGTTAGGCCATCAACTTCCGAAAGGAGGAGGGGGTGGACAGTATGCTGCGGCGAAATGGAATATGGTACATGTTAAAGAAACATAGAGCGCTATATTTGTTAATGCTGCCGGGGATTTTGTACTACATCATTTTCAAATACGTGCCTATGTACGGAGTCATCATTGCCTTTCAGGATTATTCGATTGGCCGGGGCATTATGGGCAGCAAGTTTGTAGGTTTCAAACATTTTATTGAATTTTTTTATGTCAATCCGGATTCATGGAAGCTGATTCGCAATACGGTCATGTTAAACGTGTACGATTTGCTGTTTCATTTTCCGGCGCCGATCATTCTGGCAATTTTGTTTCACGAACTGAAGAACAAAATGTTTAAACGCATCGCGCAAAGCATCAGCTATATGCCGCACTTTTTATCAACTGTCGTGATCGCCGGCATTCTGGTCACATTCCTGTCGCCGCAGACCGGCATCATTAATTTTCTGCTGGTGAAGGTATTTGGGATGGAGCCGATTCTGTTCCTCGGGCTGCCCGAATGGTTTAGAGCGATTTATGTGTCCTCGGAAATTTGGCAAAAAATCGGCTGGGGGACGATTCTGTACCTGGCAGCCATCGCCGGGATTGATCCGACATTGTACGAAGCCGCCAAAATGGATGGAGCGAACCGGTACCACCAAATGCGCCACATCACATTTATCGGTATGGTGCCTGTGATGATCATTTTGTTCGTCCTGACGCTCGGTCATTTCATGGAGACAGGCTTCCAGAAAATCCTGCTGCTGTACAACTCTATGAACTATGAAACTTCAGATGTCATCAATACGTTCGTCTACCGGCGCGGCATTTTGGATGCGGATTTCAGCTTCGCAACGGCCGTCGGATTGTTTCAATCCGTTATCGGACTCATTCTCGTCATCGGCGCAAACCGCATAGCCCGAAAACATTCGGAAACAAGCCTGTGGTAAAGGAGGAACCCTTTTGAAAATCAAACAGTCGGCAGCCTCCAGAGTATTTGATGCTTGTAATTACTGCATCATGATTCTGCTTATGATTGTGATGATTTATCCGCTCGTCTATGTGTTTAGCGCTTCGATCAGCGATAATGCGCTGGTGTCCAGCGGCGATGTTCTCTTATTTCCCAAAAAGGTGACGCTCATTGCTTACAAGCAGCTGACTGCAAATTCCGACTTATGGATCAGCTACTGGAATACGATCCGTTATACGGTCGTACATGTCATTCTGACGTTAATTACTACAGCGGCTATGGCTTACCCGTTAGCGAAGAAATGGCTGCCCGGCCGCAGATGGATTCTGATGTTGGCCGCTTTCACGCTGCTGTTCAGCGGAGGAATGATCCCAACGTTTCTCGTCGTCCAAAAGCTCGGCATGCTCAATTCGATTTGGGCTATCGTGCTGCCTTCCATGATCAGTACTTGGTACCTGTTCATCATGCGGACGTTTTTTGAAGCCTTGCCGGAAGAGCTGGAAGATGCGGCGACAATCGACGGCTGTTCCTCTCTGCAGGTGCTGTTGCGGGTGGTCATGCCGCTATCGATGCCTGTGATGGCCACCATCGGCCTGTTCACGGCTGTGAACCAATGGAACGCATTCTTCGATGCGCTCATTTACTTGAACGACCGTTCGATGTATCCGCTGCAAATTATGCTTCGGAACATTCTTGTCGCCGGTACCACGATTCAAGGAGAGGGCGATATGAGCCTGCTCCAAACGATGAAATATGCCATCATCATGATGGCTACGCTCCCAATTTTGTGCGTATATCCGTTTATCCAGAAGTATTTTGTTCAAGGTACGATGATCGGCGGCATCAAAGGGTAAGTCGCCCATGCGATAGCTGACGATCCGGCAGCGACAGTTCGATATTTTAAACCAATTCGGGAGGTCTTCACATGAAAAAAAGAACGGTAGCAGCGGCAATGTCGGCTCTGATGTTCTCCAGTTTGGTGGCAGCAGGCTGCACGAGCGAAACGAAGGATACGCCTGCGTCTAGCGATACCAAGAAAGCGGAAGAAGCGAAGAAGCCGATTACTTTCTCTTGGCTGGCTTATGACCGTCCGGAGGGAAAAGTGCGCCCAGATTGGGAAATTTTCAAGGAAATAGAAGCGAAGACCGGCGTAAAAGTAGAGTTTCAAGTGGTCAGTCAGGAAGGCTTGAAGGAGAAAAAGCAGATCATGATCGCGACCAACGCGGTAACGGACTTCATCCAAGTCGATACGCTGGAGGGCAGGCAGCATGGGCCTGACAAGGTGTTTCTGAATCTCAAGGATTACTTGGATAAAGCCCCGAATATGAAGGCGTTTTTCGATAAATATCCGGAAGCTAAAGCGGTAGCAACAGGAGCGGACGGAGGCATTTACACCGTACCCGTCATCGAAGGGGATGCCGAAGGCAAAGGCTTTAATTTCATCTGGTATACCCGTAAGGACATTATGGATAAATACGGCTTGCAAGCGCCGACCACGCTGGATCAATTTTACCAGTTTTTGAAGACGCTCAAAGAAAAGCAGCCTGACACCTATCCGTTGATCAATAACGCCATTGTAGGCGATACGGGGCTATTCACGACGTTTGGTAGAGCATTTACAGGCATTCATGGATTTTATAACGTCGATCCGGCGACCGACAAATATGCGTTTGCCCCTTACCACAAAGGCTATAAGGATTCGCTCATTTTCTTAAACAAGCTGTTTAACGAGAAACTGCTCGATCCTGAATTCTCAATGATTACCCAAGCGCAGTGGGAAGAACGGATTCTGAAAGGCAAGTCGCTGGTCACGTTTTTCTGGAAGGCGGATCTGGAGACTCTGATGGACAAAGGGCGTAAAGCAGGCATTGCCGATTACACGCTTGATGCTATACCGCAGTTTGCTGCTGACGGGATCAAAAACTACCAGTTCTCCCGTTCTGTTGTCGGCACGACGGGCCGTGCGATTTCAGCCAAAGTGAAGGATAAGGACAGAGCGGTTCAATTCCTTGACTATCTGCTGAGCGAAGAAGGCTCGAACTACTTATCTCTGGGGATCGAGGGCAAAACGTATACGAAAGAAAACGGCAAGCCTGTTTACAACAAGGATTTCGGCGCGTCACCATTTACCACACTACGCAAAGACTGGGGCGTCTGGTATGACATGATCACGCTGGACAATGCCAAATCCCGTGCGGTTTGGGAAAGCGGATTAAGCGATAAGAGCAAAGCGATTAACAAAAGCTACGAGCCATTCATCATCCCGGCACCGAAGCAGATCGTGAAGACGAGTGAAGAGCTGGAGCTTGAGAAATCGAAATTGAACAATCTGAACAAGTACTTGGAACAAAAGCTGACCGAATTCGTCTCCGGTAAAACGCCGATCAACGATAAAACGTGGCAAGAATTTATCGATCAGTGCAAAAAGCTTGGCGCTGACGAGCTGCTGGATATGTACAATGCCGCCTATACGCGCACTTACGGTAAAAAATAATAGCTGTGTGGGGGCCCGGAGAAGATGAGGGGCCTCCGAAATGGAGGGATTCGTATGACCGTGGCCGAGAAGATGAAGGTCATTGATGTGGATGTCCATAATGAGCAGAATGATGCCGATCTGCTGCCGTATTTGGCTGAACCTTGGCGCTCGCGCGTAGCGGCTACAGGAATCGGGTATTCCGGTTCCGGCTACTATTCGCCGGTAGGCGTCATGAAGAAAGACGCGATTCCTCCGGGCGGCGGAAAAGCCGGTTCAGATCCCGACCTGATGATCAAGCAGCTCCTGGAGGACTACAATGTCGAATACTGCGTATTAACCGGAGTGGTGTACAACATTTCGACGACGCATGATCCGGATTATGCGGCAGTGATCTGTTCCGCCTACAACGACTATTTGATTGCCGAATGGCTGGGCAAGCACAAGGCGTTCAAGGGCGCAATGGCTGTCGCCACGCAGGACCCTTACCTCGCTGCAAGAGAAATCGACCGTATCGGGGGCCATCCCGATATCGTTGAAGTGATGATTTCGAGTGCGGCGCGCGCGCCTCTTGGCCAGCGCCAATATCATCCGATCTATGAGGCGGCGGAGCGGAACGGCCTCCCGATCGCCATCCATCCGGGGGCGGAAGGAGGGGGCAGCTCAACGGCGCCGACGGCAGCGGGATATCCTTCCCGTTACATCGAATGGCACACGTGTCTGTCCCAAATGTTTATGGCTCATCTCGTCTCCATGGTATGCGAGGGGGTATTCGAGAAATTCCCACGCCTGAAAGTGGTGCTTACCGAGGGTGGCATTGCCTGGCTGCCGCACCTCATGTGGCGGCTGGACAAGAACTACAAAGCGCTGCGCTCCACAGTCCCATGGCTCAAAAAAATGCCCAGCCAATACATTCGCGAGCATTGCTATTTGACCACGCAGCCTATTGAGGAACCGGACAATCCGCAGCATTTGATTGATTTATTCAATATGATCGATGCGGAGAATATGATATTGTACTCCAGCGATTACCCGCATTGGGACTTCGACTCGCCGGATATGATTCTGCGGAGATTGAAGCCGGAAGCCAAGCGCAAAATCTTTTACGAAAACGCCAAGAGCCTATATAACCTGTAATTTACGGAGGAGCTTATGACGGTTCATTATGTGCTGGATACAGGCGATGTTCCGGATGGCGGACACGCGGTCGTTGTGCTTGAGGGAAAGAGCATCGGCATTTACCGGATCAACGACACCTATTATGCCGTTAACAATTATTGTCCGCATCAAGGTGCGCCGATGTGCGCCGGACTCGTCTCAGGGACAACGCTTCCGTCAAGCGTATACGAATACGAGTACGGAAAAAGCGGCGAAATCCTTCGCTGCCCGTGGCACGGTTGGGAGTTCGACATTCGAACCGGCAAATCGCTGTTTAGCGAGAAGATTTGGTTGAAGACGTACCAAGTCTTTGTGCAGGACGGCAGGGTCGGCGTCGAGATGGAGAGAAAGTGAACGGGGTGAGGAAGAGGGAGCGGGGCAGGCTGAAACGGCCCTATCGCCCCTCTTTTTTACTGTTTCTGAAAAACTTGGAGATACATTATGGATCATCATCGCAGTGCGATAAAAAAACGATATGTTAAGCGACAAATGATGACATAACCAGTCACTCTTCGCTATGTACAGATTGGAAAGTTAAGGCTAAACTTAACGTGTATGCATCGAAAATAAATTTCAATAATGAGTAAAATTTTGAAAGAATATTTTGTTGCTGGGCAGATGAGCAGGGGAATTCATGGATTTTCTATCTGTATAGATACAATTTGTATCTTGGTAGATGAAGATTCTTCAGGGACGGTGATGCAAATGCGGTAACAGGTTGGATACTGATTTGAGGCAATGAATGGCGAGCAAGGGAAATACATAGAAGGGATGTGCCTTTTGATGAGAAGTTCCACTTATTCACAGAAAAGGAAATGGCATGCATCTGTGGCGCTTATGCTGCTGCTGTGTACGATTGTATCGGGTTTTGGAAGCGGTTTACCGTCCGCCCAGGCGCAAGAGGGCACATTGCAAAGCGCTGCTGCGCCTGCCCCGCTGCATGAGAAAGTGATGGCTAAGAATACCGCCGGCAAAACGATTGAGCTTGCCTCCAAAGGGACTGTCGCGCTTAGCGATAACTTGATCGTTGAACAACAATTCGGCGAACGAATCGTCACCAAATCATTGAACGATGTGATGGTAGGAGCAGAAAACGTAGACGTCTATTTGGACGGAGACGGGAAAGCTTCGAGAATCGTAATCCTCGGAGATACGCCAATGAATCGGATGCGTGTCGGCATTCGGGCGGATATTTCCAATATCGCCGATATGACGCAGATCAATCATGCGCAAATCGATATCAAGTCGGCGCAAGGTTTTCTGATCAAGGACAAAGCGGCAAATCAACAATATCCGATTGCAGCCGGATCGCTCGTTTCTTTTACTGTTTCGAACGGGAAGACCGCCGCTTCGCAGAATGGCTTAGCGCTGTTCTCAACGGCGAACCGGCTGTATATCGAGCCTGTAAGCGTTGATTCCCTGCTGCAGGTCATGTCGATAAGCCGAGGTCAGGGCAAGCCGCAATATCGGGGGACTTTCGAGCTTTTCTTAAGTCCTGATAAAAGCAAGCTGAGACTGATCAATGAAGTGGATATCGAACAGTATCTTTATCAGGTTGTTCCGAGTGAAATGCCGGCTTCTTTCGGATTGGAAGCTTTGAAAGCGCAATCGATCGCAGCGCGCACATATGCGCTCACGGATTATATGACGAGCCGGTTCGCCGATCTCGGCTTCCACATCGATGACAGCACGCTCAGCCAAGTGTACAACAACCAAGCGGAGAACGCGCTGACGACGCAAGCCGTGCAGGCTACTGCCGGGAAAATCATGAAAAGCGGCGACGAACTGGTGGATGCGAGGTTTTACTCGGCATCGGGCGGTTACGGAGCGTCGAAGCATGAGGTGTGGCAGGATGTCGACACGAACCTGTTCCCGGGAACGCCGCTGCCGTATTTGACGGGGCGCAGCTACACGTACGATCCTGCCAACAGCGGCAGCATGCTGACCATTGATACTTCCAATGAGCAAGCACTGAATGATTTTTACAAAAATTTGAATTATACCGGTTATGATTCAGACTCCCCCTATTTCCGTTGGAAAGTGAGCCTGACGAGAACCGAACTGCAAAATACGGTGAACATCAATATTAAGGATCGTTATGCGGCAGAGCCTATGTTTGTTTTGACGAAAGAAGCAGACGGCAGCTTTGTTAGCAAGCCTATCCCGCAAGAAGGCGTAGGAACGATTAGCACCATGTATGTGACAAAGCGCGGAGCCGGTGGCAACGCAATGGAATTAGTCATTGAAGGCAGTACGGGCACTTATAAAATTTTACGCGAATTCAACATTCGATTTACGATTCGACCAAGCAAAGCCTATACCGGCGGCGGGGATATATTGGCTTACCGTGCCAAAGGCGGGTCAGGCGCATACGATAATTCTCCGCTTGCGAATCCAAGCATTTTGTACTCGGCCTTCTTCAGCTTTGATTTGGCGCGCGATGGGGGCGGATCGCTTACGGGCTTAACGTTTTATGGCGGCGGCAACGGGCATGGGGTAGGGATGAGCCAGAACGGCGCGCAAATGCTCGGGCAGAAGGGTTGGAGTTATGACCAAATACTGGATGCCTACTATAAAGGAATGAGGCTTGTGGACATGAATGCGCCTGTCCTCAGACGTCTTGAGGTAGCGCCGAAATTGGCGAATGTGAACCCAGGCGCTGTGCAATCCTTTACAGTTAAAGGATTTGACGGCAGCGGCAATGAGATGCAGGTCCCAGCTGAGCAGCTGGTTTGGAGTCAATCAGGAGCAATCGGTACGATCTCCTCAGCAGGTGTATTAACAGCTGTGAACGGGTCGGCGGTCGGGAACGTCGTTGCGGCAATTGGCGATGTCAGCGCGAAGGCAGCGGTAATCGTTGGGAAGCTTTCAGCGGTTGTGGAGGATTTTGAAGATATTGCGGATATCGCGCCCTCCAGCGTGCGTACGGTCCCGAATTCGGTGCAATTGACGAAGGTCAACAGACCGGAACCTGTGCATACAGGGACATACGCAGGCAAACTTACCTACGATTTTACAGGAACAACCGGAACATCTGCGGCTTACCTGAACTTTAAAGATGAGCTTGGGGGCACAGGTCGCGTACTGGAAGGCTATCCGAAAAAGCTGGGCGTCTGGGTTTACGGGGACGGCCAGAAGCATTGGCTGCGCGCTATGCTGCAGGATGCTGCCGGTACGAAACCGACGGTGGATTTCACATCTTCCGGCGGACTTAATTGGATGGGCTGGAAATACGTAACGGTCGATGTGCCGGCCAATTTGAAAACACCGATTCGCTTGAACCAAATTTATCTAGTTGAAACAAGCGATACGAATAAAAATGGCGGAGCACTCTACTTCGATCAGCTAACGGCTTTATACGCCAACACGGACGTATTTGAGTCGGAGCTGTCCGGTTTAACGCCGATGGTGATTGGGGACAGCAAGCAAGCGGTCGTCTATGCGACGTATAGCGGCAATACCGTCCCTGTGCAAGTTCAAAGCGGCATGACTTTTTACAGCAGTGACGCTGCGGTTGCGACTGTTGATGCGAAAGGGCTGGTGAAGGCGCTTAAAGCGGGAACAACTACGATTACGGCGATCTTCGGAAGCGCTCCGCCAGCAGTTTATGTGCTGAAGGTAACGGCTGAAGCTCCGGTCGTCGAGCGTCTCGAGTTTGCCGGATTAGCGGCAATGGAAAAAGGACAGACGAAGCAAGCGAAGGTATTCGCTACCTATGCGGGCGATGCTGTGTCGGTTGAGCTGGCAGCCAGCGATGTCGCGTTCAGCAGCAGCGCTCCTGACGTGGCTTCCGTGGACGTGACCGGCAAGGTGACGGCGCTAAAAGCCGGCCAAACGGCCATCACGGCTGCTTTCGGCGGCAAATCCATTCGTTATGATCTCGTCGTGACGAATCCTGTAGCTGTTCTGCAAAGCATTGATATTCAAGGGCTGAGCGCAATGACGATAGGGGATTCGCAGCGCCCTCGCGTAACAGGCATTTACAGCTTAACGCCGGATCCGGTGGAAATTACGAGCGGAGTTGTCTTTAAGAGCAGCAACCCGGCGGTAGCGACAGTGGACGATTCGGGAAAAGTGACAGCATTAAAGGTGGGATACAGCATGATTACCGCTTCGTTTGGCGGCAAAACCGATTATTTCTCACTTGTCGTAAATAAAGCCACCAGTGCGCCAAAACGGGAGCTGAGAGCGGCGTGGATTGCATCGGTTGAAAACATCGATTGGCCGCAAAAAGGGGTTGTAACGCCGGAAGCTCAGAAGCAATCCTTCGCAGCGATGCTGGATGATCTGGCCAAAATGGGCATGAATGCCGTCGTCGTTCAAGTGAAGCCGACAGCGGATGCCTTCTACCCGTCCGAATACGGACCTTGGTCAGAGTATTTGACAGGTGTGCAAGGCAAGGATCCGGGATATGATCCTTTGGTCTTTATGGTTGAGGAAGCCCATAAGCGCAATATGGAATTCCACGCTTGGTTCAATCCATACCGGATCAGCATGAAGGATAAGATCGAGAATTTGGTTGCGAACCATCCGGCTAGACAGCATCCGGACTGGGTTGTTAGCTATGGCGGTAAGCTGTACTATAATCCGGGCGTGCCGGCGGTGAAAGATTTTGTCATTGGCAGCATTATGGAAGTGGTCCGCAATTATGATATCGACTCCGTTCACATGGACGATTATTTCTATCCGTATGTAGTCGATGGCAAAGACTTCCCGGATGACGCCACGTACCAAGCTTATGGAGCAGCCTTCCCGAATAAAGGGGATTGGCGCAGAGATAACGTGAACAGACTGGTACACGAACTGTCTACCGCCATTAAACACGAGAAAAGCTATGTCAAATTCGGTATCTCTCCGTTCGGCGTTTGGCGCAATATTGCCGACGATCCGACGGGCTCGGATACGACGGCCGGACAGCGGAATTATGACGATCTGTATGCAGATACGCGCACATGGATTCATCAAGGTTGGATCGATTACATTACACCGCAAATTTATTGGAATTTCGGCTTTACAGCGGCTGCTTACGAGAAGCTGATTGATTGGTGGACGAAAGAAACGCAGGGCACGAATGTGCATCTCTACATCGGCCATGCCGTTTACAAGATTAATGCCAACAATGAGGCATGGGAAAATCCCGACGAGCTGCCGAACCAGTTAAAATACAATTTGAACTTTGAGGGCGTTAAAGGCAGCATGCACTTCAGCGCGAAGGATCTTCAGACGAATCCGCTAGGCATTAAAGACAGATTGATCAATGACAGTTACAAGCTGCCGGCTCTGATTCCTGCAATGCCATGGATCGATGCCGTTGCGCCGGAAAAGCCAACGCTCGAAACGGTAAGTAAAAGTGCGGCAGGAATCGAGCTTTCGTGGAAAGATGCGAGCACAAGCGATGCAGCCTATTATGTAATTTACAGATTTGACGGCAACCAAGGCGGCAGCATTGACAATCCGGCGCAAATCGCGGGCATCGTTCGCAAGCAGTCGGGTCATGTTCAGCATTACACAGACAAGAAGGCTGTTGAAGGGCAGCTGTATACGTATGCTGTTACAGCTGTTGACAGAGTGCACAATGAGAGCGCAGCGAGCAATTATGTCACGCTTGGCGAAAGCCAGGAAGCTCAAGCAGCTGCCATTCTGCTTGGACAAAGCAGCGTATTAACGGGTCAACCGTTTACGGTTCAATTTGGCCTACGGAGCGTCACAACCGGCGTTTATGCGCAGGATATCACAGTTGAGTATGATCCTTCCATTGTGGATTATGTCAAATCCGCTTCGATCAAGAATGGCGTGAGTATCGTGTCCGAGAAGTCGGTGCCTGGGAAAGTAAGGTTAATTCTTGCAAGCCAAGGAGCCAGCAACGCAGTCATTGGCGATGCCGATCTGGTGCAGCTTTCTTTCCAAGCTAAAACCTTAAGCCAAACTACGGCAGGAACAATCGCAGTCACACGCGCGCTGCTTGGAGACGCGCAAGGACACGAGCTGGAAGCGCGACCAGCGTCTATCCGGGTTGAAGTAGTGACACAGCCTCCTGGCAAACCAGGGGATGCGAACGGCGATGGACAATACACAATAGGCGATTTGGCTTTTGCGGCGGCTCACTATGGAGAAGACAGCACGCATCCGGACTGGAACCGTATCAAAGTCGCTGATTATGATGGCAATGGCATCATCGATATTTTAGATCTAGCCGCTATTGCAAGCAAGATTTTGGAATAAGACGTTGATGGAAATCAAATAAAAGACTTTCGGCCCCTCTCCTTAGACATACTGCTATGTGCAAGATACATGGCCTTGGGAGCGGGGCTGTTTTCGATCAGGAGGGTTTGTGAATGATAAAGTTTCGCAACCGGCTTTCCAAATGGTTATGCGGGGTTTCTGTGATCTCCATGATTTTGCCTTATGGAGCTGCCCACGCTGCAATACCTGACTTGGAGAGTCAAATTGTTGACTCGCGTCAAATGGAAATCGCCCCTGGCGCTGCCTATAACTGGTATGACATGAAGCTGGAACGGGGATATGAGAAAGTGCATACCATCGAGTTCAATCCGCAAGCAGGAAAGCTGGATTTGCAGCCGGGCAAGACCGATGGCAAAGTGTACGGCATGCAAGGCGTTTCCACAATGGCCAGCGACGCCGACCGGCCCGGCAACCGGGTCATCGCAGGGCTGAATGGCGATTTCTATGATTTGGCGAACGGCATCCCGCTTGGCATGTTCATGGGAGATGGGAAAATTTTGACGAGCCCGCCGGGCGACTGGTATGCTTTCGGCCTAAAATCAGACGGAACCAGCCTGTATGGGCCAAGTCCCAAATTGACGCGGACCGTAACGATCGGCAGCAAAACGACGCCGATTACGCATATAAACCGTTTGCGGGGCACGGATGCGTTTGTTATGTATTCGTCTGATTATTACACGTCAACCATGACGAACGATCTTGGCGATGAGGTCGTTCTGGACGTCCTCGAAGGCGATGTGAAAAGCGGACAAACGATGAAGCTTAAAGTAGTCGAAGTGCATAAAGACAAAGGCAACAGTGTTCTCGCGGAAGGCAAAGTGGTGTTATCCGCAGCAGGCAATGCCAGAAATACGCTCAGCGGACTTCGCATCGGCGATGAGGTATCAGCCAGCTTTGAGCTTGAAGCAGCGTGGCGTGACGTCAAAATGGTGATCGGCGGCTCTGAGCTGCTGGTGAAGGACGGCGTCGTGCAGCCGAATAGCGATACGGCCGTTCATCCACGGTCGGCCATTGGCACCAAAGCGGACGGAACGATTGTGATGTTCGAGGTGGATGGCCGCAGCCCGGGCTTTAGTGAAGGGGTGCAGCTGCAGGAGTTAGGTCAACTGATGAAGAAACTCGGTGTTGTACAAGCTTTGAACTTAGACGGCGGCGGCTCTTCGACGGTCGTGGTCAAGCTTCCCGGGCAAGATGCAAGACAGGTAATGAACAGACCTTCAGACGGCGGTGAAAGGAAGACAGCCAACGGCTTGCTGCTCGTGAACAAGGCCCCTGAGGGAGCGGCCTCCAAGCTGCTGATTCAGCCGAACTTTGAGCGCGTTCTTGCTGGTTCTTCCTTCAGCTTCCAGTCCGCTGCTGTCGATGAATCGGGTCATCCGGCTCCATATTCGGGAGAGCGTTCTTGGCAGCTCGATGCTGCCGTAGGGGCAGTGGACCGTTCAGGTAAGTTTCTTGCAGGCCAAGCGGCAGGATTGGCCGAATTGACCGTCAACGGAGAGGGGCTGTCCTCCGGCAAAGCCAAGGTAGAAGTCGTGGACGAGTTGACAGCATTGAAGTTCCCCGATGCCGTAAAAACATTTGCATCAGGCAAATCAACGGATCTAACCGTAACAGCGCTGCGCAACGGCCAAGTGGTGCATGCGGACAATAGCAGGTTAACTTGGCGGGTAGAGGGCCCGATTGGCGCGATTGATGCGAAAGGGACATTTACGGCAACAGCCGAAACGGAAAAAAGCGGTAAAATTTATGTGAGCTATCATGGAGTTGAGACATCAATGGACGTCACCGTAGGTCTGCCGCCCGTCATCCTGGAAGATTTCGAGAACGGATTGGGCAATTATTTGGAAAGCTCATCGGCTCAAGCGGTAAAAAGCATTGCAAGCATAGAGACGAGCGAAGACTTCGTAAGGTTCGGGAGAAAAGCGCTCAGGCTTGAATATGATTTTACGGGCAAGCCCGGCACTTCCGGTGCGTATTTGACGGCAAAAGATGTCGCCTCCCGCATTCAAATTCCGGGATACCCGGAGAAAATCAGCATGTGGGTGTATGGGGATGGCCGCACGCACTGGCTAAGAGCGCAGCTCAGGGATGTGAACGGGACGATTCCGATTGATTTTACCGACCAGAATACGGGTGTGAACTGGACCGGTTGGAAATACGTAGAAGCGGTCGTTCCGAAAGGCAGAGCGCTCCCGCTTACGATCGATATGCCTGTTCGTTACATGGAAACTCAAGCGTCTAAGAAAGATGCCGGGGTGCTCTATATCGATCAGATTCGCGCCCTGTACGGCCCTGCCAAGGACGATATGGACCCGCCGATTCTCAAAAATATGATGCCGGAAGATGGCGCAACCGTGCATACGAACACGCCGACCATTCGGGCATATGGCGAAGACTATGGCTACAATTACGAAACGAATCCAGGCACGACGCTGATTGATCCGGACAAAATCCGGATGTATTTGGATGATCATCTCGTTACGCATGCCCTGTACCCGCCGGAGGGACGCATCTGGCATACGCCTGATGTTCCGCTAGCTGACGGTGTACACAAGGTTAAGCTTCAGATTAAAGACTTGTCCGGCAACCAAACGACGAAAGAATGGACGTTCACGGTTGACACTGGCGCTCCTAAGATCGCGTATCAAGCGCAGGAAGAGACTTACGCCGGAAATACGTACACAGTGGATATCAAAGGCGTGAAGGCGGCAAAAATCCGCGACGGCCAAATCGAATTCGTTTTTGATCCAACGAAGGTCGAAGGACTGCAAGCCATCAAAGGCGGCAAGCTTGCCGACAGCATGTGGCAAACATCGGTTAATCCAGCTCAAGGCACCGTTCGGTTAACTTGGACAGGAATCGATACAGCCGCTCTTTCGGACAATGATCTTCTAGGCCAAATTTCCTACCGCATCAGATCGGATGCCACGGGGTCTAACGAGATTGCCTTCCGTTCAGGATCCATTCGGTTCACGGATTCGGGAGAGACGCAGTTCGCTTTCTTTGGTCTTCCCATTTCTTCCACGATCAAGAACCATCTGTCATTAAGCTGGGATGAATTTGGCGTCGTGCAAGGCTATACAACGAAGTTTACGGTGAAAGATGAGCAAGGTCAGGCAGTCCAAGGCGTGAAACTGCTTGCTGACGGAACTGAAATAGGTACGACCGACGCACAAGGAATGTTACTAACCAATACGTTGACATCTGTTGTAAATGAGTACAAACTGCAAGCGGTAAAGGACCCAAAGTACAGTCCACTGGTGAGTTTCAAGGTCTCGCCGTTGGCAGGCACGCCGGTTCCTTACAACATCAGCTTGACGATGGGCGATGATCCGACGACTTCGAGGTATTTGACCTGGCATACGCATCCTGGCATTGAATCTACGGTTGTAGAAATCGTCAAAGAAGCGGAATTTAAAGATTTTACACAATCAAATGTGATGAAATTTACGGGAAGCAGCTATGTATACAATACGTACGATTTAGGTACGGTTCGGGTACATAAAGCTATTGCAAACGGATTAGAACCGAATACGCGCTATGTTTACCGGGTCGGAGACGGCAGCGGGAATGTGAGCTCCCATGGTTCGTTTCAGACAACGGCAGCCAGTGGCGATCATACGAAATTTCTTTACTTTGCCGATTCGCAAGCGGCTGATTTAAACGGCTATAAACTATGGGGGAACACGGTTGCCAAAGCCGTAGAAGAGCATCCGGACGCGGAATTTATGGTGCATGCCGGGGATATGATCGATAGCGGCTTTAAGGAAAGCGAATGGAATATGTGGTTTAGCGCAGCGCAAGACAAATTGATGAATAAGACGCTAGTCGCGCTTATAGGGAACCATGAAGTGATGGGCATGCGGGAAAACAACGATTTCCTTGCTCATTTCAATCAGCCGGGCAATGGCGTTAGTACGCTCAAAGGAACGAACTTCTCTTTTGACTACAAAGACATGCATTTTGTGGTGCTCAACAGCGAATATGCGTATGAAGAGCAGAAGGAATGGCTGCGCCAGGACCTTGCAAGCACCACGAAGAAATGGAAGGTGGTTGCCTTCCACAGAGGCCCGTACGGCAGTATTTATGATACGGCTATCGTCCGGGAACAGTGGGTGCCGGTATTTGACGAGTTCAAGGTTGACCTGGGCATTAACGGACACGATCATATTTATTTGCGGACTTTCCCGATGAAAGACGGTAAACCGGCCCCCGAGGGGCAAGGAACCACATATATGGTGGCAGGCTCAACAGGACCTAAGTTTTATTCGCTGACGGCCAGAGATTGGCAGAAAGTAACCGATGCGGAAAATACGCAAATGTATGCGTCGGTCGACATTCAAGGCGATGAAATGAAAGTTGTCACCAAAACGGTAGGCGGACGCATTGTGGATGAGTTTACGTTGAAGAAAACGGCCGCACCGGAAACATTTGAGTTAAATACGGATCGTTCTTCCTATAACGTGGAAGTTGGAGCAACTCATCAAACGGTTGTTACAGCAACCTACAGCTCTTCGGGAGCTGCCCAAGATGTTACAGCGTTATCCTCCTTTCAAGTAGCCGATAACCGCATTGCCTCCGTTGACGAGCGAGGGCTCGTGACGGGCCTGGCTGAAGGCAGTACGACGCTCACGGTACAATATGGAGGGAAACAGGCGACTGCTCAAGTTCATGTTCTAAAAAGAGTTGTACAGCAAGCGTCGACGACGCTTTCCGGACCTATAAGCGTTCAGCCGAACGAGGCTTTCACGTTGTCTTTCGGGTTAAAAAATGTGCAGCAGCCAATACTGGCTCAGGATCTGAATTATCAATATGATTCGAATTTATATGAATTCGTGGACGCACAAACGACGGCAGACGGTGTGAAAATCCTGAACGCATTGACACAAGCACCGGGTGTTATTCGTCTAATCGTTATAAGCGAAGGGCTCTCGCATGCGATCTCATCCGATTCGGTCTTCATTGAACTTCACTTCCGTGCGAAATCTGTGGCGCAAACGGCCAGCGGCTCGATTGCCGTTGCCAGCGCGACTCTGGGAGATGGGGAAGGAAATGAACACATAGCGGCACCGTCAAGCGTCTATGTCGAGGTCACGGTTCCAAGAGGCTTGCCGGGCGATTCGAACCACGACGGCAAGTACACGATCAGCGACCTTGCATTCGCAGCAGCACACTACGGCAAAGACCGCACGCATCCGGATTGGAGTCTCATTCAATCTGCGGATTACGACGGTAACGGATTGATCGATATTCTCGATCTTGTGGCTATCGCCAGAAAAATTTTGGAATAAGCGGGAAATTCATTTGAGGCTGTTCCCAAGGTCGTTCGCGATCTCGGGAGCAGCCTTTTGGTGCGCAGAGAAGCAGAGGGCGCTGATCCGTAAACATTTAGGGGAAACTGTTGCTATACAAAATGTAGTTTGGGCTGAATTTGTCCAAGTTTTTTCGGTTAAGCTTGAATAAAGGAATATTCAGTTGCAGAGACAAGCCTTCATTTGACATATTATAGTAAAGTGCAGCAGCAGCTTCTGAACCGGGCAAGGCACCAAGATGACCCTTTTCCTTCCACTTGATACGTGTATGACGACGATTGAGGATCAAGTGAGTTATAATGAACAATAGGATATGTAAGGGAGGATGAGCCATGCTTTATATTATCATTCTAGTTCCCGTGCTTTTGCTTATGCTGTTTGGGGTTCTTAAATTAACTCGCAAAGTCAGAGATAAAGTAGAAACGGCGAAAGTAATTAATATGTCCTTGTATCGAACGAAGAAGGCTTCCGCTCCGAACAAAAGTGCTTGTTCCTTCTGCCGGAAGAAGGAAAAAAAGCTGGCGTTCTATTCGGACGAGCAGGGCAGAGTAGTGGGGGTTTGTTCCGTTTGCAGGCCCCAGGCTGAGCGCCGAGCGCTGATGAGGCTGTGAGGATGTGAGAGCCGGTCGTATGCGACCCAGGATCAGGACAGGATCAGGACCATCAGAACAAGACGGCGCGTCGAGTTGAGATACTCGTGTGCGGCAGGGGCTGCGTAGACGTATTGCGCGCTAGCGTAGTGAGTGTCATTGCTGACGGACTGAGAGGCCGTTATTTAATGGAAAAGAACCACTTTGAACGTGTAGCGGACACCAGTGCTGTTACTTGCTTAATGGGGACTAAACTCGCCGCGCAATCGGCAAATAAGGTCTCTGGTGTCCGCCAACAGAAACATACGACGCTTTTCGCGAAGATAACGGCCGCTGTGTCCGAATCGTGATGGGGCGGAAACACGATTTCAAGAAACGGTTGGAGTCCCATCTCGTATTCCCTCCCCGTGCTCGAACGCATGGATTTATACAAAAACCCAGCCGCTGGCTGGGTTTTTCTTGTTTCATTTCTATCGCGAACATGATTCACGTCCTCCCTTATCAGTTAAACTGATAGAACTTATAAATTCATTATAATTGACCTATGGGAAAACCTATGATAGGTTCAAGAGAGTGAAAAATTATGCGACAAAATAAATGGGGATTTTCTTATTACTGCAAGATACGAGAGGTGGATTTTGTTGGAACTTCAAGTCACGAACAGTCCTTTTAATCAGGAGCAGGTAGAACTGCTAAATCGTCTGCTGCCTACCCTGACAGAATCACAACGAGTTTGGTTGAGCGGTTATTTTACTGCAATCAATGGAGCGGCAGGATCGGCGAGTGCGGTCTCGGCACCGGTAACGGCTGCGGCGCCAACCGTCGAGACGGTTTCCAAAGAAGTTACGGTGCTCTTCGGATCACAGTCCGGTAAAGCGCAAGGATTAGCTAAGAAGTTTTCGAAAAAGCTAGAAGAGCAAGGATTTCAGGTAACGCTTTCTTCCATGTCCGATTTCAAGCCGAACGGTTTGAAGAAGGTGCAAAATTTGTTGGTCCTTGTCAGCACCCATGGCGAAGGAGTTCCGCCGGATAATGCTATTTCTTTCCATGAGTTCCTTCACAGCAAAAGAGCGCCTCAACTGGATGGATTGCGGTATTCGGTGCTCTCGCTTGGCGATACGTCTTATGAATTCTTCTGCCAAACAGGTAAAGATTTCGACAAGCGTTTGGGTGAGCTTGGGGGTAAACAGCTTGCGCCGCGCGTCGATTGCGATGTAGATTTCGATGAACCGGCAGCAGAGTGGATGAGCAGCGTACTAAGCTCGCTTAGCGCAGCTTCCGCATCGTCTTCCGCTGCTGTGAGCGGGGCACCTGCAAGCACAGCGACTGGCGCAGAGTCCGAATTTTCAAGAACGAATCCGTTCGAGGCGGAAGTGCTTGAGAACTTGAATTTGAACGGCCGCGGGTCAGACCGCGAAACACGGCACGTGGAAATCTCGCTGGAAGGCTCGAACCTTCAGTATGAGCCAGGCGATTGCCTAGGCATTTATCCGGAAAATCATCCTCGTCTCGTCGAGGAATTGATCGAAGCTATGGGCTGGGACGCCGACGAGTCCGTAACGGTCAATAAAAACGGTGACAAACGTTCCGTTCGGTATGCCTTAACTCGTAACTTCGAGATTACCGTATTAACGAAGCCATTGCTTGAGCAAATTGCCAAATTGACGACAAATACGGATTTGAACGGACTTGTAGCACCTGGGAACGAGCAGGAGCTTAAAGCATATATCAGCGGCAGAGATCTGCTTGATTTGGTACAGGACTACTCGCTGAAAGGAATTGCAGCCGGTGAATTTATTGCGGTTCTTCGCAAAATGCCTGCCCGCTTATACTCCATCGCGAGCAGCTCGAAAGCATTCCCGGATGAAGTGCACGTAACCGTCCGTGCCGTACGCTACGAAGCTCGCGGACGTGAACGTTACGGCGTGTGCTCCGTGCAGTTGGCGGAAAGAGTAAAAGCCGGCGAAACATTGCCGGTATACATTCAAAACAATCCGAATTTCAAATTGCCGGAAAATCCGGATACGCCGGTCATTATGATCGGACCTGGCACAGGGGTGGCACCTTTCCGCGCATTCCTAGGAGAGCGTGAAGAAACGGGTGCGGAAGGGAAAACATGGTTATTCTATGGCGACCAGCATTTCTCAACGGACTTCCTGTATCAGATTGAATGGCAGCGCTGGTTGAAGGATGGCGTGTTGACGCGCATGGATGTTGCGTTCTCCCGCGATACCGATCAAAAAGTGTATGTCCAGCACCGGATGCTTGAGAAAAGCAAAGAACTGTATCAATGGCTGCAAGAAGGAGCCAGCGTGTACGTCTGCGGGGACGAGAAGCGCATGGCGCATGATGTTCATGAAACATTGGCAACAATTATTGAACAAGAGGGCGGGTTCAGCTCGGAAGAAGCTGCTGAATACTTGTCCCGTATGCAACAGCAGAAACGCTATCAGCGGGACGTCTACTAAGACGAACCCGTTGATTGCTAGAGGAGAGAGCCGATATGTCAGAAAATAATTTACTGTCGAAGAACAGCGCACCGCATAGCGAAGTTGAACATATTAAACTAAGAACCAATTATTTGCGCGGAAGTCTCGAAGAGACGCTTATCGATACCATTACGGGATCTATCCCCGAGGATGATAACCGCTTGATGAAGTTCCATGGCAGCTATATGCAGGATGACAGGGATCTGCGCAACGAAAGGCAAAAGCAAAAGCTGGAGCCTGCTTACCAGTTCATGCTGCGCGTTCGTGCTGCCGGCGGTGTCGTGACACCGGATCAATGGTTAATGATGGATAGCGTCGCACAAAAATATGCAAACGGTACGATCCGTTTGACAACGCGCCAATCCTTCCAGCTTCACGGCGTGATCAAATGGAACCTGAAAAAAACGATCCAAGAAGTTAACGCTTCTTTGCTTAGCACATTGGCTGCTTGCGGCGACGTGAACCGTAACGTTATGTGCAATCCTAACCCTTACCTTTCTGATGTGCATGGTGAAGTTTACGAATGGGCTTGCCGCATCAGCAACCATCTGGATCCGCAGACACGCGCTTATCATGAGATTTGGCTGGACGGAGAGAAAATCGTAGACAGTCAGGACGCCGAGCAAGAGCCGATTTATGGAAAAGTGTACTTGCCGCGTAAGTTCAAAATCGGCATCGCGGTTCCGCCATCCAATGATGTGGACGTTTTCTCCCAAGATCTCGGCTTCATCGCGATTGTAGAAGACGGTAAATTGAAAGGCTTTAACGTTACCGTTGGCGGCGGCATGGGGATGACGCACGGCGATACGCTGACATACCCGCAAGTTGCCCAAGTCATCGGCTTCGTAACGCCGGATCAAGTGGTTGATGTGGCAGAAAAAACCGTTACGATTCAGCGTGATTATGGCGATCGTTCCGTACGCAAACATGCACGTTTCAAATATACGATTGACGACCGCGGCATCGAATGGTTCGTTGAAGAACTAACCGCTCGCCTAGGTTGGAAGCTTGAAGCCGCACGTCCTTACCATTTTGATGATAATGGAGATCGTTATGGATGGGTCAAAGGAAGCAACGGCAAATGGCATTTCACATTGTTTATCCAAAACGGACGCGTGAAAGATGAAGATAACTACCGTTTGTTGACAGGACTTCGTGAAATTGCCAAAATTCATTCCGGTGATTTCCGACTTACAGCGAACCAGAATTTGATTATCGGAAACGTTAGCGCTCAAAAGAAGAAGAAGATCGAAGAACTCATCAAGGAGCACGGTCTTACAGATGGTCTTCATTACTCCGCGCTGCGCAGAAGTTCCATGGCCTGCGTATCTCTTCCGACTTGCGGCATGGCGATGGCGGAAGCCGAGCGTTATCTGCCTGAGTTGATGGAGAAAATCGAGCCTATGCTGGATGAAGTAGGACTTAGTGAGAAAGAAATCACCATCCGTATGACGGGATGCCCGAACGGGTGCGCACGTCCGATGCTGGCGGAGCTTGCCTTCATCGGGAAAGCACCGGGAAAATACAACATGTATTTGGGCGGCGGCCATGCCGGCAACCGACTCAACAAGCTGTATAAAGAAAACATCGGCGAAGCTGAGATTTTACAGTCGCTTCAGCCGATTATTACGCAATATGCGAAAGAGCGTTGGGATGGCGAGCACTTCGGTGATTTTGTCATTCGCGCCGGCTATGTGAAGGAAGTTCGTTCCGGTCAAGAGTTTCACGCATAATCATGGTTGACAGGGCTGTCCCGAAGGTCTGAAAAGGATCTGACGGATAGCCTTTTTTAATTGTGGTAACCTATGGGAAGGTTTGATGTACAAGGAGCAGAATACAATGGACGATTCGGTGTTATTGCAAATAACGAAAGCTCAAAACAGGAAAACTTTATACCATTTTACGAGAGCGAAAAATCTGAAGGCAATTGCTCATTTCGATACGCTGTTTTCCAGTTATAGTATCCAACCTGTCTACGGAGGCGAACGCCGGTTAAAGCCCGAGCCTGTCGATTATCACGATCAAGAGATCACGATCAATTCACACCTGAGAATTGCTGACAGCATGATCGATGCCTCCACAACGCAAAAACAATTCCGGACCTACCTGGACCGACATGTGTTCTTTTGGCCGACATTACGGGATTGTCAAAAAATGATGGCCACCTACGCCCGGAGAGAGCCGCAGGAGGCCTTTGCTGTTCTGGCATTTCATGCCTATAACCTGTTATCCCATGCCGAAGTAAAGCTATCCAAATACGATTCGGGCAGCTCGCCGCGATTTCCAAAGCATTGTTCGTATAAGAAGAGCTTGGCTATGTTTTTACCGCTTAAGGAGTTTAGTCTCGTTAAGAATGATTTGGTGCCCAGTACGCCATCTCAAATACGCGAGGTTCTTATTGAAGGCAATATGCATGGTGTGAAGGACCTTTTAACAGCTGTTTATGTGAGCGGAAATGAGACTCTAGCTTTCCCAGACAGCTGGGGGCACTTAAGGAAACCATGGTCGGATATCGTGGAGTTGTAATATTTCCTACAACGATTTTCGAGCAGACATGCAACTACCGGGCCTTATCCCACATACACTGTTACATCAAACAAATGGATAGGTTTAAACAGCAGTGACGAGGAGGGGGACGGATGAGATTTACGGTGCAATATATACCTCTAAGTAAAATTAAACCGGAAAGTACCATAACCAAAACCTCGGGACGAAAAAAAGAACTAAAAAAAGTCGCGCAAGACCTTATGCACCTTTTGGTTGTGCAGAAAAGCAGAAAGGCGAAGGGCTACGTCATTATTGATGGCCATCATCATTTTCATTTCCTCAAAAAGCATACATCGAAACAAACAGCAGTGTGTTTGGTCGATGAGAGCAAGTTGTCGGCAGGCATCGGGAAGTTCGTTCAGCAATTTCGCAAACGATCGCTTCCTTACGACGTACCTGCTATTCGTCCGGATCGAGTGACGGTTAGCAGTTGGTCGATCATACGTACTTTTATGAAACGGGAGCCGCGGTTTCGCCATCTTTCTCGCAGACAGCAGTTAAAGGTGCTACGACTTGGTATGCAGTATAAAAAAACCACGGTCCGCAGCATGCAAGCCAAAGTCGACGAGTTATTGAAAAAAGCGATAACGAATTAAATAAAGCAATCGGAAGTTACAGGAGCTGCAGCAGTTCTCGTGTCCGATCATGCGGCGATGGAACCGATCCATCGCTTTTTGTCGTTGTTGTTCCCCTCGCTTAACAAACGGGAAGATGTGTTTAATAGTGATAACTGAATCTTTTATCTATTCAAACACTTAAGTCCTCGTATATACTCATAGAAACGTAAAGAGACATTTAACTGAAAGGAATGATAACCGTGAATGTTCAAAAATTGTTTGTAGAAATGCCCGTTTTTGAAACAAAACGCTTGCTCTTGAGGTCCATTACGCTGGATGATGCTTTAGACTACTTCGATTTTGCTTCTGACCCCCAGGTTTCGGTTTTCACGACTTGGGATACTCATCGATCGATTGCTGAATCGCAGAATTTTATTCATAGAGTTCTGGGGAAGTATGAATCTAAATCAGCTTACCACTGGGGGATAATCGACAAAAGCACAGGCAAGCTGATTGGCAGAACGGGTTTTATTCGTTGGGATGCAGATCACCAAAAGACGGAAATAGGCTATGGCGTTTCGAGCCGGTACTGGAATCAGGGAATTATCACGGAGGCTACTGAAAGTATTATCAGATACGGATTCGAGGAGTTGGATCTGAATCGGATCGAGGGAAGATGCAACAATCATAACGTAGGTTCCGGTCGTGTTATGGAAAAACTGGGAATGAAGTTTGAAGGTATTTTGCGCGAACAGATGAAAATAAAAGGGAAATTCGTAGACCAACGGATGTATGCGATTCTTAACAAAGACTTTCGCGGGATAGTATAGATGAGTGAAGGAGTGAATGGACCATGATTGAAAACGTACGCACAAGTAATGTACAGCGGTTTGCCGGCTTTGGCGCATTGTATGACCAGAATCGTCCCGCGGCTCCGCAAGAAGTCGTCAAGTTGTTAACTACATACTTGCAGCGAAAACCGCAAACGGTCGTTGACGTCGGATGTGGCACAGGGCTCTCGACTTTTTTGTGGCTGAATGAAGCTGAACGAATCATTGGCGTAGAGCCAAACGACGATATGCGCGCGGTAGCCGTTAGCAAGTGGGAGGCGAGCAATCGACCTGATCATCTGCAGTTTGTAAAAGGGCTTTCCCATGAGCTGGACCTGCCATCGGCATCTGCCGACGTCATCACTTGCTCGCAGTCGTTCCATTGGATGGAGCCGCAAAGCACGCTTCGCGAGTTCGCCCGCGTACTCCGTCCCGGCGGCGTATTCGCCGCGTATGACTGTGATTGGCCGCCGGCGTTCGATTGGAAGATCGAGGAGCAGTACCAGCGGCTAATCACACTTGGCGACGCGCGCGCGTTAAAGCTGGCTCCGAAGGAGCAGCAGGCTCACAAGTGGAACAAGGAGGAGCATTTGCAGCAAATTCGGAGTTCAGGCTTATTCCGCTATGCCAGAGAGATCGTCTTTCATAACTGGGAAGCTTGCGATGCAGAGCGTTATGCCAATCTTGCTTTAAGCCAGGGTGGCTTGCAAACGGCATTGAAATTAGGCGCACATGAGCTGAACGACGAAATCAACGCTTTCCGTGAACAAGTAGCAGAGGCATTCGGCGGTGAAGAAAAGGAAATTTTATTTGGTTACCGATTGCGCATGGGCGTTGTCTAGTTTCATTGAAATTAATGGCAGTTTTTACAGGTTTCAGAAACGAAAGTTTCCCTTTCACTTGACATCAACGACAATCGGATCAAGCAGTCGTCCATGCACATAAGGGAGCAGCCGCCAACGCCCCTTTTCGGGCAGCATCATGGAGGTTGGAAGCGCTCTGTGGGCACCATTAAGCGGTCCGCCCAAAGCGTTCGATGAGCTCAAGGGGTCTGAAGCGAAAACCTGGATCATGTTATCGGATCCTTCTTTTACCGCTTTGACCTCGAAGGGCCCGTTCAACTGTTCATCCGTTCCCCAAAAGTGCCACATATATTTCTGAGACTTCCCTGCGATGAACCCTGCATCAATAAAACCGATTTTTTTTTCTATTCCATGAAGCCAATAAACATCGGATTGGAACATCGGAGTGATTTCCCAAGATGGTTTTTGCATATGCAGCATCAATTTACCATACATACTGTCATTCACTTTCACATCGATTCGCCACATGCCATCCAGTGGAAGTGCAAATCTGACCGCGTATCTTTCGAGTCCGGAGTAACCGCTGCTTGGTTCTTTGATGATCTCGGAAGAAACTGTTTCCACCAGACCAGTTCCCAAATGTGCTGCTTGAATCGTCAACGATTTCCCCATAAAACTCTCGAAAGGTTCTTCAAAATGAAAAAGATAGCCGTTCATTTCCCCGGCTCTTGCGTCAGGTTGGGGAGAAAGGGAAAGCAGCAACCGCCCATGCTCATAATATTGTGTCTGTTCGGCAACAGACCTAGTCGATACCTCCATAGTAGGAGTATCAAAGAAGGTGAGCTTATCTTTATTCGCGAAGATGACAAACACAAACAATACAATGGCTGCTGGTAAAAGCGTTGCAAGGGCAAACGAGGAGAATCTGCGGTTTCTGCGTGCATTTCTTACTCGTATCAGTACTTTGTTTTTCAATTGAGGTGTGAAAATTTGTTCACCTCAATAAATAAGACCGTTCAAAGCGCAAAAGGTTCCCTTATGAATAAAAAGAGTTAAGCGTAGAAGCCGCTCAACTCCTTTTTGTTATGCTCCCAAATTTGATATCCGATCGATCAGGCCGGCGATGCCATTGATGGTCGCAAGGATTTGGGAATTTTGCAGTTTATCCAGCGCCAGATGCCCGTTTTCCACCACCTGATTAATCTCTTCTAATAAGATTTTATTTTTATCTACCAATTGCTGATGAAAATCTTTGGCGAAGGCCGGTACGCTTTGCAAATTAAATTGCTCGATTTGTGTTTGTAAGGCTAGCAATTGCTTTTCGAGCTCCTTTTTTGTCTCGGGATTCGTAGCGGCATCTTTGATCAACTGCGGTGCTTGCTCAGCAAAGGCACTCAGCTTATTGATATGCGCAGTTGCTTGATTCACATAGTCTACGGAATGACTGGCTCCTTCGAACATCGAACATGCGCCCAACACCATGGAGGATACAAGTACGAAAAGCAGCATCGATTTTCTCATCAATTTCACTTCCTCTTTCGCGTAATTTGAGAATACATGAATTGTTTGGTATTGTTTTATTACGCTTTTATAGAAAGTAGAGTTTCAAAGGAATAGAAGGGAGCACATGGAAATGTCAGCATTTATTGATAAAATCGCGTTAATTCGCATCGTTGACGGTCAAATCTTGGCTACACGCTCGAAGGGGAAAGAATTATTTTATTTGCCGGGAGGTAAAAGAGACCCTGGTGAGACCGATACCGAGACGCTGATCCGGGAAATTGAAGAGGAGCTTTCTGTACGTGTTACGCCGGAAACGGTTAAACATTTCGGCAATTTCGAAGCGCAAGCGGACGGCAAGTCAGAGGGAATAGTCGTAAAAATGGCTTGTTATACGGCAGATTTTGACGGCGAATTGAGCCCCGCTTCCGAAATCGATGAATTGGCGTGGCTGTCCTACAAGGACCGGGATCGTGCATCTCGCGTCGTTCAAATTATTTTTGATCATTTGCATGAGAAGAATTTGCTGTCTTAAAATAGTGCAACTAAATCTCACTGTTGACGTCAAATTAGGACAGAGGGGAGAGAGTTGTATTGTCTATATTCAAAAAAGCGGCGGTTCAAGCTGCTGCGCTTTGCGTATTGGCCTCGGCAGGAACCGCCTATGCGTATGACGTATCCTTAAAGCCGTTCACGGATGTAACCGATCAAGATTGGTTTCAAAATGAAGTGTATTCGCTATCCGCGATTGGAATTATTGACGGATATTCAGATTTAACGTATAAACCGGACAATACGTTGACCCGGGAAGCTTTCATTAAACTGTTGATGACGGCCAAGCAGCAAGAACCAGCATCCGCCTCCGCTTTGGTTGGAGCGCCTTCGGATGTGAACCAGACAAGGTGGTCGTATCCATTCGTATCCGCGGCTTATGAGCGGAAATGGATTGATTTCTTGGTGGATTCGCAAGGCATGCTCCATCCGGAAAATGCAATTACCAGAGAAGAAGTGGCAAGCGTTGTAGGCAAAGCGTTACTCGATTCTCAGCCGGCCGAAGCTCGCAATCGCTGGACGGCTCAAGGCTGGAAAGAGGAGAAAGGGAAGAGAAACTTTGCCGACAGCGCGGCCATCAGCGATAAACTCGGGCCATATGCTTACTTTGCGGTCAACCAAGGGATCATGGAAGGTGATCAGACAGGGTTTCACCCGCAGCTATCACTAACACGTAAAGAAGCGGCTGCCATCATTTATCGTCTTATTGACACAGAGGTGGCTGCGCGCGGAATAGAGAAGACAGGCTTCTATGCGATTCGTTCTTATCCGGCAATTAAACGTATGCCCCTGCTGAATCAAGTTACTTTCGGATGGTCGCATCTGACCTACACAGCCGCAGGCACTGCCAAGCTGGAGACAGACACAACGGAATACCGTATTCCGTCCGGATGGGAAGAGGCCGTACAGTCAGCGGATGCGGCTAAGATCGATAAAGATTTGATGGTTTATTACGGAGGAAAGAATCTTAAGGAATTTTTGAAGGACGAGCCTGCTCAGAAAGCTTTTATCCAGTCTTTAAAGGGAGTTCTTACTGATACAAGATATGGTTTCACCGGAGTGACGATGGATTTCGAGGGACTCATGGAAGCCGCTAGCGCACCGGACTACATCCAATTTCTCAAAGCCTTGAAAGCGACCATACCGACATACCCGATGTCTGTAGCCGTCCAGCCGGATTATTATTACAAAGGCTATGATCTTAAGGAAATCGGCGCTTTAGCGGATTCGGTCATCCTTATGGCCTATGATTTTACGCATCTTGACAGTAAACTGCCATCTGCTCCGCTACCGCTTGTGAACGATGCTGTGAAACGAACACTGGCGTACGTTCCGAAAGAAAAGCTCGTGCTCGGCATTTCCAAGCAGGCCAATCAATGGATTACCGTTAACGGTCAATCCGAATTGTTCAATCCGGACATCGAGGCCGTTGAGAACCGCCTGAAGGCGCCGGGAGCGGATCAAGGTTTGAGTCTGCCTTTTTTTCTGAGGGAAGTCGTCTTTCAAGATGATCGGGGAAGTCACGAAATGTATTATGAAGACACGACAAGTATAGAGAAGAAAGTATGGCTTGCGAAGTACTACGGATTAAAAGGTATTTCATTATGGTACATGGGCAATTATACCGATTCTGATTGGGCAATATTCTCAAAATAAAATTAATTACGGACAGTCCAAAACGACAAGTTTTGGGCTGTTTTTTTTCTACAGCGGAATAACCAACATACTATGCTTGTTTTCAAGGTTTTGGAGGTATGCTAATGGATCTTTTCTAAATCTTCTCCGCAGTACACTTTCGTTCAGTCTGCAGTTCCAGCGTTCTTTTTGTTGTTTGTAATTTTCATAAGAAACAAGACTTAACCTGTTCGTCAAGTCTTCCTGTTGTAATGCATCATCAACAAGCACTACGTACTCTCCATTGCGAAGTATGTATTCATTCCAGCTCCTACGGCCTGTCATCCGTCGATGACGGGTCTTCGTCTGCCTGAAAAACCGTTCATGATCATTGTTCGTTCGAGGTAAGTGGCCATGATCGTAACAAGAAAATAAACCTTTCCAGAAACCCTTGGTGTAACTCGTCACATTCTTTACCATGGAAACATCTGTATCCCGGTCGTAAGTTCTCCATAACCACTCTATAATGGCTTCCATTTCCTTACGCACCGTGCTGCTGGATTTATTTTCAGTCGGTTCTAACGCAGAGACGATGCGCCGAATTGGATCCATCCATCGGCATACTTCCTGAAATTGATTCTCGAATGTATTAAGTTTACTAAATATTCTGACGATGGATTGAAGTATAGAGGGCCCCTTTTTTACTCAGGCACTGTTCCAGTGAGGCCTGAATGGCTTTGGCATTTTGGTAAATTCGCATTCCTGGCAGATCCAGTGGCGGATTTCCGTCTTCTAGCAGCAGAGACCGTACCGAAGCAATGTACCCCTTAGCTACCTCGGTCTCTACGGAGTTCTGAGATTCTATTTTTCGTTCAATTTCTCGAATCCCACGAAGGCTTTTCTTGATCTCTGTTTTAAGTTTACGATCTAGGTCTACAACAGGTTTGGCAATGTCTTTCAGGTAATGGTATTGACAGTATTGGTAAGGAACATGGGGCAGCAAGGTTTCAAATGCTAGACGAATAGACTGTTGTCCATCACTCACAATGCCAATAATAGGATAGCCAAGCTCGACAATGGGACGAATAAGATTTTGTAGTTCTTCAGAGGAGCTACTCTTTAAGTTTTTCGCACTCAGTACAGTGCCACTGAACACTTCACGAATCACATAAAGTGTTTCATTCCCCTTCTCAGGTTGAACACCGTCCATGGATAGCAGTAAGCCTCCATTTTGTTCAGAAACGCTTTTTAATACTTCGCGGACATGTTGATCAACACTTGCGCCAAGTAGTGCAAGATACCGCTCGTACAGCATCTGCGCGTTTCGATCTGTCGTTTTGACACCGAGGCGGTTTAGTTCGTCAGCAATTTCTTGACGTGTCATATGATGTTTAAA
>NZ_JBYTBS010000070.1:0-32075 GCF_058789495.1 Paenibacillus sp. FW126-R14 | reverse complement strand
TTTCTAATCTCTTCCCATTCTGAATTGTTTTTCAACTCATCAAAATCAGTAAAAAAATCAGCCTCTTTGCTCTGACATTTCTCATCAAGAAACTTATTAAACTCTTCGAGTTTTTTCATCTCATTATCGGATAGCATTCCTGTTTCAACGTAATGATTGCCCATGCCATTGAAATGACTATCAAAATCAATTATCATCTCGTCCCCTACGCACCCGAAGCCCATGATGTATTTTTGTTTTTCAGCAGGAGAAGACAATGTTATTAGCGTTTTAATTAACTCATCAAAATGATATAGTACAATATCTTTGTCCATTAAGAACCCTCCATGCGCAGCTAATCAGCTCAATTGCTTAATTTATCAACGCTAATCTTCAAGTAGTTTGTGTTGCCCCATATGGTCCACTTCTCCCAATTCATCTGAATATGCTATTTCAAGGGGCGCTGGGGCATGCCCTGAGAACTCACAATTTTCCGCCAAACAATGGTACCCTGGCTTTCGGACTCCGTTTTTACAAAAAGATGGAACAGAATTACCATGTTCTTTTTCACCTATCCCGTAAAGACAGTGTAGTTCCACAATAAGATGTGCAAACGCCATGAGCTAATAACCTACTTTCTTTAAAAAAACGTTCATCATTGATTATTCTTAGCACTTTCAAACTATCCTACTAGTTTAATGAGTCTGCCAATCAATTTCGCAGCAGCCTTGCTTTGTAGTTTGTTGATCTAATGTTCACCGTTAACGTAATGGTCTCCAATCTGGATCACGTTCATCAGTATTCCTTGGCTCCCGGTTGAATCTCCCCAATAGTACTTGTTTTTTGGTACTGCCTAACCCCTGACCACGTTAAGTCTTGAAACCATTCCATTAAATAAGGTAATGCAGCTCTATTGCCTGGATAACCAATATTTCTCAACACAATCGCAGCATTATCCCAGCATGGTTTACTACACAAATCACTTGATTGTTTAGCAAAAAGAATTACATCTTCACTTTTCAAGTTAGATAATCTTTTTACTGCATTTCGTTGAATGTCTTCCGGTTTGTTCCAACTCAAATCTTGTAAGCATAATTATACAAAGCATTATTTGTTCCTAATCATTCCTTTAATATTGTTATTAATTGGCTGTTATTACAACTGTCTTGTTTGAGGCATCCCATTTGACCTCAGCGCCTAATGCTTCACTGACAAGTCTAATAGGGACAAATGTACTTCCGTTGATTATTTGAACTTCTGTATCTAATTTCTTTACTTCTCCATTAATTTCCACAACATTAGAACCTACCCGAAGTTTTAATGACAAATCTGATTTAGATGCAATAACAGAACGAGTATCATTCTCCCATGTTACTTTTGCATGTAATGCCTCAAATATTTTCCTCATAGGAACATATATTGACCCTTTTATATTTTGAGGATCTTCTTCGGTCGAATATTCTTGAATTTTACCATCTATCGCTACAAATATGTGATCACCATAAGAAGTAACCACCCCACTCTTTTGTCTAACCTTTAACCAATTCAAAGAATCTTCACTGATAGGATTATTAGCTAAATATATTTCCCAAAGTTGACTTTGACTTTTTAAAATTGAAATATCCGATATATTATTATTAATAAGAGATACCCTTCTCAGATCCGATTGTGAGGATAAAACTGATATATCAGAGATACCATTTCCATCCAAATAAAGTGATTGCAATTTATTAACTTTTTCTAATGGCATTAGATCAGTAATACGATTATTTCGTAGTTCTAATGTAGATAATTTAGTTTGACTTTCAATCCCATTGAGACTACTAATCAGATTATCATTTAATGTGAGTATTAAAAGTTGCGCAAGATTTCCTAGAAAATCAAGTGAGTTTATCCCATTATTATCCAAATAAAGTTCGCCTAATTTAGGCAATTTAGTTAATGGATCCAAATTTAAAACTGGGTTATGACTAAGTTTTAGAAACCGTAATTGTTTCAAATAACTCAGTGGTGTAATATCTGTAATCTTATTGTGTTCTAAGTACAGTGAATTTAATAGATCTGAATCACTTAAAGGTGAAAGGTCCGATATTTCATTATTTGTTAAAATCAGAGCTCGGAGTTTATTAAGCTTTAGAAGAACATGAATATCAGAGATTTGATTATTATGAAGATCGAGCCGATAAAGATTAGACAGATTCTCAATAAAGCTAATATCTTTTAAATGGAGTGATCCTAAATTTAGATTCTCAAGATTTGTGAGTTGTTTTATTACACTTAAATTTTCAATCGGATTATTTGATAATTCTAAACCACCTAGATTAATGAGCCCATTTAATGCGTTAATATCTGTTATCAAATTATCTTCAACACCCAAGTAGCTTAAATTGAGCATACTTCTTAATGAACTTATATCTTCTATCTGATTTTCCTTAAGGTCAATAAATCTTAGCGAGTGAAGTTCCGACAATGGGGAAATATCACTAATTTGATTATGATAGGCAGTAAAGCGTTCTAATTTTTTGAAATCTTGTAGAGGTGAAAGATCCGAAATTAAATTATCGCTTAAATCTAATTCTTTTAGTTGTGAAATTCCTTTAAGGAAACTAATATCAGTAATATTGCTCGCAGCTAAATCCAACACTTCCAGTTGCTTCATTCTCCCCAATAATTCCATATTACTCAAGTTATTGTATCTAAGAGTTAATACTCTAAGATTCTTCAAGTCCAAGAGTGGGCTAATATCTTTAATTTCATTTACTGCCAAGAATAAATTCCTTAAATTTGTCGCGTGCTCCAATCCATTTAATTTAGTGATTCCTTGCCAAGCTGTAGGTCCTAATGTAACCAATCTATCCATGTCAGCTTGTGTTAAAGGAGAACCGTCTTTTTTAAGTTGTTTTCGAATCACTTTATCTAGAGCTGGATCTTCAATAGTAACAATATTGCTCCCGTCGGCTGCCGCAGTAAGTGGTTGGATTAATGCAAAAATCCATATAAAACTTATAGTTAAAATAATGAATAGGGATTGCTTTTTCACAAAATGAACCTCCAATATGAATATTTGATAGTATAATATAGTAATTCGAGTTGTCACACTTTATTCCCTTTTTAGGAAAAGATAGGCGACGATATTGGCTGTTTCTCCGATATTAATAAAGCAGATGAGGGGTTATCTCATCTGCTTTTTCATGATCTGAATCGATCCTAGCTAACGGCCTAGCATAGCTTGCAACTCCACCGATAAAGTATGGCTAGAGTATGTCTTGAGTTCAAAGTGGAAATAACTTGTTAGAAAAGGAGAGGAAGTTCTGTAATGGAAATCATATTGACTTTTGTTGTAATTGTTACGATCATAGGATTCGCTCTATACAAGTACAATTTGAAAGAAAAAGAAATTGTTTCTCTTCGCTCACTTTCCACTAAATTACTTAATACGAATAACCAAATGTATAAAACAATTGCTATGGGTTTGTACTATCGATTTAATAATAAAGAAGACGACTTAAACAAACAGACCTTCACAAGCAACTTTATAAAGAACAATCCTTACGATTTCGAATATTTTGTAGCCGATATTCTAGAGGGAATATACGGAGGGACAACATATGTTACACAGAGTTCAGGGGATTATGGAGTAGACATCGAACATCAGCGGAGTAACGGTCTCTATCTTGTTCAAGTAAAATGCTATAAAGAGGATATCTCTTTTGATCCGATTGCCATTATCCATTCTCAAATGATCAAACAGAATGCTAAAGGTGGCATTGTAATCACGACAAGTGGATTTACTTCAAACGCACAAAAGTATGCAAAAGAAGTCGGCGTTGAATTGATTGATGGACTTCAACTTGTTCATTATTGGTCGCTCTATATGAAAAAACTAGCACATGAACATGGCCATTCTAACAACGATACAAATGACAATAATCATGATTTGAAACAGGCGTGAATTTAAGAAAATAGTTATCTTTTTAAAATATAAATAAATATTTTAATAAAACAACAATCATGTGATATTCCAGAATTAATTAGAAAACGGAGCCCGCAAAGCCGCGGCGCTCCGTTTTTGTTGTTTCAGAATTGTATAGAAACTAAACTCGCCAACGGCCATGTTACTTTTGCATGTAATGCCTCGAATAATTTCCTCACAGGAGCATTTATTAATCAATTACTGGAGTAAATACATATCTAGTCATTTGTCTTATAAAAGCAAATCTCATTCTTTTGATTAACAATTGCTAGTAACTCTGGATGATTTTTCACCAAAAAAACTTTCGTGCCGATTTCGATACCAATCATCAAACAAATCAGGAGTGGAGAAAAGATTAGAAACAGCTTACGAATGTTTGGTTTCAAAATAGTTCTCCTTTCGATAAAATGTTTTATTTTAATTATTGTAAAGCAAAAATAGTTATATATAAGAAAATAAAAAATAATATTATTTTGTGTATAAATCACAAAATATATTTTTTGTTTGTCTTTGGGATAACTTAAGTTCTTTTTCTAGTTTAGCCCCTACATACATGCCTGTTCTACTTCCCGTTCTCTTTCAATTGTACCTTCATATTCGATTACGGAGTATTTTCTTTTTTGCCGCTAGTGCAATCCCTAACTCGATGTTGCTACTTTTACATGCTGGTAGTATGAGAACAAATACATCGGTTTCCAATAACGCTATAAACTCCTTCCTGTCTATATCCATAAGTCGTTCTATTGACTCAGATCTAAAATAAGCAAATCCCGAATCATCATAGATTCGGGATTCGCCTGTGCTTATTTGCTTACGATTTTACAATAAATTTAACAAATCGTTCAAGAATAACCGCCACCTCAGCACGAGTGGCATTATCACGCGGTTTAAGTTGACCATTATGGTCTCCCTCCATGAGTCCCGCCCCAATGGCCCAGGACATCGCGTCCATTGCCCAGTTGCTCATATCCTCGCCTGTCATCGCACCTCTCGCACTCGTGTCGTAACCTAGTACGTTAGCATAGCGGTAGAGCATGGCAGCCATAGATTCACGGGTGATTTCACCCTGCGGATCAAAGCCGGCTCCTGTTCCAAGAACGATACCCTTCTCAGCCGCCCAGTCCACACTATCAGCGTAATATGCGCCACTGTTCACGTCAGGGAAGTTGGAGGATGCATTTGCCTTAATCTCACCCTCTAGGCGGTTAAGCACGGTAACCATCATAGCTCGATTCATCACAGCTTTAGGGGCAAATGTATGGACATCTACTCCCTTGAACAGATCGCGAGAACTGACAAAATCCACACCACCTGCTGCCCAGTTGCTTTCAGGTATATCAGTGAAAGTCTTTACATTGTCAACCAATACGATCGAGGCGGATCCACCCAACAATGCTATTATGCCGCCATTGACGATAGCAGACTTACGAATGATTCGCTTCGTGCCATCTGGCAATACTGCCATAGCCACAGTACCAGAGTTAAGTTTATTAGCTGCTAGCTCTACTTTAACCCCTCCGGTCACTTGATACACAACCTGCTCACCGGACTTGACCTCGATGGTATAGGCATTATCAGCATTCTTTTGCAAATTGATGCTGATGTCAGCTGCACCCTTGGTTAGCCCATTCAGAGCAGAGGTGGCTACTGTCACAGTTCCTAATGGAGTCTCCACGGCTACATCGGCGGCTTTAGATAGTTCCTTTGCTGCGGAAGCTGGTATTACGACAGCAGTCTTCGTAACGCCGGTTCCATCAGTTACCGACGATTTGATAGTGATTATCTTAACACCACTGTCCTTGGCAGCCTTGACCAATGCATCAATGTCAGCAGCAGGAAGCTCCGCCATAAGCGCCCCATCCTTCACTACTGTTTTGACAGTGCCGGTAACGGTTGCAGCGACTTTCTTGTCGGCTGGGGTTACAGTAGTAATCACAGTACCGTTCTTGGTGGTAGTTTCGATAGTCTTGCTACCATCTCTATGCTCAGTGACAACGGATTTGGATTCGCCAAGATTCGGATTAGGGTTCGTGCTTGGCTCGTCAGGATTACTAGTACCCGGATTGGATGGTTCATCTGGGCGAACGTAGCTGCTAGCTGTAATCGTCATGGTCAGCTCAGCTGTCGTGACGCTCTTATCATCCTTAGTTAAGTCAACTTTGAAAATATACTCTCCGTTTGTACCAGTCACATTCGCAGAAGTTCCTGCTTCAGCCTCGGTATAAGAGACAGTGTTGACTTGAGCCGTGATACCGCTTGCCAGCAATCCGTTCACAAGCCCTTGAGCTTTGGCCCTTGCATCAGCCTCAGATTTCACCTCGGACTGGGCTACGGTATATCTGCTCTTCTCAAGCAGCAGCTTTGTGGCTGTGATTAGCTGATTGTCGTTATCTTTGTCTATGACTCGGAAGTTATCGATCGCCATTATGGTGCTGATGTTAACTTTAACCGTGTCTGCTCGGAAGCTCAGGAAGATTCCTGCTGCATTAACAGCGTTCACAGGGAAGGACATAAGCTCTGTGCTTGGACGGGAATTGTAGCTGTATTTCCCAGTTGCACTTTCAGCAAAGGTGCTAGGCTGAAGGGGATAAGTCTCGATGAGACTTCCATCTGCACTACGCACGTCCACGTAATACACAGCGCTTGTCAGCGGGTAATTGCACCCGACCTTTGCGCCATTCTCTTCCTCACGAAGTTCACGGTATGTTTGATAGTCAAACTCAACAACATAGTTCTTTCCTTTTTCAAAGTTCAGTGTTGAAGGCAGCGTGCGCATCATAATGCCGGAATCTTTGCCAATTGTACCGAAAGAGCCGAACTGCTGAGCCTTTAAAGAAGTAAGATTCTTAGTGTCGGGATTACCGTTATTGTCCAGGGTGTCCACAGTATAGTGCTTAATCTGACCGCCCTGAGGGTTCTTATAGGCCAGATGGATATATGGCTGACTGCCCACCTGAGAAATGAACGGGCCCCAGTTTTCATCCAAGTTTTCAAAATCCTCATAATAATAATACCCATCCATCAACGGATTAGGAGTACCAGGCCATTCCCAGCTTCGAAAATCATCCAGATACACCGGCAGACTTCCTGTCACAGTGGAGAAACTGAGCGTAGCCGTATCAACGCCTTCCGGAATGGTAATGTCGACCTTCAGACGCTGGTAATCCATATTCGTGTACTTAGAAGGCCTAATTTTTATAGGAATGCCTAAGGTGGTGTCTACGCTGCTTTCCACAGTCACGTCCCCTGCAGTCGCGCTCAACTTAATCGGACGCATTCCCTGTGACATAGCCCATACAGAGAATGAGTAGGTCTTACCAGACTCCACATTGATCTTCTGAGAGATGGAGCCATTGAAAGTTCCAGCAATGGAGACGCGTGGATCTTCACCCGGGAAGGTCAAGTCGATAGCTACGTTATTGATTTCGCCCTCAGTGGCAGTGACGTCCCACCCATCCAAGCTATGGTCAGTGAAGCCGATATTTTTGATCAGGCCACCCTCACCCCAAGCATGATCGCCAGTTGGGGCAGGCAGTAAATCACTCTTCGCTGTACCATCAGCATTGTATAGGTGCGGCTGATCACCTTTGTTTTTAGTTAGAATATAAGGAGTGCTTAGGTTAATGTTAAGCTTAATTTTCCCGCCGGTATAAGAGATCAGTGTCTCTTCAGCACGTCCGGAATTGGTCAACTTGTATAGATAAGCAGTCCCATTCGAGCCCCAGGAGTCAGGTACTTCCCAGGTTTTTGTCGCATTCACATCGTTATAAACATAGATTTTATCTTCTGTCACGGGACTCCAAGGAATGAAAATCTCAGCGCTGGTAGGCCGGACAGGATTTCCTCCACTGCTATAGCTCTCGATCAATCGCACGCTTGTGACATCAATTCTGGCAACGGCCTTACCGTCTTTGGTAATCGTAAGGTAATCCCTGCCTCCTTCTTTCTTCACCACTGTGCTTACATGGTCTGAGAAGGTAGCAGCGATGCCCGGATCCCAACTCAGCAAGTCGAAGTGCTGAAGATACTTGGTAGGCAGATTATTGCGATAGAAGGTAGTTTGGGCATCACTGAAATTATTGGTGTTGCGCCAATCCGCCACACCCGGCATAAGAGCACCCAGTAACGCACGGTCAGGAGCACCTAAATCTCCAAGTCCATTCATGACAAATCGCATGACTTGGCTCTGGGTTCCGCCTACAGCGTAGTAGAGATCCGTATTCCAATGCACGAATGTAATGTCCTGGTTGAAATCGCCTAATGCTTCCGTTCCTACAGTAATACCGTTTGCGTTCATATATTTTATAAGCTGGGATGCATTGTAACGGGAACCGGCTTGGTACACGTCAACATAGACAAAATCTAGATTAGGAGCAGCAAGTTCAAAGTCGTCTAATCGTTTCTTCAGGGCGCCACTGGTAACATCCTTGGTCTTGTCAACCAGATAAGCTTGATCAAACCAGTTCCAGTTCTTTCTCAGATTTCCATCCACAAGAACCATGTTGTCAAGTTCAGTAGTAAATCCGTCTAGAGCAAACTCAGTAGCATTAAGATGAACGCCATTCTTAATCCCATATTTAAGACCTTCATTAATTAAATAATTAAAGTCTTTAGCGCCGCCCTGCTGAATTCCCACAAACTTATAGTCACCATGGGAATCATCGTGGCCACCCGCTTGGTAGCCCTTGTTCATAATTTTCATACCGAAGCCGTCAGTCAGATAACTGATTGCTTTGGCCTGATCCAGTACTCTCACGAAAGGCTGAGAGGTCTGGCTTGACATGTTCATCGCAATGTACATCCACTCGTTCTTGGTGTTCTCGCTTCCGTACGGCTCTCGCATAATTTCCCGATAAGAGATACCGGCATCCTGCCAGGTAATGTCGCCGTCATGATTCTCATCTCCGCCGATAATTATCTTAGAGTAAGGCTTTTCCTCACCTTCGGGATTAATGACATCATAATACTGCCATGCCCATGCGTTGTTTGCTACAGCGAGATAAGCATCTGCACCTGCACCTACCCTTTGTGTCAGTAGATACTTATTGGTCCCGTTTTCAGCATTGTTCTCAATGGCTGCAACGTTCTTGGCTACTTTGTCATAGAGTAATACATAGGTAGCATTAACGTGGGTTGCGTTCTGGGCTGCACCTTTCAGCTCAATGAACACGTCACTTGCAGGTCCCCATCCGTTAACACGGCCCATTGCTGCACCCGCACCTAGTCCGGCAAAGGAAACCATCTTCTGGTCACTAAACGCGAAGGTGCGGACTTTACCGGTGGTTTGCACCACAGCTGGAATCTCCATAGTCAAAGTTTTGCCTTCTACGGTAAGCACCACAGTAAAGGTAGCCTTAACTCCGCTGCCAGTGGCGGTAATTTCATAGGTTGCAGAGTTCCCTGTCGAAGACTTGAGTTCAGAAGTGGTCGTGCTGTTCACGGCAGGCTGACCAAGCTCCGTGACAATGCTCATACCCGTGTTCTCCGCTCCGGGACGAACACCATTGGCAATCGTATGATTCGCCATATCCTTATACGTGTAGATATGAGGGAACTCCTTGCCCACTAGTACCTTCATCTGATCTGACTGAAGCGTAATATAAGTACCCGCTTCCGGCTCGGGCACATTCACAGCCACTAGGTCATACACAACATGGATAGCTCCAGCTAGAAGAGTCATGGCTTCCCCAGTGATGAGTCCCACTTGTCCTTCGCCGCCGTAGATGCCAGTAAGCTTTCCTAAGTTGTAAGTTTGATAATCATTGCTAGCCTTGCCGCTCCGGATCAGTTGGATGTTCCTGCTATCCGAACTGTTTAGCCGTAGCGTACGTGTTTCTCCTGCAACAGGAGCAGGTATGTTATGAATGGACAGATCAATAGAGACTTTCACGCCATTATTCATTCCGCCTGCAACCCATTTGGAACCATCATACTGAATTGTGGCGTAGTTGTTAACATCTGCGTAATTAAACACTAAACCATAGTTTGTTTTACTGCCGTAGAGTTGGACGGTGTAAATACCACCTACTGCCTTAGGCGAAGCGCTATCAATATAAAGGCCGGCGCCTGTGGATTCAAGCTTACTTGCCCTGCTTGGTGGAAATCTATCTGCTGTCTCACTCCTGGGGATTTCAACCAAGGATAGAGTGGCAGCACTGTTATTCGTCGTGTTACCTCTATTTGCACGAGCCTCATAGGCTGGGAGCACTCCAGCGTTAAAATCCAGGGAAACAAGTCTTTTTCCGCTTGCATCGTACTGTATGATATTGTCCATGGTAACCATTTGACCACTGGTTCGCGTACGGATGGCAAATCCACCGACTCCGGTATAGCCGGAAGAATTTAAGGTATAACCACCAAGGTTGATATATTCTGTATCTCCTTCCTTCATATAATCAAAGGTAAGTCTGGTGCCCTTATAGGTCATCTTCAGCTTGTAGGAGGTATTCGCCTGCAGCATGTGTTCAGGCTCAGTATTAATAACAGGGTTTTGTCTGCTAGAGCCGGTGCTATAATGACCCGACCACTTACCTTGATCGATGGAAATCCCAGCATAGTTCTCCTCATCCAGATATCGTGCCAGGAAACCGAGAGAATTGGGAACTGAATTACCAATTCGGAAAGAAATCTCATAGCTGCCATCAGCCAGTCCGGCATGATCCACTTTGTCTCCCCCGAATGGAAGCAGCTTAATACGGTAATCGTCACTGCCGATCAGACCCATAGCATACCCATCCATACCCCAGGTCGCTTGGTTTACATTGACCGCGCTTACATTGTTACCATTGGGATCCTTGATGGAACTTACATTACTAATTAGGCTCTGGTTATAAGTATCCTGACCTTCCCCTACCACTACTGACGGGAGACTATCGACTCCGGTCGAAGGGTCAACGCCAGGTGTTTTAGCGGTGATGGTGTATGCAAGGTAAATTGCCCCGGTATAGAGACGTGTATTTGCACCGGCCACTATTCCTACTTTACCTTTACCGCTGTATAAATCAGTAAGCTGCCCGATATTATAGGTAACATCATCAACGATTAGCTCGTCGATCTGATTTCCCTGATATTTCAGACTCAAGCCGTAAACCGCTTCGGCTACAGAAACATGACTGATTTGGGATGAGAGGTCGACGGACACCGGATTTCCATTCTTCTTACCTCCGGCAATCCATCCGGAACCGGTATTTTGGATGGTCGCATAATTGTTCTCATCCTTATAGTTGAACACGAGACCGTATTCATTCGTGCTTCCGTTGATCTTAACCGTGTAGATACCGTTGTCAGTCTCAGGCGAAGCGTTGTCGATAAATAGACCCCCACTTACGGATTCAAGCTCATGTGCATTCTCACCTTTGCCAAAGCCAGCTAACACCTTGTTCACACTTGTTAAAGATAAAGTTGCAAGATTGGGGTTAGATGTCGTTCCCTTATTTGTGTAGACTTCGTAGGCAGGAACCGTCGAGTCGCTATCAAAATCTATAGCGTTGACAACCTCACCGTTCAATCCCTTCTGTATGATGTTATCAATCGTAACCTGCGATCCTCCTGCTCCAGATCCGCTCCCCCGATTGAGCCGGATAGCCAGCCCGCCAGGTCCGGTATAATGTCCGGCTGCTGTCATAGTAACAGTGCCCAGATCTGTATAATTCGAATCTCCCTCTTTTAAGTATTTGAGAGATACTTTCGCCCCCTCATAGGTAATCTCTACCTTATAGGAAGTATTGGGTTGTAACTGTTTAATAGGTTGTGTGAATGACAAGTCGTTATTACGGCCATTCGTCGGGACACTGTACTGACTCTTCCAAGTATATACGTTCTGGTTGGTCGTATTATCAATCGTCAGCCCAGTGTAATTAAACTCATCCTTATATCTCACAAGAAATCCAAGACTTCCATACAGCTTATCGCCGGTTCTGAATGTAATCTCATAGATACCGTCGGCTAAGCCCTCGTTCTCCGGTGTGCCACCGAAGTCCTTCAGCTTGACCCGAGCTTCTGCACCGTTATTGGTGATTTGTAGCGCATTGCCGCTCAATAAACCAGATAATTGATTGACAGCGACGAGGCTTGCTTGATCACCAGCGGCTTTTGCCTCATAGGTCGTTATTCCCTGCAAAGACTGCGTATAATTTTCCACCTCGGTATCCGCTGCCCTCACCGTGAAGGAGGGTACCATCGCCAACAATAGCGCCGCTGCCAGAAATAATGATAATGCCGACTTGAACCTATGCTTGTACTTACTTCTCATTTTTTACATCTTTCCTTCCCCTATTGTTATAATTATGCTCTTCATGTTTGACGCCAGCTTAGTTCATCTGTATGATACCTGCATAGTTCCCCGTATTGGAAACCCATCATCATGAGGCGCTCCTTTATTATTTTAGATGACTGAGCACCGCTCTCGGTTTCTGCCCGACGACGAGTGCCCCATCGCGTACATAACCTTCTTCACGGCCCTCCAGTTCGCGAACAAGCCGCTCTCTCCACCCTTTTAAGGTCAACTGCCAGACTGGATCCCCCGCTTTATTGGACAACTCCCCCGGGTCGAAAGTTAGGTCGAACATCTGCTCTTCGCCAGACTGCGAATACCAGATGTACTTCTCCCGACCATTCGTCAAGAAGTGGTGGGACAGGGTGCCATAGACATGCTCCCCGTGCACGTACTCGCGCCATGCAACATCCGCACCTTCACGGCATAGCTTCAACAAGCTCTCACCTTCGACCGAGTCAGGCACTGCCACATCGGCCGCATCCAGCAGCGTCGGCATGATGTCGCGCAGCTCGGTTATCCGCGCTTCTTCAGTACCGCATGTCAACCCCAATCGTCCCGTATAATCGGCAACGATTAAAGGCACTTTCGAGCTCCCCTCGTAGGCGAGTGATTTGCGGAAGAAATGGTGGTCACCTAGCATTTCTCCGTGATCGGAGGTGAACACGACCACGGTATTGCGCAGCACGCCGTACTCGCTCAGTGCATTCAGCAGCCGTCCGATCTGAAAGTCAAGATGGGTAATAAGAGCGTAGTAAGCCGCCTTTGCCCGATCCAGGCGATTCTTCGGCAGCTTGCCTCTGCCGGTCGTTGGATGGCCCGATCCGTTCTCCGCGCTCTGCAAATCTACCCAGTCGCCTACCGGCGGATCTGGCATTTCCTCATTGAGGTACATATCGAAGTAGGCCTGCGGCGGATCGAAAGGCGGATGCGGACGCACGAAGGACGTCCACAGGAAGAACGGCTTACTAGGGTCGCGTCTCCGTAGGAAATCGATCGATTGCGTAACCGCCCAATTCGTCGGATGCAGCCGCTCCGGAAGATGCCACGGCAGCGCAACCGTCGATGCATTACAGTCGAGACCGTTGTCCATCAGATCGTAGGTACCTGCCTCCGTATTTCGTATCCAATTCAAATAATCATCACATTCGTTGAAATGTTCCACATGTGTCGTTCGACCGTTCCGGTTATAGTGCATGTAGCCATCGTGAAGCACGACATTGTGAAAGCCGCACAAGTTGCGGGTCGGGTACACGTGCATCTTGCCGACACACTGCGTGTGGTAACCGGCCTGCGCCAGCTCACTGGGCAGGGTATGCTCGTATGTCCATGGGACATGCTCCTCGTACCCTACCCGTCCATGAGAGCGTTGGCTCATACCTGTTAAGAGCGCAGCCCGCGCCGGAATGCAGGTCGGTGTTGCGGAATAAGCGTTACGAAACAATACACCGTCCTCCGCCAGTTTGTCCAGATTCGGCGTCTGTACGATCGGATGACCGAGCGCACTTAGGCAGTCTCCTCGCATTTGATCGACTGTAATGAACAATATATTTGGTTTCATTGGAAATGCCTCCAGTTAGTATGAAGCTGACGGACAACAGTTAAGTTATTGCCCTTATTTTTTCTTGAATTTCTTCCACTCTTCGTTGGCTTGCTTTTCAATTTGCGATCCGCCCTGTTGATTGCACTTCTGAACGAACTCGTCAAACTTAACTTTAATGCTTCGGAAGTCGGGGGCGATCAATCCTTTCCTTGTACCACCAACGAAGTAACCGCTTTCAATCCTACCGTGTCCAGCCAATCTTGACGCACCAGAACCGACGTTATGTTAGGGCTGTTGAATGCCACGTCCTTCACACCTGCTTTGGCGGCGGCTTCTGGCAGTACTTTTCTCGCTTCTCCGCCATCGGCTGATTCGGTGTAGCCGAATAGGCGTTACGAAATGTAACGCCATCTCTAGCCAGTTAGTTAACCTAACCTTTTAAGCCACCGAGCATCATACCCTGCGTCAGTTTTTTCTGCAATAACGCGTAAATGACAATGGTTGGAACTAGTACTATCACAAGACCTGCAAACAACGCTCCCCAGTCGGTTGCGTACTGCTGGACTTGCATTAAGTTAGCCAAGCCTATCGGAATCGTCTTCTTTTCTTCGCTTGAGACTAGCGTTAGCGCCAATACATACTCGTTCAAGTAGTTAAAGAAATTAAATACCACAAGCGTAATGATCCCAGGCGTAGCCATCGGAACAATAATGCGTACTAAGGTTGATAAGTAGCCGCATCCGTCAATCATTGCTGATTGTTCATACTCATGAGGGATCGACTTCATGAAGCCGGTAAGCAGGTAGATGGAGAATGGCAGGCTTCCAGTTGCATACAAAATGCTAAGCCATAACCGATTATCCAACATACCAAACTGATTCATGAGGATGAACAGAGGTACTATGATGTACACCCCGCCGATGAACAAACCAGCCATATAGAAGTTGCTGATTATCGCCCTGCCTTTAAATTGAATTCGACCAAGCGCATAAGCCGTTGGAACAGCAATCAGTATAAGCACAGCCATGGATAAAGTCACTACCAAGACGGAGTTCAGCATGTAATGACCAATCTTCGCTTTAGTAAAGGCACTCACGTAGTTACTCCATTGCAATCCAGATGGAAGAGTCCAAGGACTCTCCATGACTTCTTTGTTCGTTTTAAAAGAGGCAAGTATATTCCATACTAGCGGATATACGACGACTGCCGTTTGGATCAACAAGAAAATCCGAAGCAGCCAATTTCTTACGAAGACAAGTGTATTTCCCATTTTTTTCATACTCGTTCTCTCCATGCAGTCATCTTAGTGAGATCCCCGTTCCGTCAATTTGTTGCTAATAAGCGCCAAAACGAGCGATACAAGGAATATGAACACTCCTATTGCCATAGCGTAACCGAAGTTGGAATTGCCGAACGCTTGCCCATACATATAAGTCAGAACTACTTCCGAATGTGAGTCAGGGCCACCGCCAGTCATAATCGTAACAACAACAAAGCTGACTGTGATAACGCCATTTAAGCTAAAAATTAATGTTACACGAATGATTTCCCACAACATTGGAATGGTGATATAGAAAAACTGTTGAATCGATGTCGCTCCATCAATGCCGGCTGCTTCGTACAGCTCACTCGAAACGCTGTCCATCCCTGCCATGTACATAACCATGTAATATCCAGCTGCCTGCCAAATTAAGGTTGCAGCGAGCGCCCACATTACAGTCCGTTGATCTCCCAACCATGCCATGGCGTACTTGCCAAATCCCAGCAAATCCAAACCGGAATTCACGAAACCAATCGTTGGATGATAGATGAACGACCAGAGGATAGCAATGACAACGAAAGACAGGATGCTCGGGAAAAAGAAAACCGTTCGATATAAATTCCGTTCCTTCAGCTTCGTTCTTGTAAGAATCGAGGCATTCACGAGTGCTAAAAATAAAGTGACGATCGGTACCACCAACATAAGAAAGCCCGTATGCTGGAGCGACTTCATAAAGATTTCGTCCTGAAACATATCAACGAAATTCTTGAATCCAACAAATTTCGGAGTGTCTCCGATTCCCGTCCATGTGTAAAAAGATTTATGAAATACTTGAATGGTCGGATACACTTTAAAAAAACTAAATAAAATCAGTCCTGGCAGCAGACAGAAAGCTAAGAAGAATCGGCGCCTGAGCTGCATCGTCATCATGTAGCAATCCTTCCTTTCATTTCACGTAAGACCTTATTCTTTGTTTTCTTTGAATTCCTTCTGAATATCCGTAAAAGTTTCTTGAACCTTTTGTGTATATCCCTCAACTGTCATTTGCTTGTTCATAACAGAAGCCATTGGTCCATAAATCGCAGGATTCGGTTTGTACTTGCTGCCTTTCGCTAGCGTCTTGAAGCTGCCGTTTACCGCTACAATGCCCTGATCAACCGATTTAAACACATTGTATGTAGATGGGGAAATATACTCCTTCACCAAATCAGCTGCACCCTTAACCGCCATAACAGCTTCCGCTTTTTCACCATTCATTTTGACGACTGGTTTCGTGTACAAGTACTTCATGAATTCCTTCGCAAGTTCTGGATTTTTTGCTTTTGCAGGAATCATCATTTGTTCCACGGTGCTTAGAGCCGTCATCGGATCGCCCGACTTGAATGCCGGCACACCCAAGAAACCAAATTCAAAGCCTTCCTCGCGAGGAGCATCCTTCATTTCACCTTCAAACCAAGATCCGTTCGTGATAAACATCGCCTTGCCCTGCATGAATTCCGTTTGGGATTGGGTATGGTTCAGAGCCACTGTCCCTTTCATTAGCGCGTTGTCTTCATTGGCAATCCGGCCAAGAACGCCGAACACTTGCTTAGCTGCATCTGTTTTCCATAGCTCTGGATCAAATTCGAAATATTGCTTCAGAACCTTATCTCCCCCCACGTTTTTCAAGGAAGGAATGACTATGTCTTCAAGATAGCCTGGGCTCATACCTTGATAAGTGAACAACGCGCGTCCGTTTTCTTTAGCTACGGAGTTCAAAGCGAAGAATTCGTCCCACGTCTTCGGAGTCTTAATGCCTTTTTTATCGAACAAAGTTTTATTGTACCAGAGCCCCATAACTCCATAGTTATAAGGAGCCATGTAAATTTTCCCGTCTTCGTAAGGTGCCATGGCACGAGATTCTAGAATACCTGGAAGAATCTTTTCCTTTAACGGGACCGCTTCATCCAGCGCATTATCATTGAATACACTAGAAATATCCAACAATCCGTTATCTTTCACCAAAGAATCAATTAAAGACTTGTTGTCACCGCCAGATATATACAAGAAATCCGGGGGATTGCCGGCTACGACTTTCGGACGGATTACTTCCGCGATTTTCGGGCTTGCCGTAATGTTGATTTTCGTTCCCGGATATTCTTTCATAAAACTTGCTGCAGCCGCATCCCAGAACTCCCTGCCATATCCGCCCTGGAATACAGCAACTTCCAGTTCCATACTGGCGAATTTCTTAGCTCCTGCCGGCTGCTGAGTTTCTGCAGGCTTTGTGGATGCCATACTGTTCTGATTGTCATTGCCTGCCCCGCAACCTGCTAATACAGATACGGACAACATTGAAACGCAAACCATTGTCAACGCTTTCTTTTGTTTCATAGTAATAACCTCCTATTGTTGTATCTGATTCTATTGTACTTGCATTCAAAAGGCGGCGTAATGCATAAAACCGTAGGATTATATGGACGATTTTGAGTAATTCATTCGGACATGCCAAAATAAACCTGTACGATTTTGTACAGACTTACAAAATCGTGCAGGTTTATTTTCAAATGACTTATTTTTTTGCATCTTTCGGGGAAAAGCCATAATGTTTTTTGAATAAACGGTTGAAATAGAGCGGATCTTCAATACCCACTTTAACGGCTGCTTCTTTAACTAAATAACGCCCGGTAGTCAGCATTTCATAAGCTTTAGTCATTCGCAGCTCATTGAGATAAGTCAATATGCTTTTGTCGGTCTTCGCTTTGAACACCCTACATAAATAAGCTTCCGACAGATTCACATGCGCGGAAATGTCTGAGATTGTAATTCGCTCCGAATAGTGCGCCTCTAAGTAAAGCAATGCCTTACGCACTTCGGAACTATTTATGCTAACATTAGCTAGAATCCCTGCGTGTTCGGAAGCTTCACGAATGAAGTCCTGGGCTGCTTTAAGCAATGAATGATCAAATTCAGCCACTTCAATCCACTCCAACCATCTGGTTTCGTCTAAGGATGTCAAGTTTTCGAAAGATAACGCCTTAGTTAGACTCCAAACAGCAGTCTTCATTGCACGCTTCAACGTTTTCGGGTGTATTCTATGAATTGAACCGCTCTCAATCAGATCAGCCGCTCCCTCCTCCCAACGTGCTGCCCAATCCGTGGTCAGGCCCGGAACACATTCTTTGATTGCCTCAATCGAAGATCGGAACTTTTCATTCTCGAAGGAAGGCAGGGTTCGGTTACTTATACATTTATTGATGGCATTGCGGTAAAAGAAAAGCAGCGCTGCTTGTTTACTTTTGTGTATTTCAACAGCTAGCTGCTCAAGCCCTATCGCAAGTTCTGCGTAGACGATCATAATTTTGACGTTGTAATAGAGAGCAGTATGGCTCTCGATTCGTAATGCAAAGTCCTTTGGCGCTGCAAGCACATCATGCGAAGAATATGCTGCAGCAATCAGCACATACCCGTCATCTTTCAGGATTACGCTTTTCCACAAGCTTGCCGAAAAAATTTCTCCAGCTATATTTTCAAACATAGTAAGATCTTGTTTCACATTAGGCTTCTCCAATCGAGCCAAGAAAGAGAAGACTGTTTCTTGATCGCCCAATCTATAGGTCTCTTCAGTGCCATTGTATAGATTGCTATCTGAGAGGTTAGCATCTACATCTGCTTCATACAGCCAACTCAACATGGTTTTAATCTGTAACTCCTGCATTTGCTTGGGAGCAGCATTAGAATTGGAGGGCTTACTTCTCTTTTTACTCTCCAGTTTAACCACTGCCTCACTTAGGATATTCATGAACTCTTCTGTTCTAACCGTCAGTTTTAATACATAATCATGCGCCCCATATTTCAGTGCTTCCCTAACCAGCTCGAAATCGTTATAGTTGCTTAATACAATGATTTCACCATCAAAGCCTTGTTCCATAAGCCGCTTAATTAACTCAATTCCATCCATGTCTGGCATCTTCATATCCGTTATGATAATATCCGGCTGCAAGGATTGGACTGAGCTCATGGCAATTCTGCCATTAGCCGCAGATCCAACATATTCAAAATATCCTTCATCCCATCGGATCAGTGTCTTAAGAGCATGACGTACAATAATTTCGTCGTCCACAATGAGAACTTTATACATGAGAATTCCCTTCCTTTTTTATTGGGAGAGTAATTACCGTCTCCGTTCCTTGACCTATCACACTTCTGATTTTCAGGCCGTAACCTGTGCCAAAGTGTATGCGAATCCGCTCATCTACGTTGGAAATCCCAATCCCTGATAGTCGCGTTCGACTTTCACTCGGGTTATGTAGATCTTCCGTATCAAAGCCATCCCCGTCATCCGTAATGGAGATTTTCACAAAATTTCCCTCCACCTTTGCGACTACTCGAATATTCACTTGATTTCCGTCCTCGCTAGAACCATGAAGGATGGAATTTTCAACAATTGGCTGAAGCATGAATCTAAGCACCCTGAAATCGTGAAGCTTATCTTCAATTTCATAAGAAAAAGTAAAGGAGTCACCGTACCGAATACGTTGAATAGCTGCGTAATGGATCAAGTTCTCGATTTCGCTTTCCAGCGGTATCCATTCCTCCTTGGCGAGGATCGTGTTTTTAAGAAGAATGGACAGCGATTCTATTCCATCTGTAAGAACGGAATTCCCACCAAGCATAGCCGTCCATTTTAATGAATTTAATGTATTGAATAGGAAATGGGGGTTGATTTGCGCTTGCAGCATCTTGAGTTCGGCCTCCCTTTTGGCCTGTTGTTCGACTTCAACTTGCTGAATCAAATCTTTCAATCGCTCGACCATCACATTAATATTATCCGTCAGCTTGTCCATCTCATCGCCATAGGAAACCTGAATTTTGGCGTCGAGCCTACCCATTCGAATTTGCTTTGCGTAATAAAGTAATGAATTTATTGGTATGATTATGCTCATATAAATTCCCATTGAAACCAGACCCGAGATTAGCAATGTCACTGCACAGGTTATAATTATGTTGTTTCGTATATCTGACAATTCAGCCATCATGTATTCTCGGGGAATCATGCCGATCAGAAACCAGTTTGCTTTCGAAATATAAGAGCTTACTGTTAAATACTTCTCCCCTCCAAATTCAGCTTCGAAGGTTCCCAACGGCGCTTTATCCATAAACCTTTTACTGATGGACTCAAACACATGATTTGCAGATAAGAAGATTCCCTGCTGTACGCGAGGCGAGGTAGAAGATACAACGATTCCTTTTGAATCGGTCATAAACATCATGCTGCTATCGCCAAGATTAATATGCTTATAAATATTGTCTGAAAACACGTGCTCCTCGATCAGTATAATGACATATCCGATCTGCAGATTGAAGTTATCATTGGAATAAATTTTCCGGCTAAGAGCAATTGTGTCAACTCCTCTGTTTGAACGGATATTCGTCCAGTAAGCGTTTCCAGGTGCGGTTTCTGTCGCTTTCAAAATATTACCTAGTTCCTTCGGTTCATACAGCCCGTTTCCAAGATCGAAAAAAGCGTTTCCATCATTGGACAAGATCAGAATGTTAGACAAATTCCGAATTCGGAAAGCCTGCTCATTCATCTGAATGGAGATCAAGGTACGAAGCTGATTTTTCTCGTAATCACTCATCTGCTGATAGGAAACAAGCCCGTTCTGGATGGAATCGTTCATAATCAGGTATTCGCTTAACGTTTCATACTGGACCATTTCCCGCGAAGTATTTCTGGATATTTCGTCTAAAATTTGAATGGAATACGTACTGATTTTATCGTTAATCGCTAATTCGTAATGCCTATTCGAATAAGAACCAACAAAAATGACTGGAATGATCGATGTAATCAGGAAAGCCGCCAATAAACGATGATTAATTGAGATATTACGCAACCAGAAAGCTGTGAAAATCAAAGGTCTTCTAAAAATTCTCCAAATCCACATGATTGCTGCTCCCAAGGTTCGACGTTAAACTTATGGTCATTATTCTAACACATTGATACTTGTCATAGTTAAAGTTTAAAAAAAGATACGAATGCTATGTTCCTCTCCATCAATCAGTTCTCATAAGCACTCGGTAGCCGATAAAACTACGAGTACCAAACCCGATCTTCCGCATTCATCACATTTCGAAAAGTTTCGACAAATAGGCACGTGTTTAGCCTCTCAGCAATCACCGAGGCAGATGGGACAAGCGTTTTCTTTTACCATCAAACTTGTCCCTCTTTGTAGGAAGATTTTATAGTTGAACTAAATTCTACTCCATTACTCGTCTAAAAGTATATATTGTGAATCAATTATAAAAAGATGCTTCTAGAATTTAATTATTAAACTGACCCAATTAAACAAAAACAGCAGCAGCCTAGGAAAGAATAATGTCTTAGACTGCAGCGACACGACTGCATTGCCTTCACTCGGATCGTTGGTATACCCAAACGGCGGATAGGATGACTTTCGGTGACGAACAACGCTTTAGTGGAATCCTCACGACTCTCTAGATATCTTATTAACCACACCTTGCACTCTTTCGTACTGCTCCCGCCGCAAGCTGCGGTCAGCGCAGACGAACACCGGGACTCACCCCTTCGGGGATCGACCCCTGGCCTCATCTCTGCCAGTGATGCGCTCTATCACCATTGGTTAGTTTCACTGCCCAGAAATCCAACAAACAAAATGGATTGCTAAAAAAACAAGGCCATACGGCAGCAGCTTTCAATTCTGTTGCAGTATGGCCCTTATTTTTTAGGTGTAAAGCTGCATCTTAGCTTTATATCAATTCCGATTTTTGCAGCAGTCGTTGTATAATCGCTGCAACCTCAGCACGCGTAATATAAGCTTTCGGCACAAGCTCGGTTGCGCTTCTTCCCGATACAATACCAGCTTGAACACTGTCGGCAATGCTGCTTAGCGCCCAAGTGGATGCATCTTCCGCATCTGTAAATGAAAGCATTGTATCTGTAGTATTAGCAGGGAGTTTTGCTTTCAGGTTGGTAATCGTCATTGCTTTGGCGATAATCACCATGGCTTGTTCTCGGGTAATGTTGTCATTCGGACGGAAAGTACCGTCTTCAAACCCATCAATCAAATGATACTCATATGCCGTTTTGATCGCGCTGTTGTACCAATCCGAAGTCTTTACATCCGAGAATGGCGATGTTCCGTTTTCCAGTTTAAGTCCTAATCCGCGAACGATAATAGCTGCAAATTCAGCGCGGGTAATATTGCGGTCGGGGTTAAACTGGTCATTGCCAACACCATTGATGACCATTCTCGAACCCATATCGTTCACCGCATCCTTCGCCCAGTGCTGCGCGACATCTTTAAACTCTATAGGATGCCATACGATAGAATATGTGCTGTTCGTCAAGCTATTCACTTTTGCGTAATATTTGCCATCAATTATGACGATCTTCGTCGGTACGTGGCGAACGGTTCCGTCCGGATCAACAACGACTCCTGTCGTAATTTTATGGGGATCAACACCGTCCGGTATCGCTATAGTTCGTTCCACATAAGCGTTAAACTTCGATACTTGGACCGTTTCGCCTCCATGTGTCGCTCTAACTGTAAACTCTATTGGCGGTACGACTAGTAGGAACGTTCCTTTGGCTGCCGCATTTTCCACAACTTTCACCGTACCCGCTGTCGGTGAGGCAATTTCGATCTGTACTTTGATGTCTTGCAATGCTATCGATTTACCCATTTGATTGGAAATGGAATCGATGTTAATTTGCTGCGCAGGCAAGGTATAGGTTGCCTGCTCCGTTTTGATCTCTAAAACAGCCTGTTTGTTCTCCATGTTTTTAACCATCTGACCATTCAATTCACCAACGACTACATCGGATTTGGTATTCACTGGAATCGTCACAACCGCATGTTGGCCTTCGGCCGCTAACTTGTCATCCAGCTTTTTCTGATCAATAGATACCGTGATTACGTTTTGGTCGTTCCGTTTGGTTGTCGTTGCTGTACCCGCATTTTCTACTTTACCGTTTACAAGAACATCCACACCGGTGTTGGTGGTCTGCGGTGTCGTTGGATTGCTAATGCTACCGCTGGATGAAGACCTCGGTATGACTGCATTGGATTCAGTAGAAGATGTGCTGTTTCCGACTCCGTTGATTGCTTTCACCGTAAAGGTATAGCTAGTTCCATTGGCTAAACCTGTAATGGTAATCGGACTTGCCGTTCCCGAAATGATCACATTTCCTGGTGATGCTGTCACTTCATAACCTGTAATCGCAGTTCCGCCATTGTCGGTAGGAGTCGTAAAGGTAATGGTGGCTTGTCCGTTTCCAGTGACAGCTGAAACATTTGTTGGCGCTGTCGGAATCGTTGCAGGAATCACGCTTACCTGATTGGATTCCGCACTCAAGCCTCCCAAGTTGCCTGCTTTCACCGTAAAATAATAGGTCGTTCCGTTTGTCAAGTTTTGTACATTGTAGGTAGAGTTCGTCACAGTAACAACGGAAGTATTGCTAAATTGACCTGAGGTCATCGACATATATAGGTTGTAGTAGGTTGCTTCCGATACCGTATTCCATTTCAATGTAACTTGACTGTTCCCAACGGTTGCTTCAAGATTCTGCGGATTCGTAGGAACGTTCGGCGTTGCCGCATCCGTCGTCACCGTCACCGCGTTCGAGTATCCCGCTTTCGCACCACCCGTTACCACAAGGCGGAAGTCGTATCCCGTCGCCGCACTCAAACCCTTTACCGTCGCGCTCGTCGAATTAGCCTCTATCGCTCCCGTGTTCGCCGTCGTCCATGTGTTCGCACCCGTTGGAGACTGCTCGATCGAAACGCTTGCCGCTCCACTCGGCACCGTCCACGTGAAGCTTGCCGTCGTGCTTGTCTTGCCGCTGTTCGCGAAGTCCGCTACCGGCATGGCAATCGCGGGCGTTACGCTCACTGCGCTGGAAGCTACGCTAATCCCAAAGCTATTCGTCGCGATCACCGTAAACGAATACGCGGTTCCATTCGTTAACCCCGTGACCGTAATAGGACTTGTTGCACCGGCAGCCGTTATGCCCCCCGGATTAGCTGTTACCGTGTAGCCTGTAATCGCGCTTCCTCCATCATTTGCAGGCGCCGTAAAGCTGATGGTGGCTTGTCCGTTGCCTGCCGCCGCCGTTACTCCGGTTGGGGAGCCTGGCATGATCAGCTTCTGGATGCGATTGTTGTTATAATCAGCCACATACACATTTCCGTTGCTGTCTACCGCTACTCCACTTGGATTAGCAAACTCGCCCAAGCCACTTCCATATCCTCCGCCGATCTTCACCCACTCGCTCCAAACTCCCGTGGATACCATCAGTTTCTGGATGCGTGAGTTATTAAAATCAGCCACATACATATTACCGCTGCTGTCTACCGTCACTCCCTTTGGGAAATAAAACTCGCCCAAGCCGCTTCCATTTCCGCCACCGCTCTTTTTCCACTCGCTCCAGACCCCCGTAGATACCGTCAGCTTCTGGATACGATTGTTAGCTGTATCACCCACATACACATTACCGTTGCTGTCTACCGCCACTCCAATTGGACTACAAAACTCGCCCAAGCCGCTTCCATTTCCGCCACCGCTCTTTTTCCACTCGCTCCAGACCCCCGTGGATACCGTCAGCTTTTGGATGCGATGGTTATTAGTATCAGCCACATACACATTTCCGCTGCTGTCTACCGCCACTCCACTTGGACGATAAAACTCACCCAAGCCGCTCCCAATTCCTCCGCCGCTCTTCACCCACCCGCTCCAGACCCCCGTGGATACCGTCAGCTTCTGGATGCGATGGTTATAAGTATCAGCCACATACACATTTCCGCTGCTGTCTACCGCCACTCCAGTTGGGCGAGCAAACTCGCCTGAGGAACTGCCGAAAACAGGTCCTATAACCACCCACTGACTCCAGCCCCCCGTAGATACCGCTAGCTTCTGGATGCGATGGTTATCATTATCAGCCACATACACATTTCCGCTGCTATCTACCGCCACTCCATTTGGACTACTAAACTCGCCCAAGCCGGTTGCATATCCGTAGCCACGGCTATTTTTCCACTCGCTCCAAACTCCCGTGGATACCGTCAGCTTCTGGATGCGATGGTTAGCAGTATCAGCCACATACACATTTCCGCTGCTGTCTAACGCCACTCCACCTGGACTACTAAACCCTCCTAAATTAATACTAATGGTCGGACCCTCATTGGCATATTGAACCCATGGACCCGCTGCTTGTACCGGGATTGCAAATGCACCTAAACATACAAGCAGTAACACGATTATCAGGGTTTTTTTTCCCATGCCTTGTTTTGTTTTTCTTGGATTCATGATTGTCGTCATTTTTTTCTCCCATTCTCCCTTGTTTCAAGCTGAATTCGAACGGTGATATCTTATCAAACTGCAATGAATGAATAATGAAAATATTGTCGCAACATGACGAAACCGCAGAGCCATTTTAGCTCCGCGGTTTCGCCGCTCATTCGTTCTATTCCGTTCTTGTTCCTCCCAGTTCAACCTTCAAGCGTTCGAACAGCCGGGCCATTTCGATTCCAGGCTGCACGCCGAATTCCTCTTGCAGCAGGTTCAAATACGTTTTGTAGTGCGCCATAAGCGAATGACTATCCTTTGCCGCAGCGTACACGTTCAGGAGTAGGGCGTTCGCTTCTTCGTCCGTCTCGTTTCGGGCGACTAGCTGTTTTACAACCGGCGCGGCCAGATCCATATACCCATGCTCCATCAGCCACTTGCCCAACCGTTTGGAGAAGCTGGTGTATAAAAAGCACAACCGCTCTTTTTCGGCTATCGACCACAAATACGCTTTCTCGTCGAATAAATCGCCAGAGTACAGCTTGTCAATTTCGCACGCTTGCCTATAGTTGGACTCTGAAATCTCCCCGATCGCCGCAATACTGTCCTCGAAGATGATAAAATCGGCTTCCACCGCAGCGGGATGGAGCTTGTACCGTTCATTGAGCGTGACAACAGCCGACCTCAGTCCGTGAGGCTTCAAAGCTTTCCGGAGCTGATACACAGCGGTGTTCAGGTATACGTCCGCTTTGCGTTTCGACATGCCGTCAAAAAGATCCTCCAAGATTCGATCCCTTGCGGCGCCTTTGTCACGTTGCGTCAGAAGATAGGCAAACAGCTCGGCGCTTTTGGCGGAAATCCACTTGACATCACCATGCCGGCTGTAAAACGTCATTCCGCCCATACAGCTCGCCGTCAACTTGTTCGCGGCATCGCCTCCGGATGTCTCGGAGATCCTTCTCTCGCCGGCAACCCGATTGATCGTTTGCTCCAACCGTTCGAGGAGGACAGGCTTGACAATATAATCGACAGCGCCGAGCTCAAAAGCATCCAACGCATACTCTTTATGTGACGTGACGAACACAATTTTCAGATCCTTACGGATCGCTTGCATTTGTTTGGCCAGCCCGACACCGTTTTCTCCGGCAATCTGAATGTCGATGAAAGCAATATCCGCTGCATCCGACCGTACCCAATCGAGCGAATCCGCGCCATTCATGAAGCTTCCCGAAATATGTACGCCTTCAATTTGGGACAACAACCGCTTCAGGATAATTAACATCGCCTTCTCGTCGTCAACCAGTATCACTCTCAATACTCTCACCCTAATCTGTAAGCACTGAACGAATTATGAAAAAACCCGAGGCAATGAAAAATAAAAGACGCTTCCTTCCCCTGAGGCGCTGTTCACCCCTATTTCTCCTCCGCTTTTCTGCACGAGCTCCTTGCACACGAGCAGACCGATTCCGGTTCCGCGTTCCCCTAAGGTTCCGGGGAATGACCCTACAGGAGCGCCTCCGAACAACAAACTCATTCTTTCCGGATCGATCCCTATCCCATTGTCTCTAACCGTAATGACGACCTTTTCATCCGTTTCCTCTGCATCAACGCATACAACGCCGCCGGGTTTCGTATACTTGACGGCGTTGGAGAGCAGATTGCGTAAGATCAAGCTAACCGCTTCTCTGTCCGTACACACCTGAATACCTTCCCGAACCATATTGCGAATATGAATTTGCTTGGCCTCGATATTGCTTTGGCACAGCTTGGTGGCTTCCTGCACAATGGACGACAGGACGATTGAACGCGCATGAAGCGTCATCCCGCCTCTTTGGCTGCGGACCCATTCCAGCAAATTTTCCACCATCGCATACGTGTTCTTCACCTTCTCCTTGACGGTGTCAAACACTTCACCGCTCTCCTCGCTTAGCCGAGGCCTTTCCTCTTCCAGCATTTCCGTCAAATTCAGCAACACGGCCAGCGGATCGCGTATGTCATGAGAAACGATGACGAAAAGCTCGTCCTTGAGGCGATTCAGTTGCTCCATCTGCTCATAGCGCTTGCGATTTTCCGTGTTGTCCGACATTACGGATACTGTACCCAGCTTCCTCTTGCCGGCGGAGTACAAGGGGACAACCTTAACCGTATAAACTTTCCTCTGTTCCCTCTCACCGATTTCAATTTCAAGCTCGTCCTGCTGCATGCGTTCGCAAGCACTCCGCCACTGCGGCCATGGAGCAAGGAGCTTTTCGATGTTCCTCCCGGCCAATTCCGCTGAGCTTCCTGCCCTCCCTGCGAACAACCGGCTTGCCGACGCATTGCTGTCGATCACCGCCCCTTTTTCATCCGCCACGAGAACCCCGTCCAGCATCATTTCCACGATTTGATCCTTCGCTATGGGAAGGGTCGATAATAGCTTGTACTTGAAAATCGCCAAAAACAGGCACAGACCCATAATTCCATTGATGACTGCGGTATACATCCCCCATAATAATGGCGGCAACGGATTGACCAGTCCTATAATTACCCATAATATGGGAAGCGTTACAGATAGCCAAATCCATAACATTTGCTTGCGCGCAAGCGAACCGGATCTCCCGGCGTAGACGCCCAAATAACAAAGCGATGAAAATATCGCCATGAAACCGAATATATTCAGGCATAAGGATAGTCCCGTACTGGAAAACGTCAGCACGCCGTCTTGCAGCTTGATATCATAGCGGAGCAGATGATGATACGAATCCGTCCATAGGAGTAACACCCACAAGGTGAAATATATCATGATTGGCAAGACTTTCCGCGTCTTCAACAGCCGATCCTGGCCAACGTATTCCAGCACGAAAAACAAGAAATACGGGATTGCGAAAATGTAGGCCGATTGGTGGAAGTTAAACCAATACAGCTTTTGCGTTAATGGCTCGCTTATTCTCTCGAAAATGGACCCACATGAATTTAAAGAGTCAAAGAGCATAACCCATGCCAAATAACGAGCACCATGCTCGCGTCTATTCGCATAGGCGTAGATCCCGATAATTACCGTAATCACGGCCGAAATCATCATTACCGCCATATCAATGGTCAAATAGGTCATAACCGAGGCCTTCTCCTGTCATCGGCGTCTTGCTTTTTGTTATTATTCTAGCATAACTCAGAAGTATTGAATACACGGTTGCATAGCCATTAGGCTGTGGTGCAAAAATAAAAAACGAATATCCTGGTCGTAATTTGAAGAAGTTTTATGCAGTCACCCCGAACAATTTATGGATCCATTCAACATCAGAAAGAACAGGTGGTATTTCAACCTGTTCTTTTCGTATCATATGAAAAGCTTCAATTCCCATTATTGTTTTCTCAGCCGTATGGAAGGATTTAAACCCCATCATTGGATTCGTTATTTTTTTGATGAATCGATGATCCTGTTCCACGATGTTATTTAGGTACTTTATGTGTCTAACTTGCGTTTCTTTCGATAGCTCCTTTTCATCCATTAACTGTTCGAATGCCGGTGGGTAAGCAGGGATCCACCGTAATCACTCGCGGTGATTGATTGTGTGGCGATGATAACGCCGCGTTTCGCTGCTTGAATGTCGCGTTTTTCGGACAGCATGAAATCAATTGTGCTTCCTTCGGAATCTACTGCTCGATAAAGGTACTTCCAATGACCTCTAACTCTGATGTAAGTTTCGTCGACTCGATAAGAATCGTTTGTTTTTCAAGTAGGGACGAATTCGTTTATCGATTTCAGGCCCGAACTGATGGACCCAACGCATGATCGTGGTATGAGAGATATTCAATCCTCACTCATTTGGCCCCATCCCAACATATTAAGTTCAGTCAATAATACCATAGGGGAAGTTTTTGCAACACAACCTTAATTTTCAATAAAAAAGCGACATAATAAATTACAATCTTATAATTATTCCGTTCCAATTACCACCGATGTTTTTAACAAAAATTATGGTTAATAAAATTATGGATAAACATAAAAAAAAGCCAATGTGATATTCCATAATTAATTAGAAAACGGAGCCCGCAAACCCGCGGTACTCCGTTTTTGTTGTTACAGAATTTGTTAGAATTTATTGATCTTAAAATCTAAAAAGACTCTTTGTTGCAGAATTCGTTAGAAAAAATATTTTTACTTTTTAACCACGCATGCATAACTATGCAATCATGCCGAACAACTTTCTCTTTAAGAGCACAGGTCCTTGAAGCAAATATCCTACGATTCCCCCGTATAGTGGGAAAATGAATAAATCATCAGCCAAATTAATACTAGCAATTGTATCAAGCCATGCTTTTTCTTCCGGAGGTTCTAAGCCTACACCAGTCAAATCACCATTTTCTCTAGCTAGCACTCTTTTTCGCGGTACTCCCACATACTCTGCAAGATCAACAATACCTTCATGTGCCCATTGTATTTCCCAATCTCCCCAAACCCTCTGCATTAACTCTAAGAATAGCCTTCTATATGGAATATTAGATTGCTCCTCTTCACCACCATAAAACAAAAGCAGTTTTTTTGCTTCGTCAATGACAGCTCCACCCTCGGCCCATATATCGTCTAACCAATCTGTTTGTTCAACTTTCTTTTGAGCCTGGATAAATGAAATTGCATGTTCTGGACCCCAAAATAGATCACTAGGTAGCGTATTTGCACACCAATGATTGTAATAAAGATCGTAACCATCTTGCTTTACAATAACTAAGTTAGCTCGTTGCCCCATAGGAAATCCCTACCTTTCTACACTAATTCTAGGAAAACTCAACGTATCAAGAATTTTAATTTTTTGACTTCTTTTTCACCTAAATCTGTTTGAAGTCGATCTAACACCTTTTCCACTTCCTTAACTTTAAAAGTATTCGGTTTGGCTTGAACACTACGATTAAAGGAGGAGATCCACTTTCTTAGTTGAGCTTTAATTCCGACTCGAATATTATCCTCATTCATCATCTGAAGAGCGCTTAATAAACAACGTAACTGATCCCATTTATTTATAGCTGCGAACAATCGTACAACATATCTCGCGACATGCATTTCAGGCGACTTAAGAAGAACATTTAACAAACGGTTGGAATCAATAAGATGTGCATTCTTACGTAATCCTCGATAGCCTTCAACTGATACACCTTTGTTATCACTTTGTAGAGCGATATAAAAAAGTTCAAGATACTGATCGCAGTTTAATAAAGATAATCCCCTAAGACCTGCTCGCTTTATTTTTATATCTACATGACTCGCATACTCTGCTAGAATTTCCACATGCTCAGGACCTCCAACTTCACCCAGAGCAATTAATGCTGTAGCTAGACTCTTCGTATTCTCGCCCCATAAATAATCCAAGTAGTGGTTCGCAAAATCAATTTCTGTTACTGAACTAAGATAGAATCTTGACACTTCCCTAACAGAAATATGGGGATCAAAAAGGGAATTCTTTAGTTCAGGAATGGCGTCTATATGCTTTATTTCTGCTAAAGTGGTTAATGTGATTCTCCGGATAGGCGCATATCGATCATTGATTAAGCGATAGAAATAACTTGGAAATAATAACTTACTGTCACAAATGACTCTGCAAGCCATTACTCTAATGATCGGTTCCGATTGTTTCAAAGCTTTATTAAGAATGAGCGGCAGCTGCGAGTTTTGATATCCCAAGGCTATTTGATAACACATTCGTTTTGTTATAAAAATACTTGATTCTAGTCCATTCATTACAGCTTGGAAAGAATCTTTTAGATTAAGTAGTCCAAACACCGATTCAACGATGTGATGATGACTAACTCGGTTAAGAGTTCTAAGCCGAATCACAAGCGGGAGGTTATTTATAAACTTGGAAGCATACTCAGAATTAATCCGTTCATTAACAGCCATTCGTGCTTGTGTTCTTACAGTTTGAACCCAATCATTTAATCTGATCAATAGGTAAGGGAGCTCTTGACCATCTCTTATTTGCGAAAGTTCTTCAACCGCTTTTTCCCGAATATACCCATTAGGATGCAAACTACATAGATAAACGAGCACTCGGTCCACTTTCTTGAAATCACTATTCTTTATTTTGTACCATGTTTCTAGTCTAGAACTCGGTAAATAAGGCGAGAATCCTCTTATATGTTCATCCAACCAAACCAAATCCTCTAGCTTACAATTCCTCAATAAAGACTCCACAGCATTCACAGCTGTGCTTCTCACATCTGTATTACTCTCTACCAATAGGGGGATTAAATATGGGACGGCAGCAATCTCGGCTGATTGTCCCACCAATCTAATCAGCCTTAATTTATCTTCGTTTTTATTAGTAAGCGACTCCCATAATGATGGTGCTTTGTAAATGTTATCAATCAAATCTTTGGTTGTCTGAGATAATCCCTTCAAACGATTTACCTCCCTCAAAATGACTAATGAAACTGGCAAATGGAAATAACTGATAAGAAAAGGAGGGGAATAAAGAATGATGATCATTTTTTTCTCTGTTGTTACAATTATCCTCTTAGGTGTTGGGATGTTCAAGTACAATTTGAAAGAACAGGAACTTGAATCTCTTCGTTCACTATCCACCAAATTATTGGATACGAATCACCAAATGTATAAAACATTGGCTATGGGATTGTATTATCGTTTTAAGAAAGAAGAGGTGCCGGGCAATCAAAGTCTCTCGAGTAAATTTATAAAAAATAATCCTTATCCTGAAATATTCACAGACCAACATTCATTCATCACGAAACCCAGTAGAATCAAAGGATTTGGCGGTTTAAGAGTCTC
>NZ_JBYTBS010000069.1:0-32871 GCF_058789495.1 Paenibacillus sp. FW126-R14 | reverse complement strand
AGAGTAGAACGTTGCCAAGCACAGAACAAAAAGCCTTTTTGAGAGAAATCTCAGAAAGGCTTTTTTGCTTTTTCAGCAATTTGTAGGCGAAATTATCGCAAAACGATATCCTCTTTTGCACAAGGGTAACTGCAGGCCGCTATTTGGGCTGATTTGGAGCTTTTCAGAGTATAAGCGGAAATACAGGGCCCTATTTACCCGCCAATACCCAATAGTTAGCCGAAATTGGCAAAATAGCGGATCATAGGTTCCTTCGAAAAGTCGAAAACTCGCTCTGGTTGGAATTAGCGGATCATAGTTCCCACTCGAGCAAGCCGCCTCTTCCCTGCGCTCACGCAATCCCCGTCTAACTTCCCGGCCATCGCGCAAGCCAGCCATAGCCACCTCACAATCCTCAATCGCCGCCAAGCCGCCTCTTCCCTGCGCTCACGCAATCCCCGTCTACCTTCCTAGCCATCTCGCAAGCCAGCCATAGCTCCCGCACACGTCCCGCCACTCCTAAGACGAATGCCCAGCCGCCAAATGAATCTAACGAAAGGTTGCATCCGCCAGATCTTTTTACGTCTCCTTACAATTTCTTAACGCAGGCATTACATAGCTTTAACCCTATGAACTTGGCATCAAGTTAAACTTGATATATAGAACAAAATTAAATCCAAGGAAACACACATCCCACTTGAGTTTTTCTATACTCATCAATCTAGGAGGCCTTTCTATGAAAGTAGAACTGCATTGTCATACCAAGTTGTCGGACGGATCATTCACGTTCGATGAAATATTGAATCTCGCTATCCAAGAAGGTGTCAGCCATCTGGCTATCACGAATCACGATACAACCCGCGAACTTCATCAAATGATGCATACGGGGAGGGAACGAGGCGTTGAGATCATTCCGGGTATTGAAATCTCCGGCTATGACTTTAAGAGACGGCGGAGAGTTCATATTCTCGGCTATTATATTGAGCCGGGGAGCGCAGCCATAGAGTCGTTATGCAGCCCGCTGCTGGAAAGACGCCACCAAGGGTGCATGACTGCGGTAGAGAGATTGATCAAGGCCGGATACGCCATTACTTGGGAAGATGTGATGAAATATGCGGAAGGCGGAACCGGGGTCTATAAGCAGCATATTATGCATGCCTTGATTGACCAAGGCTATACAACAACGATCTATGGCGATTTGTATAAAAAGCTGTTCTCTCGCGGTCAAAACGAAGAGCATCCGGGCATCGCCTATATCCCGACAGAGTACGTTGATGCGTGTGAGGCTGTGCGGGTTATTTTGCAAGCGGGCGGTGTTCCTGTATTGGCGCATCCGGGACAATACGGGAACTTCGAGGCTGTTCCGCAGTTAGTGGAGGCCGGCCTGCAGGGCATCGAGGTTTGGCATCCGCTGCATACTCCGGAGGATGAGCTTAGAGCCCGTGAGCATGCCTTAGAGTTCAACTTGACGATGACCGGTGGCTCGGATTTTCATGGATTTTATGGCGAAAGAGATGTCAAGCTGGGGAGCAAATCCCCTGGATTGGCCGTCGTGAACGAACTACGCGAACGAAAGCACGCACTATCCAAGGAGATGAAATGAGATGAAGCCTATCCATCAAACCCATTCAAGCCTTCCGCTATCAACGGAGCCGGCCATTCATGCCAGCAGTCATATTACGAACAGCTTTGCCGGAGAGTGGACCTCTATCGGACCTAACAATCAAATCATCGAATCCCGCATTGGGGATTACACCTACACGATGGACGATGTGACGATCAACTATGCGGAAGTGGGCAAGTTCACGTCCATAGCTTCCCACGTTTGCATCAATCCCGTAGATCATCCAATGGACCGGGTGACACAGCATCATATGACGTACCGGAGAGCTGCTTTCGGATTCGCAGAGACGAATGACGAAGATATTTTTAACTGGCGCAGAGGCAACCGTGTCACGATTGGGCACGATGTGTGGATCGGACATGGCGCAATTGTCATGAAAGGAGTCCATATCGGCACCGGCGCTGTTGTCGGATCGGGAGCTATCGTGACCAAGGATGTCGCTCCTTATACGGTCGTAGTAGGAGTCCCGGCCAAGCCTATTAAACAAAGATTCCCGCAGGAAACTATAGATGCTTTATTCAAGATCGCATGGTGGGACTGGTCGCGTGAGCTCCTGGAGGAAAGATTCCATGAACTGAATGATATCACGGGCTTTATTAAGAAATACGGCTGACTTTGGAAGGAGGCGAAAGGGATGTCTGAAGAGATGGATATTATGGATCATCTAATGGCGATGATTCAATCCGGCAAGTATGAGCCTGAGGATAAACTGCCATCGGAGAATGAAATCGCGGATTGGTTCAAGGTCCCCCGCATTACAGCGCGCAAAGCCTACGAACGGCTGCAGGAGCTCGGCTACATTTACTCCAAACAGGGAAAAGGCAGCTTTGTTCAGGATAGAAACTTGCGAATCCCCTTGGTGCTTTCCGCAAATAAAAGTTTTAGCCAGAAAATGACGGAGCTTGGGTATGACTATGAGTCGAAAAATATTTTTTGCGAGCCTATCGAGTTTAATCACAAAATCTTCGAGTCGCTTGGCATAGGCGAAGCTGACCGTGTCTATAAAATCGGCCGTCTTCGCATCATCGACAAAAGGCCGATCGCGCTGCACATTTCCTACGTAGCCGAGTCCGTATTCCCCCACATTGCAAGCGAAGGCAAAGAAATTACTTCGATGTTTAAGTATTACCAAAATCAAGGCTACCGGCACATCCAATCTTCGGAGACATCCATTCGATTAACGCATCCATCCAAATATGAAAGGGAGCTGCTGGCTTGTTCCAGCCTGATCCCTTTGTTGGTGCTGGAATCTGAATGCAGGGATGGCGCATCGGGGCGCACCTTGGAGTTCAGTAAAACGATGTATCGCGGGGATATGTTTACTTACGTGATTTAGAAATGTTCTTTTACTCTTTTACACAAACTTAACAGTTGCCAGCCTGGCAACAAGATAATCTGAGTCATGGAAGCAAGCAAGTTGGTTCTTTTAGGGAGAAAGGAGGCTTTGGGACATGAAAAGAAAGCAAAGAACGGAGATGCTGATTAACGGTTCGCCTGATCTTGCTGCTGCTTTAGCTGATGAGATTAAAGGCCGTTACCCCGTTGCTGTAATGGAAGAGCCGAACCACGGACTGGTCATGGTAAAAGTAAGGGAAACCGCGCAGAAAAGCTTGTTTTACTTAGGCGAGGTGCTGGTAACCGAATGCAAGGTCCAGATTGAAGGGGCCGTTGGAATCGGCATCGTGAAAGGCGACGAGCCGGAGAAAGCGTACGATCTGGCCGTCATTGACGCGGCTTATGCAGCCCGCTTGGAGGAGACGGAAGCTTGGACGGCTCTGCTGCTGTCGGAAGGCGAGCGATTAGCGGCCAAACGGCAAGATGAGCACACGAGCGTGTTACGAACGAAAGTTGATTTTGAAACGATGGATATAGATTGAAAGGAGTGTAGCTGATGATGCTGGATATGGTTCATGACATCCAAGCCGCATATAGAAAGCTAGTTGATTCCATGTCAAGGCCCGGGACGATATTCGACCTATCTGATGAAGCAGGAAAGCTGGAGCAGGTTCAAGGCTGCCTGCCTGCGACATATATAGCAGCTCTAATGCTGCTCGATACGGAAGTCACCTTCAAAGTGGTGTCAGAGAGGGAAGCAGAGGTGACTCATTGGCTGAGTCAATCTACATATGCCAAAGATGCCCCCTTGGAGGAGGCGGACTTCATCTTTATACTACGCGATGCCGCACCCGGCTATTTGCATAGCGCCATGGAAGCAGCCAAAATCGGAGAACTGACAGACCCGCACAGTTCAGCGACGGTCATTATCGAAACGGAGAGCGTAACGTGCGGAACGAAGCTGCGTCTTAGCGGTCCTGGCATTCAATCGACGACCCAAACCGAAGTGCAGGGGATCGAAGCTTGGATCGACATTCGGGCTGAACGAAATTCGGAGTTTCCGCTAGGGTTGGACTTCATCGTGACAGATACCTCCCACCGTATGCTCGCCTTGCCCCGGACAACGCAGGTCGTGAAGGAGGAAATCTAACGTATGGGTTATGTAGCGGTCAAAGGCGGCACACGCGCAATTGAACAATCTTTGCAACGAATCCAGTTTGAGCGGCTGCGCAAGGGCAAAGTGCTGGACGTTCCTGCAATCGAGGCCGGAATGCGAGGGCTTGTCGATCAGGTCATGTCGGAAAGCAGCCTGTACAGCGAACAGCTTGCGGCACTTGCCATTAAGCAGGCGGAAGGCAATCCGGAGGAAGCGGTTTTCCTGCTTCGCGCTTATCGTTCGACACTCCCCCGGAAGCATTATTCCAGAACCGTACACTCTGAGGAGATGCGGGTGGAAAGACGGATTTCCGCTTCGTTCAAGGATATTCCCGGCGGGCAAATTTTAGGGGCTTCCATGGATTATTCCCATAGGCTCTTGGATTTCGACCTGATGGACGAAACGGAAGAAACCGCAGCCGAGTGGTTGAGAGACTATCGCAAAGCGGAACAAATCACGCTTGCAGAAATGGCCGACGCACAGGATGGCCGGTTTCCGAAAGTGTTGGATTATTTGAGAAAAGAAGGACTCATTGCCGAATGTCCGATCGACAGGACCGAGCCGGATGATGTCACCCGGACGAGTTTGACGTTTCCGGCAACGCGGAGCGAGAAACTGCAAATTTTAACAAGAGGACAAACAGGAGCCGTGACATCGCTCGCCTACGCAGTTATTCGAGGGTATGGCATGGTTCACCCCACAGTCGGAGAGCTGCGCGTCGGAGAGCTTCCCGTTTATATCGACAGTCCGCTGGCCAATTCCGGTGAAGAGGACGACGCCTATTTTATCGGGGACATCAAAGTAACCGAGGTTGAAATGCTCGTTCCTATGACCGTGGAGAAGGAGAACGGCCGGAAAGAGCTGCAGCTTGATTTCGGTTACGGACTTTGCTACGGACAAAATGAAACGAAAGCTATTGCCATGAGTATCCTGGACAAAAGCCTTGAAAGAGGCGACAAATCGATTCCGACGCAAAACGAGGAATTTGTCCTTTTTCATATCGATTCCGTGGAATCAACAGGGTTCATTTCCCACTTGAAGATGCCGCACTACGTTACGTTCCAAGCGAAGCTTAACGATGTTCGCAAAACGAGAAAAAATCCAGCTAGCCAAGGCCAGGAGGTGTAGCGCAAATGCGAATTCAATACAATTTCGCCTTTCTGGACGAAGGGTCCAAAAGAGAGATCCGCCGTGCCACGCTTAAAGCGATTGCGATTCCGGGATACCAGGTTCCTTTCGCCTCCCGGGAACTGCCAATTGGACGCGGTTGGGGGACCGGCGGATTGCAGCTTACGCTGTCTTTGATCGGAAAACGCGATGTGCTGAAAGTGATCGATCAGGGCTCCGATGAGTCGGTTAATGCGGTCAGCATCAAGAAGCTTATCGACAAAACGACAGGCGTTCCGACGGTCGATGCAACCAAGGAAGCCACGCTCATCCAATCCCGGCACCGCATTCCCGAAATTGCGCTAGAGCAGGGGCAAATCCTCGTTCTGCAAGTTCCGATGCCGGAACCGCTGCGGATGTACGAATCAAGCGAGCTTGAGACCAAGCGCCTGCATGGGGAGAAAGACTACAGCGGAGCATGGCTGATGCTGTTCGAGCAAATTATGAAGTACCGCAGCGTATCCACGGGCGCGGATCATCCGGTTATGGTGCATGACCGTTATGTCATGGCGCCAAGCCCCATTCCGAAGTTCGACAATCCGAAGATGAACTACTCGGAAGCTTTAATTTTGCTGGGAGCCGGACGCGAGAAAAAAATCTATGCCGTTCCGCCTTATACGCAAGTGGTTTCCTTGGCGTTTGATGACGTTCCCTTCGAACCGGAGTCTTTCCCCGGTCAAAGCTGCCGGCAATGCGGAGCGCAGGATGTATTTATGGATGAGTTTTATGACGCTGAATCAGACGAAACGTATTACCAATGCAATGACACGAGTTATTGCTTGGAGCGAATGAATCCGTAGTCGTTCTAAACAGGAAGAGGTGAAAGAAGGATGGGACCATCTTCATCCCCGATTTTGAGTGTTAACCGTTTAAATAAACAATTCGGCTCTGGCTGTGCAGCCTGCAGCAGTCCGGAGCATCGTCATTTGGAGCGAAATTACTGCCGGGCTTGCGGCACCGTGTATTCCTGTCAGGACATCACCTTCGATCTGTACCCCGGGGAGGTTCTGGGCATCGTCGGCGAGAGCGGCAGCGGAAAATCTACCCTGATGAGGTGCCTCTACTTCGATCAGGAAGTGACCGGAGGCGAAGCTTACCTTCAGCCTTATAAAGAAGGCGCGACTAACATGTTTCAGGAATCTTCACAGCAAAAGAAGCTTATCCGCAATCATTTGATGGGCAAGGTGTATCAAAATCCGGTTATGGGCCTTCGGATGAACTTCTCTTCCATCGGCAATATTGCCGAGAAGATGATCGCTGCCGGAAACCGCAGTGTCGGTGCGATGGAGTCACGGGGGAGCGAATTGCTGGAGCGAGTTCATATCCCCGTGTACCGGATGAAGGAAGCGCCTAGAAATTTCTCCGGAGGCATGCAGCAGCGGGTTCAAATTGCCAAAGCGCTGTCGAATAATCCGCCTGTTTTACTGCTGGACGAAGTCACGACGGGGCTCGATCTATCGGTTCAAGCGAATGTGCTCGATCTGATCAAGCACCTGCAAAGAGAGTTGAAGATCAGCATGCTGCTCGTCTCCCATGATCTTGGCGTGATCCGGATGCTTGCGGATCGGACGATGGTGATGCTGGATGGACGTGTGGTCGAGCAAGGCTTGACGGACCAAATCCTTGAAGATCCGCAGCATGCGTATACCCAGCAGTTGGTGCATTCCCTGTTGTAGCCATTCCCCGAAAGGAGGTTATTTTGATGTATCTACTAACAAACGGCATCATGATTACGGAAGAAACGCTTTTGGAGGGGTACGATATGCTGGTGCAAGACGATCGCATTGCCTGCATCGCTCCCAAAGGTGAGATTGTCGTGGAGGCCGGCACGGAAATTATCGATGCGGGCGGCGGATATGTGACTCCGGGGATGATCGACATCCATTCCGATTACATCGAGCATATGACGGCCCCGAGACCGACTTCGCTCATCAACTTTCAAATTGGCCTGCGTGAAACGGAGAAGGAACTCATTTCACATGGCATTACGACGATGTATCACTCACTGTCTATTTTCAAATCGGTTGATTACAAGTACCGTCCGATTCGCGAGCCTGAAAATGTGCGGAAACTCATCGATTTGATCGATAGTACGCACAGCAGCAAACATTTAATCCGCCATCGTTTTCATGCGAGATTTGAAATTGATAACCTGGATCAGATCGATAATTTGAAGAGTTATATTGAAGAAGAAAAGGTTCATTTGGTTTCGTTTATGGATCATACGCCGGGGCAAGGTCAATACCGGGATTTGGAAGTGTATAAAAAGACGGTCCTCGGCTACGATACGATGTCCGATGAGAACATCGCCGTCCTGATAGCCAACCACCAGACGAAAGAGAAAATGACGGTAGACGCGATTCGCGAAATCGCCGAGATGGCCAGAGAGCGCAACATAGCTATCGCTTCGCACGATGACGATTCGCTGGAGAAGCTGGACTTGGTGCAGAGCTTCGGCACCGCCATTAGCGAATTCCCGATTACGCTGGACATCGCGCGGAAGGCGAAAGCGAAGGGCTTGTTCACGGTAGCCGGAGCGCCGAATGTCATTCTGGGCGGGTCGCACAGCGGCAACCTCTCCGCAGCGGAAGCGATTGAGGATGGCTGCATCGATATTTTGTGCAGCGATTATTATCCGGCAGCGATGCTTCACGCGGTTTTTCAATTGGCTGGACCACAGCGGAGAGATTTGGTGGAGATGTTCAAGCTTGTCACCCTGCACCCGGCGCAAGCCGTCAATATCGACGCTGAATATGGCTCCATCCGGGAAGGAAAGAAGGCGGATTTGCTCATTATTGAGCGATTGGAGCCGGACGATTTTCCGGTTGTGACGGCCGTTATTGTGGACGGTAAGCTGATTCAGAAAACGAATTACAGGATCTGACAGGAGGGAATGGCGTGGATAATTTGCTGTCGATAGAACATTTGTCCAAATCTTTTACCCTGCATAATTTGAATAAACAAATTTCTGCGGTTGAAGATGTTAGTTTATACCTGAAAGAAGGCGAATTCGTAGGGATTACGGGAAAAAGCGGCAGCGGTAAATCCACCGTTCTTAAATGCATTTACCGTACTTACCTGCCTCATTCAGGGCATATCTGGTATAACTCGGAGCGATTCGGCCCTATCGATCTGGCTGCCGCTTCCGAGCGGACCATCATCGAGCTGCGCAAGCACGAAATTGGGTATGTGTCCCAATTTCTCAGCGTTATGCCTCGCACGACAGCCAGAGAGCTGGTCCACAATGCCATTGTGGAAATGGGCGAAGATGCGACGTATGCGGAGGCGGAGACGATCAAGATGCTGGAGCATTTCGAGCTCGACCGCAGCCTGTGGGACAGTTATCCGGCCACTTTTTCGGGAGGTGAGAAGCTGCGTTTAAATATTGCGAGAGCCATGGTCAAACGTCCGAGACTGCTGCTGCTGGATGAGCCGACGGCAAGCCTTGATCACGGGTCAAAGCTGAAAGTGAAGCAATTGATCGAACAATTGATTCAGCAAGGTACTACCATGCTTGGCATTTTTCATGACCTGGAATTTATGGAGCATCTGTGCAACCGAGAGTATCAAATCAGAGATGGGAAATTTTATACGGCAGACAAGAAGAGCAAGTTTACAATCTCTCAATTTTGACAGAATATTCTGAAAATAATAGAGAGATACACTGAAATGGGTTCTTTCAAAAATATCCATATTAGGGAGAGGTTCTGTTCATGAAAAAAATGTTAACGTTCTTGATCTCTTTATCTCTGGTTGCAGTAGCGGCAGGCTGCGGTACGAAAGCCGGGGAAGCGCAGAAAGCGGCAGCTCCCGTTAAGACGAAAGACACGATTACCGTTGCATGGTATCCGAACGAATCCGGTGCAGAACTAAAAAATGCACGTGAAGAACTGGGAAAAGTCATTGCAACCGCAACAGGTAAAAAAGTAGAACACAAAACGACGACGGACTACATCATCGCCATTGAGGCTATCGCCAGCGGCAGCGCAGATATAGCTTATATGGGACCGCAAGGATATGTTGAAGCCAATGCAAAGAATAATAAGGTTCAGCCGTTGGTTGTGCCGAGCGGAGAGTCAGGCACCCTGGAGGATGCTGTATACTACAGCTGGTTAAGCGTAAGAAAAGGCGAGGAAGAAGCGTATAAGAGCGGTAATGGATTTTCGATTGACAATATTGCCGGTAAAAAATTCTCGTTCGTGTCGAACTCTTCCACATCCGGATTTAAAGTGCCGTCTGCGAACATCGTGAACTTTTTTAGCAAAAAAGACAAATTCAAAAGCTTGACCGCTGATGATCTGCTTCAAGGCGGCAAGGATAAGTTTTTCGGTGAAGTGCTGTTCGGCGGTTCACACCAAGGGGCGGCTGTCAATCTATTGACGGGTAAAGCAGACGTAGCGGCATTCTGCGACACTTGTGTCGCCAACTATGTTGACCTAAGCTCCGGTAAGGCCAATACGGCTGGAGCGGTATATAAAGTGAAGCAGGGAGCGGCAGAACCGTTCAACACGCAAGTCGGCAAAGAATTTAGCCTTATTTCCGTTACGCCGGTATTGAACTCGCCGTTTGCCATCAACACGGGCACCATTAGCGCAGAAGATCAGAAAAAATTGCGGGATGCTTTCATATCCGATGCTGTAACGAAGAACACGAATATTTTCCTGCCTAAGGATTCAAAGGATTCCGGTTTGTTTAAGCAAAAGACGGGGAAAGAAAAATTCCTGCCTGTAGAAGATGCGTTTTTCAATCCAGTCAGAATGCTGTCCAACTAAGTCTATCCTCATGAATGACAAACCGATTAAGGGAGCCGCTATGACAACGTTATTGGAATTCAAGCAGGTTTCAAAGCAGTACGGTGCGGATACAAGAGCGTTATCAGATGTTAATTTCACGGTGAGAGAAGGGGAGTTCGTGTCGATTATCGGCCCCTCCGGGGCGGGCAAGTCAACGCTCCTTCGCTGTATTAACCGGATGATCGACGCGAGCAGCGGAGAAATTATATTCGACGGCAGGAACATTATGGAGTTCAAGAAAAGCGAATTGAAACGGCTGAGAACCCGGATGGGCATGGTGTTTCAGCACTACAATTTAGTGAACAGGTTAAGCGTCATCGAAAACGTGCTGCACGGACGGCTTGGCTATAAGTCCACGCTGGAAGGAGTTCTGGGACTATACTCCAAAGAGGAAAAGCGCCAGGCCTATGCGATTCTGAAAATACTCGGGCTGGAAGAGCAGGTTTACAAGCGCTGTGACCAACTGAGCGGTGGGCAAAAGCAAAGGGTAGGCATTGCCCGTGCCCTAGTGCAGGATCCCAAAATGCTGCTGTGCGACGAACCTATCGCTTCGCTCGATCCGAACGCTTCCAAAGTCATCATGGATTACTTGCGCGCCATCTCTACCAACATGGGCATTACGGTTATCGTTAACCTGCATCAGGTGGACGCAGCGCTGAAATATTCGGACCGTATTATCGGTGTGAACAAGGGAACGATTGTCTACGACGGACCTCCAGCGAAGATCAAGCGCGATCAGCTTTCTGTGATTTACGGCGCGGAGCTTGAAGAGCAAACAGACGAGCTGGAGGCGCAATATGCGGGATAACTTTTTTGCCAGAAAGCGGATGAACACGCTGCTCTTCTGTACGTTCTTGCTGGCACTGACGCTGATCGCTATTGTGATTACGAACTATAACGTCATTAAGGGCTTCACCTCGATACCGAAAGCGGCTGAATGGGCGGTTAGCAACTTTTATCCCAATGAAAAAGCGATGAAGCGGCTTCCGGCCATTATGAGCAGCCTGACTGAGACGGTGCTGGTGTCTATCGCAGCAACCGCAGTTGCAGCCGTCTTCGCCATGCTGTTTGCGATCGCAGGCTCTCATACGACAGGCACGGGCGGTGTTTTCAGTTTTGTAAGCCGATCGATTGCAACGATATTTCGCAATATTGATGTCGCTGCATGGTCGATGATTCTATTGATTTCTTTCGGGCAAAATGTGCTGACGGGCTATTTCGCGCTCTTCTTCGGCTCCTTTGGTTTCTTAACGCGCGCCTTCATGGAGTCGATTGACGAAGTAAGCAGCAGCTCGGTTGAGGCACTGCGGTCGACAGGGGCAGGCTATTTCCCGATCATTTTTCAATCGGTGCTGCCTGCCAGTATTCCGCAGCTGCTCAGCTGGATCTTGTTTATGGTGGAAACAAACATCCGTCAAGCTACGTTGATTGGCATTTTGACCGGCACCGGTATCGGCTTTCTTTTCAGCTTATATTACAAAAGTCTAAATTACAGCTCTGCCTCCTTGGTCGTCCTCGTTATCGTCCTCACGATTTTTATCATCGAAACGGTTTCTACCTATGTTAGGAGGGCGATTTTGTAAAATGGGACTTCAAGAAGCTATCCAGTCTGTCTCCATCAAAGAGAGCATCAAGAGAAAGCCATTCAACAAACAAACGGTGGTGATCCGGCTCACTTTGGCTGCGTTGGCGGTATTGACGCTGTATGCCTTCGCTACGTTTGACTATAAGGACATTGAGCTCTTAGATGCTATCTATTCAACAGCCCTTACGGTAAAAACGATGTTCTTCCAACCGCTCTTCAAACACCTGTCCTTCGTCGAGGCGGTTCAACAGCTGACCATTACACTGGGACTGGCGTTTCTGACAACGCTGTTCGGATCGGTCATCGCTTTGTTCCTCGGCCTATTGGCTGCCCAAAATCTTTCCAGTCCTAAAGTTTCCATCATCGTTAAAGGCATAGTTGCTTTTATTCGAGCAGTTCCCACGGTTTTGTGGGTTTTGATTTTTGCGGTTGCAGCGGGGCTAGGCAGTGTCGCAGCCGTGATCGGGATGACGTTCCATTCCATCAGCTACTTGGTTAAAGCGTACTCGGAATCTTTCGAGGAGCTGGACAAAGGGGTGATCGAGGCTTTGAAAGCAAGCGGAGCCAATTGGTGGCAAATTGTGTTTCAAGCCGTCCTGCCATCGTCTGTCTCCTACTTGATCTCATGGACGTTTATGCGTTTTGAGATCAATTTCGCAGTCGCAGTAGCCATGGGGGCGGCGGCCGGAGCAGGCGGCATTGGGTACGATATGTTCATGGCCAGCTCTTATTATTATGATGTGAGGGAAATTGGTGCTATTACGTATCTCATCCTGGGGTTTGCCATCTTGCTGGAGCTGATTGCGGGAAGAATTAAAAAGAAGTTAAGGGTTCATGGGTAAACACGGCGTGCGCCTTTCATGGATGGAAAGGGAACTACAGTTCGCTATTTCGCAAAATGTAAGGCCAAATGTAGTTCCGTTTCCCATGGCGATTACTTGAGCTCACACACCATCTTGTAACTCCCGGGTTCCGCCCGGAAGCCGATCAGATCGCGGTTTATTCGCAGCATAGGGCCATTCATGGAATCGTTATGAGTACGCAAATAAGGAACATGGCATGCGCGGGCCGTTTGCACGCCGAGCATCTTGAGGGCGAGCGCGATACGGCGGCCCCGGTATTCCGGAAGCACGCCGGTGAATTCGTGATACATAGCCCGAGTTTGCTCGTTCTGTTGGAGCGTGACTACGCCAATATAGCGGTCGCCGTCCTTGGCAATATGAATCCATTCCGGGCGAACGCCGGCTTGCCCGATGCTCCATTTTTTCCATTCCTCGAACCAAGGGAAGCTGCCTGAGTAGCCGGGAATATCCGGATGTGTAGTTTTATAAAGCTCATACAACTTTCGCTCGTTGTCTTCGCCAGGCTCATCGGCCAGTGTAATAAACCGGATGCCGGCTTGCTCAGCTTCGTTTACCGACTCGTACAGCGTGCCGCCATCAAATGCTGCCAAATCCAGAACGGATTCGAACGTATGGCGTTCCTTTATGTAGCCCCGACGTTCGGCAAAAGCCAGCGATTTCTCGTCCGTTTCTCTCATGTAGTCGATCAATCGTGAGGCTCTGACCTCCAATGCCCACTGCCGGAGCGCCTCGTATAAATCTCTTCCTATCCCGATCCCGCGGTTTTCCGGGCGAACGACAACGGTGTGGCTCAATGCTCCGGGCTCCGTCCATGGAGCTCGCCAGGCAATCGCGTAGCCAACCACTTGTCCATGCTCGTCTTCCGCCACCCATTTGGGGCGATCCCATCCCATCAGATGGCCATCTTCATTGTAATGCAGCTTGCCGGGGGGAATACTATCCTCTTCTTTCTGCAGTCGTTCAGCGGTTGTCGGCTCCGACCAGATCAAATTTAGCAGCGGAGCAACCGCCGCATAATCGTCCGGCTGCCGCATCATGCGAATCGTAAACTTTGACATTATAGCTACCTCCACCTCAATATGAAATCAGCTTATAAAGACATTATCCCATGTGCCCTAGGCAACTTCTTGGTAAAGTCTGGATATAAATAAAGATTCGGCTCCCAGCCCATATTTCCCTCATTTATTTGACAATTCGCTCAAAAAGGTGTAGAACTGAACTAACTGAATGTTCTGAGTAAATTCATTGACGAGATCGAGTACGCTAATCCCTTGTCCCCCAGAGAGTTGGCCATTGTGCTGAAAGCCAACGTTCAAGACTTAGCCGAAAATCCTCTCCGAGAAGGAAAGCTGAAGCAGTTGGAGTAAGCTGACCCGGGATCCTGCCGTTACATGGGGCGCGTATGATGGTACGTAGGCGGAGGTGACGGGGATCGAGTTATGGATCAACCGGAACAAGGGTGGTATAGCGAGTTGAATCTCGTCCCTTAGGGGGCGGGATTTTTTTGTTTTTTATTTTAAAAAGAGAGAGGATGTTCCGCATGAGAAAAGTGGATGTAAAAGAAAAAGCAAGGACCCGCGAGCTGCGTATCCTGAAGGGCTGGCAGCAAAACGATACGTTCCGCGCATCGATCGACCACCGGAGCGACAAACCGAATTTTGTTTTTTATGAGGGGCCCCCTACCGCCAATGGCAAGCCTCATATCGGTCACGCGCTCGGGCGTGTAATTAAAGATTTTATCGGCCGTTACAAAACGATGTCAGGCTACCGCGTCGTGCGAAAAGCCGGATGGGATACGCACGGCCTTCCCGTCGAGCTTGGCGTGGAGAAGCAGCTGGGCATTTCAGGCAAGCAGGAAATCGAAAAATACGGGATCGCCGAATTCGTGCAAAAGTGCAAAGACAGCGTGTTCGAATACGAAAGGCAATGGCGCGAACTGACGGAAGCTATCGCGTATTGGACCGATATGGATAACCCCTATGTGACGTTAACGAATGATTATATCGAGAGCGTCTGGCATGTTTTATCCGAGATTCATAAGAAAGAACTCCTTTATAAAGGCCATCGTGTCAGCCCTTATTGTCCCGATTGCCAAACGACGCTCAGCTCGCACGAAGTGGCTCAAGGCTATGAAAATGTCAAAGATTTGAGCGCGACGGTGGAATTCCGCAGCCGGAACGGCGAAGACATTTTCCTTGCCTGGACGACGACGCCTTGGACGCTTCCTGCGAACGTTGCGCTTGCTGTAAACAAGGACATCGACTACGTGAAAGCCAAACATAACGGCAAAGTCTACGTGGTCGCCAAAAATCTTGCAGAAAAAGTATTGAAAGAGAATTATGAGATCCTATCGACGCACAAAGGGGAGGAATTCGTAGGAACCGCCTATGAGCCGCCTTTCGGCTACATCCGTGTGAACCGGGGTCATATCGTGGTCGATGCGGACTATGTCAGCGATACGAGCGGGACCGGGATCGTTCATATCGCACCGGCGCACGGGGAGGATGACTACCGCACGTGCCGCCAGCATGAGCTGGATTTTGTGAACGTTGTGAATCAGGCCGGCCGTTATACCGATCAGGTTGTTGATTTTGCCGGACGCTTTGTGAAGGATTGCGATGTGGATATTGTCAAAAGCTTGTCCGAACGCAACTTGCTGTTCGCCAAGGAACGGTATGAGCACAGCTACCCATTCTGCTGGCGTTGTAAATCTCCGCTTCTCTACTATGCGATGGAAAGCTGGTTTATCAAAACGACGGCCGTGAAGGACCAATTGATTGCAAACAACAGCCAAGTGAACTGGTACCCGGGCCATATTCGGGAAGGGCGGTTCGGGAAGTTTTTGGAGGAGCTGGTCGATTGGAATATTAGCCGCAACCGCTATTGGGGGACTCCGCTTAATCTGTGGCTTTGTCAGGATTGCGGGGCAGAGGATGCCCCTGGCAGCAGAAAAGAACTGCAGGAAAAATCCATATCGCCGCTCGATGAAAATTTGGAATTGCATAAACCTTATGTGGATGATGTAAAATTGCGCTGCTCCTGCGGCGGAGTCATGGAAAGAACGCCGGAAGTGATCGATGTGTGGTTTGACAGCGGCTCTATGCCTTTCGCACAGTACCACTATCCTTTCGGTGACAAGAAACAGTTCCAAGAGCAGTACCCTGCCGATATGATTTGCGAAGGCATTGACCAAACAAGAGGCTGGTTTTTCAGCTTGATGGCGGTATCGACCTTGTATAACGGAGAGCTGCCCTATAAGGCGGTTATTTCAACCGGGCATGTTTTGGATGAAAACGGCCTGAAGATGTCCAAAAGCAAAGGGAACGTCATTGACCCCTGGGAAATCATAGAGGAATACGGAGCGGACGCTTTCCGCTGGGCTCTGCTGGCTGATAGCGCACCATGGAACAGCAAACGGTTTTCCAAGCAAATCGTAACCGATGCGAAGTCAAAAGTGGTGGATACGATCAACAATTCGCACTATTTTTATACCCTGTATGCCATGATTGATCAATATAGAGCCGAAGACTACCCACAGCAAGCGCCGAAGAGCGAATTGGACCGGTGGGTGCTGTCCAGACTGAATACCACCCTGCGGATCGTTCTGAAAGGACTGGAGGATTACGATTTTCTGAATCCGGCCAAACATATGGAAGCTTTTGTCGATGAGCTGAGCAATTGGTACATTCGCCGTTCTCGCGACCGTTTCTGGGGCAGTCAAATGACGGAGGCTAAAATAGCCGCTTACCAAACGCTGCGCGAAGTGTTGATCACATTCGCAAAGATGACCGCCCCTTACATCCCGCTCATTGCCGAGGATATTTTCAGCAACCTTGGCGGCGAAGGAAGCGTTCATATGGCTGACTACCCGAAGGTGAAAGAAGAAGCGATCGACGAGACGCTTGAGAACGATATGGCAACCGCACGCCAAATCGTTGAGCTGGCCCACAGCATTCGGAACGAGACCCGGATCAAAACGCGTCAGCCTTTATCTGAGCTCATTGTCACGCTCGATCGTGCGTTTAATCTGGAACGATTTGAAGACATCATCAAAGATGAAATTAATGTGAAACAGATTCGTATGGAGAAGAACGAGAGCACCTTCGTGGACTATGGTTTAAAATTAAACTTAAAGGCTGCCGGCAAAAAATACGGAAAATTCGTCGCTCCCCTCCAGAATTTATTGAAGCAGCTCTCCGCGGCAGATGCCAAACAAGCCGTTGACAACGGATATTTGGACGTTACTATTGCGGGCGAATCCATACATCTCACACTGGATGAGCTGCTTGTGGAAAAGCTGGGCAAAGCAGGCTTTGCTTCCGCGGCGGGTTACCAAATCAATGTTGCTTTGAATACGGCCATCACGGAGGAGCTGGAACAGGAGGGACTTGTTCGCGAGGTGATACGCGGCATTCAGGATTATCGCAAGAAGCTCGATTTACCGCTGGAGAAACGGGTAATTCTGACGCTTCACGTCGATGCTCGTTTGAGAGCGGCGCTTGAGCGTTTCGATCATGTTTTGCAGGAGAATGTGCTGCTTTCTGAAGTCAGATATGCGCAAGTGGCTAATATGGAGAAGGTTTCGTTCGGTGGGTATGAATGTCTGTTGCTGATTGAGTAGAAGGTGGGGAAAGGGGCTGACTCGCAGGCGGTGCAAGAGAGTAGCCCCGATTCCATTGTTCGCAGGATAGTTCGCTCGTCGAATTCAGGCGTTAGAGGGAATTTTACAGGAAATTCAGACATAAGTGGGAACTAGAGAGTGTTTAGGCGAAAAAGAGAACTACAGGGCGCTGATATGAACGAAACCTGCAACTCCTAGTACTGAGTTCCATTTTTAGGCATCACGAAAGTTAGCCTGTCAAGTGCTCTTCTTTACAGGCGATCTCTTTTTCCATACTAGATTCCGGTCCGGCTGATCATGCCGGACCCTGCCTTACGGCGAGTAATGGGGTGCAGGGGGCGTGCTCCCTGCATTCTTTTGGTTTTGAGGTGACTTTCACATGGGTACATTCCTTGGCACGAAGGCAAAATGGGATTTAGCGCCGGTTGGCACGCTGATATACGTGGATTCGACCACAAGTTAATAGATACGACCAGAGAGTTGATTCCCGCTAGCTATTGACGTGCATAGAGCATTTCTGTTTAGCTTTGCACAAGCGCCCTTCGCGGATTTTCTCTCTGCCTTGCTTAGTTACTTTGCCTCCGTGCCAAAGAATGTCATTCATGTGTAAACATCGAACCTTGGGCATCTCAACCTTTCTGGCAATTTTATGTTTATGATGGAGGAGCAGGAGGTTAAGCGGCTGCTTGTTTTTGTTTTTCCATCTCTTTTGCAATGGCCCAAATGAATCCGAGCAGTTCTCTAGCTACAGCTGTTACAACTGTACCTTTTTGCTTTCCTTTTGCTGACAAGCGTTTATATTTGGCATGAAGTCGTTTTTGTGCGTTCCACGAAATGTCCTGGATTTCAGGAGTTAGTCCATTTAACCGTTCTCGAAGGGCTCTTCGTACGGCGGGTGAGTGGCGATAGCTCCATGCGGTTTCGATTACAACTCTGCGGATATGTGCATTGCCAGCTTTGGTAATCCCCCCTTGCCAGCGTCTGCCTCCACTTGAATGCTCGCTGGGTACTAATCCTGCATAAGACATGAGTAGCCTTGGGTGGGAAAAACGCTTCGCAATATCCCCCAGTTCTGCGGCTAGTGTTGTCGCCGTTATGAGTGCAACGCCGCGCAGGGCCTGTAGGGCCCTGATCATGGGCGCTTGGCAACTTGATTTAGCTTGTTTTTCCATTTCTATTTCATAGCGCTGATATGAACGAAACCTGCAACTCCTAGTACTGAGTTCCATTTTTAGGCATCACGAAAGTTAGCCTGTCAAGTGCTCTTCTTTACAGGCGATCTCTTTTTCCATACTAGATTCCGGTCCGGCTGATCATGCCGGACCCTGCCTTACGGCGAGTAATGGGGTGCAGGGGGCGTGCTCCCTGCATTCTTTTGGTTTTGAGGTGACTTTCACATGGGTACATTCCTTGGCACGAAGGCAAAATGGGATTTAGCGCCGGTTGGCACGCTGATATACGTGGATTCGACCACAAGTTAATAGATACGACCAGAGAGTTGATTCCCGCTAGCTATTGACGTGCATAGAGCATTTCTGTTTAGCTTTGCACAAGCGCCCTTCGCGGATTTTCTCTCTGCCTTGCTTAGTTACTTTGCCTCCGTGCCAAAGAATGTCATTCATGTGTAAACATCGAACCTTGGGCATCTCAACCTTTCTGGCAATTTTATGTTTATGATGGAGGAGCAGGAGGTTAAGCGGCTGCTTGTTTTTGTTTTTCCATCTCTTTTGCAATGGCCCAAATGAATCCGAGCAGTTCTCTAGCTACAGCTGTTACAACTGTACCTTTTTGCTTTCCTTTTGCTGACAAGCGTTTATATTTGGCATGAAGTCGTTTTTGTGCGTTCCACGAAATGTCCTGGATTTCAGGAGTTAGTCCATTTAACCGTTCTCGAAGGGCTCTTCGTACGGCGGGTGAGTGGCGATAGCTCCATGCGGTTTCGATTACAACTCTGCGGATATGTGCATTGCCAGCTTTGGTAATCCCCCCTTGCCAGCGTCTGCCTCCACTTGAATGCTCGCTGGGTACTAATCCTGCATAAGACATGAGTAGCCTTGGGTGGGAAAAACGCTTCGCAATATCCCCCAGTTCTGCGGCTAGTGTTGTCGCCGTTATGAGTGCAACGCCGCGCAGGGCCTGTAGGGCCCTGATCATGGGCGCTTGGCAACTTGATTTAGCTTGTTTTTCCATTTCTATTTCATAGCGCTGAATACGCTGACTAGCTTGCCAGATTGTATTGCGATATTCCTGGAAAACGAAATCTTCGCACTCTCGTTCGAAGCGTAGAGTGTCCAGCCATTCTTCATGAGCAGAGTTCCATGGCTTCATTCCTTGTGGGAGCAACCGTTGATGCCGAAGCAAAAACTTCATCAATCTTTGCCGGCTGCGATTTTGATCTTCGACTGCATCTTCTCGAGCCCGAACCAGATCACGAAGTGCTTCATCTTCAGGCGAAGGTACATAGATGGCGGTTAATTCTCTTGCCCGCCAAAGCTGTGCCAGGCGAATCGCATCTTTCTTATCTGTTTTAATTTTTGTACGTCCTGTTAACGCTTCAGTAGGCGCTACGACACTGCATTCTACGAACAATTCCAGGAACCACCGACGCAGATCAAACCCTGTAGGCCCTGCTTCGTAGCAAACATCTAGCTTCACATCGCCCTCTTTTGTTAATTGTCCAACAAGTTTTCGAACCGCCTCTTTAGTATGTGGAATGCTTCCCCAATATCTGGGGGTATCCCGGCCTTCATCAGCGATGGCAAGAACAATTTTATCCTTGGATACGTCTAGACCTACATATTTTACGGCAATACTCATAGTAAACCGACTCCTTTTGTGTTTAGCTCTGATTTTGAAAAGACTGGGTACGTTCTAGATCCCATTCTTCACAAAATTAACCTACGTTACGCAAAGTGGCAGTCGGTTTCGTTCATTGTAACTATTTATGCATACAGGCTGATTTTGGCATCTGAACGGAACTACAGGGTCTTATTTGCTCCAAAAGGCTATATTTTGGCTGAAAATGGTAAAATAGAGGCCTGTAGTTCCCTCCCGATTGTCATATTGCGCATTTCTTGGAAAATAGAGGACCAGAGTTCCCATACGTCAGGCCGTTTGGAGGAGGGATCGAATTGGAAGCTAAAATAACAGATGCTAGCATTGAAACAATCAATCTATTTGTTGATGATTTAAGAGATTGTCCAGAGGGTTTTACATTGGCAAGAAACTTTGAACAGGCTATTGAACTTATGAAGCAGAATAGCATCCATATATTAACGCTCGACCACGACCTTGGTGAAGATGAACAGGGGAATGAACACCCAAATGGGTATGATCTTGTCAAATATTTTTGTGAGCATGGGTTAAGAGCAAATAAAATCTATCTCCATACGGATAATCCTGTTGGCCGCAATAATATGTACGAAACTTTGGTTGCCGCCCAAAGAAGGGGTTTTATCGATTCGGATATCGAGATCTATCATTATCCAATCACTGAAAACAAATACTCCGGCATGTAGAAACCGCAAAAAGGGTAAAGAAACAGCATGAGGATTGGAAGCAGCTAACGAACAAATAAATACAAAAACCAGTCTGACACCGGCGTGTGCGGACTGGTTTTTGTATATGGCGGCACCCGCCGGATGAATGTCTTTAGTATTCTTCAGCTTACTTGGAAAGCAATTTCAGAAACTCACGCATAAAGCCCGGCAAATCCGGCCAAGCGTGACCCGAGACTAAGTTCCCGTCCACATGAAGCGTATCGGCTGCATAGTTGGCCCCGAGCTGCTCGATATCCAAACGGCAAGCGGTATAGGCCGTCATGGTGCGCCCTTCAAAGTAGCGATTGTCTTTTAGAGCGGAAAACACTTGCGCAGCATGGCAAATAGCGCCCACCGGCTTCTCAGCTTCAAGGAAATGACGAATAATGCGCGGAACATGCTCATTCGAACGAATGTATTCAGGGGCTCTGCCTCCTGGAATGATTAGCCCATCATACTGACCAGGATCGACGTCGGCAAAAGCGATATCCGACGGCAGCAGATGCCCCGGCTTTTCTGTGTAGGTTTCCCAGCCTTCGATAAAATCATGGACGACTGTATGAAGCACTTTCTTCGTCGGTGAAGCAATAACGGCTTCATACCCTTCTTCTAATACTCGGAAATAAGGGTAATAAACTTCCAAGACTTCTGCAGCATCGCCGGTAAGAATTAGGATTTTCTTTGACATCGTATCACTCCTTGGAAATAGATGGGAACTCATAAGTAATTATGAATAACCTCGGCCAAGTTGTAAACGGGTGGAAATTGATACGAATTGTCGAAGGGTGAGGGATTCTCGTTTCTCCCTAAATATTCTCTCGATCCAGCAAATAAACTTTCACATTCTTCTTTACGCCGAATTCCTGCGCCTGACTCAGATCGTTCATGAACACATCGATTCTCGAACCGCGAATGGCCGAGCCGATATCCTCAGCTTTGCGAATGCCGATGCCTTCGATGAAAACGGTGGAGCCTAGAGGGATGACGGCAGGATCGACGGCGATCGTCCGTCCTTCTTTTGCCTTTAAACCGCTGAAGGTAATGCCGTACAAGGGATGGGAGGCTTTTTTGCCGGTAGATTCGAAACCCGCCGTATAGGCCGTCAGTGTCGTGTTGATCACTTTTTTTATGATTTTTGGTTGTGTTTTAACGGAAGACGATCCTGTCGATCCTGTCCCGCCTGAAGGAATCTTCAGAACTTGGCCGATTGTGAGCCCGCGCGGGTCACCGATATTGTTGAAGGTCATAAGGTCGTTCACGTCGATCTCAAAATCGCGGGCGATTTTGTACAGCGTATCTCCTTTGTTGACCAGATACTGCGTGGTTGGCGGCAGGGCCGTTGATCCGGTATCGTTGTCTGGTTCGGCTGCTGTGTCATTTACTGCAAGACTGTAAGATGGCGGAAGTTCCATATTTTCATCGCTGCCCGGGAAGGAATAGGCTTTATCCGCAACCCCTAAGCTGAATAACAGTACGAAAGTCCAATATACGATCTTACGAAACATCATAGCTCCTCCTCAAAGAAAAATAATAGAGTTATTGCTACTAGACTCGTCCAAAATATATTTTTCTATACGTACTCTATGAAAATTCACTAGATTCAAGCGCGTACAAGCCCTTTGCGGGCTTTTTTATGTTTACAGACCGAGTGGCAAGCGATCGTCCCTGCGTGAATACACTATAGCAACAACGTAAAGGAATGATGTTCATGCGCCCAGGGTACGGAATGTTCCAACAGCAATCGGCGAAAATGCGGCTGACACCGCAGCTGCGCAAAGCGATCACGATCCTGCAGCTCTCGACACCGGAATTGCTGGAGGTTGTCCAGCAGGAGATGAATGAGAATCCGGTTTTGGAATTCGCCGCCATGCAAGAGCGGGCTGACGAGTTTCCTGCCTATTCCCGTTCTGCCAGCAGGAGGGGCCCCGATCCCGATTCCGATTCCGATGCTTATGATCCGCTTAACCATGCCGCTGCGAACGAGGTATCCCTGGAAAGGCATTTGAAAGAGCAGCTCATGTTCATGCCCAAAATACCGCAAACACTGCGCCGAACTGTTGTTTTTATGATCGGAAACTTGGACGCTAATGGCTATCTTCAATCTTCGTTAAGTGAAATTTCGGACGCTCTGAAGGTGGAGCGTGAGCTAGCGGAGCAGGCGCTCAGCCTTCTGCAAAGCTTTGAGCCTGCCGGTGTGGGAGCGAGAAATTTGCGGGAATGCCTGCTTTTGCAAGTTCAGTCTTTGACCGAAAGCTTTCCCTTGGTCGCTGATCTTATTAACCATCATCTGAAAGATGTTGCCGGTTATCACGTTCACAAACTATCGCAGGTTTTGCAAGCTTCACCGCAAGAAATTCAGGCAGCCCTGGACGTCATCAAGGGGTTGAATCCGAGACCCGGGGCTGCCTTTCACACAGAAGACGTTCACTATATCATGCCGGAAGTCGTCATTGAGAATACAGGCCAAGGGCTTGCGGTGTTTACTCATCAGGCTGCTCTTCCACGGCTCTCGATGAACGGTTACTATGAGCGAATCGCGAGGCAGGAAAGAGAGACGAACGAAGCCGCCCGGTTCCTGAGCGGCAAAATCCAATCGGCGCTGTTCTTTCTAAGGTGCTTGGAGCAGCGGCGTAAGACGATTTTCCGTGTGGCGCAAGCGATTGCAGATGAGCAGAGCGAGTTTTTTTGGAAGGGGACGGCCCATCTCAAACCGATGACATTGAAGCATATCGCCGATAAGCTGGGCCTGCATGAATCGACGGTCAGCCGGGCAACGGCCGGCAAATATGCCCAAACGCCGTGGGGCATCTTCGAGCTCAAGCATTTTTTCCCGTCCGGCCTGCCAAACCAAAGCGGAGAAGCGGCGTCCTCCGAACGTGTCAAAAGCAGTCTGAAGCAATGGGTCCGCAGCGAGAATGCGGCCAAACCTTACTCTGACCACAAGCTGGCAGCTCTGCTCATGCAGGAGGGCATCCAGATCTCGCGCCGCACGGTGGCGAAATATCGGGAAGAGCTGGGCATTTCTTCTTCCCAGAGAAGGAAACGCATATAGATACCATAGTGGGTTACGGCCCGCTTAAAGCTTTGGCCCATAAATTCATGTCCTCATATTTATTGTAGATGTCGCAGTTTTTCGTCAGCCTGCCGTAGCACCCATAGCCCATCTGATAGAAAACGGCATTCATGCCGAAGGAAAGAGCTCTGGATAACGAGTAAACGCAAGTAATCCGGCGGGCGATCAATTCCTCCTCCAAAGCATGCATCAAAAGCTTCATGAGCCCTTGGCCCCGGAAGGCGGGAAGTGTGGCACAATCGGTCATTTCCGCATTGGCGTACACCGTATTGATTTCCGCGGAAGCGGCGCTAATAAGCTCACCCTGCGATTCGATGAGATAATAAACCGTCCCGTCCCTCATCGTTTTTGCTACATACGGGGGATCGTTCATCGGCGTAGGGTAGGTTTGAAAAATTTGGGCGTACAAATGCGAAAGGGACTCCGAATCCTCGGCGCGGGCTAGACGTAGAGTGAAGCGCTCCGGAACGGCAGGCCGGTCCGGTTTGCGGGGAAGGGCCAGCACCTGCTGCAAAATGCGATCCTCCTCCATCCAATAATCACTGCTTCTCCGCTCCAGATCCGAATAAAATGCCATGCAGTAGGCATCCTTGCCGCGAAAGTATCCTTTGTAAACGCCCTCCAACATGCCGCCTTTTCCTAAAAAAATTTGCCAATCCTCTTCCCGCGATTTGAAAAAAACTTTGGTCAGCGCATGCTTTTGAGCTACACCTGTCATTCGCTCGCAGATGGCATTCACATTGCCATGGTAGTCGTCAACCCGCAGTCTCTTATTCATGAAATCGAGGCAAAAGCTTACCGTATAATCGTCGCCGTGCTCGACTTCATTGCTGTATGCCGGCAGATCATTGGGCATGTCGCATTCCCCCTTCTTCTTATCATGGTTATATGCTTCGATCCGTCATATTAGCCTTGCAATACTTGGTTGCGCCGGTCAAAAGTTGGCATGGTTATTGCTTCGTTATTAGGCAGATGCAGCTGCCTGCTGCGCATAACATATCCGTTAGTCATGAAGGAGGCTGAAAGCTTATGCCGTGCATGTGGTGTGAGACGGAAGATGTCCGGGATAGTGTCAAAGATTGCTACTGGATCATGCCGGACGGGAAGATGGCTGTGCAGATTTTGGATGTCCCGGCGATCGAGTGCGCCAACTGCCGGACCTATGTGCCGGAAGGCACCGCACAACAGATCGAAGAGATGCTGTATTGGCATGATGTTTCTGCGCTTGGAAGCTCCTTTCGCTATGAAGAGCTGTTGAAAGCGCCTCGGGTCAAAAATATGTTTCTGAAATAAAACGACAGTGACGGTTGATAAGCGGGGGTGCCTTATGGAGCGGGAGCATTTAATCAAGCCCATTCTGGACCATCCTTATCCCACGGTTCAATACGGGAAAGGGGTGTTCCTCTACGACGAGCAAGGAAAAGCGTACCTGGACGGGGCTTCGGGAGCTGTGACCGCCGGCATCGGACACGGCGTACCGGAAATCATTGACGCGATGACGGAGCAGGCCGGCAAGGTTTCTTTTGTATACCGTTCCCAGTTTACGAGCGAACCGGCTGAGAAGCTCGCCAAGAAGCTGAGCGATTTGGCGCCTGGCGGCGATTACTGGGCCTTCTTTGTGAACAGCGGCTCCGAAGCGACGGAGACGGCGATGAAGATTGCCATTCAGCATTGGCAAGAGAAAGGCCGCTTTGGCAAGAACAAAGTGATATCGCGCAGAATGAGCTATCACGGCATCACCATGGGCGCGCTTTCGATGTCCGGTCATGTGCTAAGAAGGAGGCGGTTTATTCCGCTTCTAGAAGATTTTCCGGTCGTGGCTCCTCCCTATTGCTACCGCTGTCCGCTTCAGATGGCCGCTCCCTCTTGCAAGCTGGCGTGCGCAGACGACTTGGAAACAGCGGTCAAACGAATCGGCGCCGAACATATCGCCGCCTTCATTGCCGAGCCCATTATTGGGGCTGCCGGAGGCGCGATTGTTCCGCCTGCGGGCTACTACACGAGGATCAAAGAAATTTGCGATCGCCATGAGATTTTATTTATCGCTGACGAGGTCATGACCGGCATTGCCCGCACGGGGGAAATGTTCGGCATGCAGCACGATGGCGTAGAGCCGGATCTAATAGCGCTGGGCAAAGGCTTGAGCGCCGGCTATACGCCGATGGCGGCCACGTTGGTCAAGGACCATGTGATGGCGCCTATTTTGCAAGGCTCCAAAAGCATCATGGCCGGCCATACCTACAGCGCCAATCCGCAGTCGGCGGCTGTTTCGCTGGCGGTCCTGGACTACGTTGAGAAGCATCAGCTCGCTCAGGCCGCTCAAAGCAGGGGGGCTTATTTGATGGCTAAGCTGCATCAGCTGGCAGATGACATCGAGATCATTGGCGATGTTAGGGGCAGAGGGCTGCTGCTGGGCATCGAGTTCGTGCGGAACAGGGACGATAAAGAGATGTTTCCGCCTGCTGCGGGCATGACCGCCCGGATTATTGACAAAGCCTTTCATAAAGGCTTGCTCGTTTATCCCGCAGCGGGCGCTGTGGATGGGGCCGGGGACGCCATTATTGTGGCGCCGCCTCTTGTCATTACGGAAGCGGAAATCGATCTGCTCGTGCAGCTTTTGGAAGAAGCCGTTCGGGAAGTCATGGATGAGTTGAGCGGAGAGCCAGCCTGGAGGTGACAAGGATGGAAAAAACGGAACTGAGCAAAGTGAAGAGCTTGGAGGAAGCGCTTCATGCGATTAACGACGGCTGCACGCTCATGTACGGCGGGTTTGGCGGGATCGGCACACCGCCTACGCTGATCGATGGCATTTTGCGCAAAGGGGTCCAAAACTTAACGATTATCGGCAACGATACCGGTTTTCCGCAAATCGGAATTGGCCGTTTGGTGACCGCCGGACAGGTGAAAAAGGTGATTGCCTCCCATATCGGCTCCAATCCTAACGCAGGTCAAATGATGGAGGAAGGCTCGATGGAGGTCGTCTTTTATCCGCAAGGAACGCTGGCGGAAAAAATCCGGGCAGGCGGCGTCGGCCTCGGAGGCATTTTGGTGGACGTCGGGGTCGGCACGATGATGGGGGAAGGCCGGGAGACGGTTTCGATCGACGAGCGAACGTATTTGGTGGAGCCGGCTTTGACGGCTGATGTGGCAATCGTTCATGCGTTAAAGGCCGACCCCTACGGCAATCTAGTCTATGATAAAAGCGGCCGAAATTACAATCCGCTCGTTGCGATGGCCGGTACATGTACGATTGCCGAAGTTGACGAGATTGTGCCGCTTGGCGCGCTGGACCCTGAAAGCATCGTCACACCGGGCATTTTCGTCGATATGGTGATCCTCAGCAAAGGAGTGAATTGGCAATGGGTATGGGAAAAGAAAACCGTGACCGAATAGCGAAGCGGGCCGCCCAGGAGTTGAAAAACGGCATGGCCGTCAATTTGGGCATCGGCATCCCGACCCAGGTTGCAGACTATGTGCCGGAGGGCGTTCAGATCGTTTTTCATGCGGAAAACGGCATCTTGTACGCAGGCGGAGCACCGGATCCGGGAGAGGAGGATGCGTTTCTCTGCAACGCAGGTGGGTATCCGGTCACGATTGTAGACGGAGCTTCCTACTGCGACAGCTCTATTGCTTTTGCCATGATCCGCAGAGGCTGTATTGATGTTACGATTCTTGGGGCGCTGGAGGTTAGCGAGCACGGCGATTTGGCGAATTGGATCGTACCGGGCAAGCGGGTGGCCGGCATCGGGGGAGCGATGGAGCTTGCGCAAAAAGCGAAAAAAGTGATCGTGCTCATGAACCATGTCAACCGGCAGGGCGAATCCAAGGTGAAGAAGCAGTGTGATTTGCCGCTGACCGCGCGGGCTTGCGTGAAGTTGATTATAACGGAAATGGCCGTGATGGAAGTGACGGAGCGTGGGCTCCTTTTGAAGGAAGTCATGCTGCCATATACGGTTGATGACGTTGTGTGTCATACGGAGGCCGCTTTGATCATACCTGAGCATATTTCCTACATTCCATAATGGAGAGCGAATCGAAAGGAGGGAATTCTTTTGCCGAAGGAGAACGCCGATCTGCAGGGACGAATTCATGAGTGGATAACGCTTCATCGTGACGCAGGGACCGCATTGCTGCAGCAAATGGTGAGAATCGCAAGCACACAGGGCAATGAGAAGGAAGTTCAGCGCCTTGTGGCCGATCAGCTGCACGCTCTGAAATTGGATGTGGATATGTGGGAGCCGGACGGAGAGAGGCTTGCGGAGCATCCGTATTTTTGCTCACCGCGAAATGATTTTGCAGGTAGTCCCAACGTTGTGGGTGTTTTGAAGGGGGCCGGAGGAGGCCGTTCCCTTCTGCTTAACGGCCATGTAGACGTTGTGCCGGAGGGCCAGCGGGATCAGTGGCAGCATGATCCATACAGCGGCGAAGTGACAGGCGGCAAGCTGTACGGACGCGGAGCGACGGATATGAAAGGCGGCAATACAGCGCTTCTGCTTGCGCTTGGAGCCATTCAGGGATTAGGGCTGAAGCTGAAAGGCGACGTTATTTTTCAAAGCGTTGTGGAAGAGGAAAGCGGCGGGGCCGGGACGCTGGCAGCTATCGTGAGAGGCTACAAGGCGGATGCGGCTCTCATTCCGGAGCCTACGAATTTGCGTATTTTTCCGAAGCAGCAGGGCTCGATGTGGTTCCGCATTGAGGTCAAAGGCCGCTCGGCGCATGGCGGAACCAGGTATGAGGGCGTTAGCGCGATTGAGAAAAGTATCGTTGTCATTCAGTATATCCGGGAGCTGGAGAAGGAGAGGAATGCCCGGATCATAGATCCGCTGTATGCCAACAATCCGATTCCGATTCCCATTAATCTGGGTGTTATTCAAGGCGGGAATTGGCCCTCATCCGTTCCCGATACGGTAAAGCTGGAGGGACGTATGGGTGTGGCCCCTGAGGAGAAGCTGGAAGAGGCCAAAGAGGAAATGCTCAAATGGATAGATCGGTTGAAGGACGTTGATCCTTGGTTTGCCGAGCATCCGCCTGCCTTGGAATGGTTCGGAGCGCAATGGGTTCCGGGCAGTGTCGATCCGGGGCATCCGCTGATGGAAGTGCTCCGGCAGCAGTATCGCGAGGTTAAGCGCGAAGAGCCGGTCATCGAAGCATCGCCTTGGGGCACGGATGGCGGCTTGCTGACGCAGCTCGGGGAGACGCCTTGTTTAGTTTTCGGTCCCGGTATTACGCAAGTCGCGCATTATCCGAATGAGCACATTGTGCTCGAAGATGTGTTCGTGGCTGCGGAGATCATCGCGCTGACCTTGATTCATTGGTGCGGTTTTGACAGAATGGAGGCATAGCGGATGGATGCGAAGGAGAAAAAGACAGCCTGCATTGAGATGAAGACTGCTCTGCCGGGGCCGCAAGCTCAACAGCTGCTGGAGCGCCGCATGGCGAGTATTCCACGGGGGCCATTCAACACCGTACCCACCTTTGCGGCAAAAGGGGAGGGAGCGCTGCTCACCGATGTCGACGGGAATACCTTTATCGATTTCGCCGGTGCAATCGGCTCTTTGAACGTCGGCCATTGTCCGCCCAAAGTGGTGGAAGCGCTGAAGGCGCAGCTGGACCGCTATTTGCATCCCTGCTTCCATGTGATGATGTATGAGCCGTATGTGGCTCTTGCAGAGAAACTAAACGAATTGACGCCTGGCGATCATCGAAAAAAAACGTTTTTTTTGAACAGCGGGGCGGAGGCTGTTGAAAATGCCGTGAAAATCGCACGAAAATATACGGGGCGCAGAGCCGTCATATCTTTCGAGCGCGGCTTTCATGGCAGAACCTACATGGCGATGTCGCTCACCAGTAAGGTGAAGCCTTACAAAAACGGCTTCGGTCCTTTTGCGCCCGATACGTATAAAATGCCCTATCCATACTACTACCGCGCTCCTGGCGGGATGTCTGAGGATGAGGTGGATGATCAAATCTTGCAGAAGTTTGATGATTTTTTCTTGGCTGAGGTCCCGGGTGAGGATGTAGCTGCCGTGATCCTTGAGCCTGTTCAAGGCGAAGGGGGTTTTGTCATTCCCTCCACACGGTTTATCAAGGGCGTGAGACGCATGTGCGACAAGTATGGCATCCTGCTCATTGCGGATGAAGTGCAAACGGGCTTCGGGCGTACGGGCCGCATGTTTGCCATGGAGCACCACGGCGTCGTGCCGGATCTCATGACGATGTCCAAATCGATTGCGGCCGGTCTCCCGATCAGCGCCGTGACCGGCAGAGCGGAAATCATGGATGCCCCGGGGGTCGGGGAAATCGGGGGCACGTATGGCGGCAGTCCGCTTGGCTGCGCTGCCGCCCTGCAAGTCATTGCCATGCTGGAGGAGGAGCGGCTGGCCGAGAGAGCCGTTGCCATCGGGGCAGCGGTAAGTGAAAGATTTCTTACGCTGCAGCAGGAACTCGGCTGTATCGGGGATGTGCGCACACTAGGCGCGATGAGTGCCGTTGAGCTGGTGAAAGATCCTGTGAGCCGGGCACCGGATAAGGAGCTGACGGCCCGGATTTTGCAGGAGGCGCATCAGCATGGCGTAATCGTGATGAGCGCGGGAATTTACGGGAATGTGATTCGTATTCTAAGCCCGCTTGTGATCACGGATGAGCAGCTTGCCGAGGGCTTGGATGTGCTGGAGGCGGCATTTCGGGCTTGCAGCAGCTAGGAAAGGGGAAACAGCATGAGAAAGCATGTATTCATTGAAGGGCGGTGGGTGGAGGCTGGTGAGTACCGGCCTTTATACTCCCCCTACAGCGGCGAGCAAATTGCTGAGATTGCGTACGCAGGAAGGGCCGAAGTGCAGCTGGCACTTGATGCGGCTGAACGAGCTAGACCCTTGATGGCGCGGATGCCTGCGCATGAACGGGCAGCCATCTTGGAGCGGCTGGGCGCTTTGATTCGCGAGAAGGCGGAGGAATGCGCAGCTATAATTGCGCTTGAAGCGGCGAAGCCGATCGCGACGGCGAAGCTGGAAGTGGAGCGCACGATCGCCACGTACAAGTTCGCGGCCGAGGAGGCGAAGCGGATTCACGGCGAGACGATTCCGATGGACGCAGCGCCTGGTGGAGAGAATCGCGTGGCGTATACGATTCGCCAGCCTTTGGGCGTCGTTGCGGCGATAACACCGTTTAACTTTCCGATGAATTTGGTTGCGCACAAAGTAGGTCCGGCGCTCGCTGCAGGCAATACAATTGTCCTGAAGCCGGCAGGCCAAACGCCGTTGTCTGCGTTGTTTTTGGCGGAGCTTTTACAGCAGGCGGGTCTTCCCGCAGGGGCGCTGAACGTTGTGACCGGCAGCGGGAGCGCCATTGGCGACTTACTGGTGACGGATGAACGCGTGAAGGCGGTCACCTTCACGGGCTCCCCGGAGGTCGGCATCGCCATTCGCGGCAAAGCCGGCCTTCGAAGAGTGACGCTCGAGCTCGGCTCGAACTCGGCGCTGCTGGTGGATCAAGGCGTGGACGTGGATGCCATGATCGCAAGAGCGGTCACTGGCGCTTTCTCGTACGCGGGCCAGGTGTGCATTTCCATTCAGCGCATTTATGTGCATGAAGCGCTGTTTGACCCGTTTGTGCAGAAGTTCGTCGCCCAAACGGCGAAGCTGCGCATCGGCGATCCGCTCGATCCGGCGACGGACGTCTCCGCTTTGATCAGCGCTCGCGACGCCGACCGCGCGATGGCATGGATCGCGGAGGCGGAGCGGCAGGGCGCCGTCGTCGCAGCGGGCAACCGGCGCGAGGGCAGCATCGTGGAGCCGACCGTGCTGCTGCATGCGCCGGCCTCGGCGCGCGTCGCCTGCCAGGAGGCGTTCGCGCCGATCGTCCTGATCAACCGGATCGCCTCCATCGAGGAGGGCATCGCCCTTGTGAACGACTCCCGCTACGGCTTGCAAGCGGGGGTTTACACGAACGATCTCCGCACGGCATTCGCTGCTGCGGAAGCACTGGAGGTCGGAGGCGTGATGATCAATGACATCCCGACTTTCCGGGTGGACCACATGCCTTACGGCGGGGTCAAGGAAAGCGGCACAGGACGCGAAGGCGTGAAGTACGCGATCGAGGAGTTAACGGAGCTGAAGTTGGTAAGTTTTCGAAAATAGTGTACGATGGAACGGAGGACGCCACTCAAGCGCAAGCGGGGGAGCGTCCTTCAGCGTTCTGCCGGAAAGCGGGGTCGGACGACGATGATTTGCTGGAAAGGAGAATTGGTATGGAGATTGGATTTTTGTTGCGCGTAATCCTGGCCGGCGTCTGCGGCGCGATCATTGGCTACGAGCGCAAGAGCAGAATGAAAGAAGCGGGGATTCGCACCCATTTCGTCGTAGCGGCAGGGGCGGCGCTCATGATGCTCATTTCTAAATACGGATTTGAAGATATGATCGGCAAAGAAGGAGTTGCGCTTGATCCGTCGCGTGTTGCGGCGCAAGTCGTCAGCGGCGTCGGCTTCCTGGGTGCCGGCATGATCTTTATGCAGCGGCAAACCGTTAGAGGGCTCACGACGGCGGCGGGGATTTGGCTGACCGCTGGCATCGGCATGGCAATCGGCGCTAATTTGTACATTGTCGGCATCGGTACGACCGTGCTCATTTTGATCGCACAAAAACTGCTGCATAGCAAAATTCCGTGGCTGACTGCGCCCAAAACCGAGCAGTTATCCGTCCGCCTGCGGGATGAACCGGGAGCTGTCCCATTCATTCAACAGTTTTTCAAGGAAAGAGACATTGTCATTTTACATTTTCATAGTGAAAAGTTATCCGAATCCGCCGAGCTTGTGCTCGACATTACCATTAAGCTGCCTGCGAATTATGCCGTGGATCAACTGCTGCCGCTCATTCAGGACGCCCCTTTCGTACACGTCGTTGAGATGCAATAAGAGGGGGCCGCACATGCAATCTGTACATAAGGCGGCCATAACTCTGCGGACTTGTTCGCGTTGTGCAATTAGGCTTCTGAAGCCAAATTAGCTGGAAAATTCCCCTCTAATCTGACTGCAAAACCCTGTCAGAGCCATTTAGCCTGAAAAACTCAGGATGTCGAGTAAAACGCTTTCATTTGAGTGCGCTGTACATCGCTATGTGTTTCCAATGCTTGTTTCTGTGGT